>NZ_JBMNVY010000039.1:0-15612 GCF_049745435.1 Lactiplantibacillus sp. YT640
AACCGTCCACGCAAGGTCTTGGGATGGAAAAGTCCAAGTGAAGTTTTCTTCGGCAAAAAGTTGCGCTTGATTTGACAATTCGTCAGGTTAAATTCGCCAATATTTAGCAGTAAATGGGGCGTAATACAATAATCTTTGTTAAGGCTGAAATCAAAATCAATAATGATTTATTGAAGTAATTTTATGATCAATCGTAATGAAAATCTTAATTCTGCATGGTAAACGCTAAATTAGGGCGTTATTTTAGCCCCAGGCTTAAAAAATCGTTTACAATAAGGTTAAAGTTAATTTTAAGGGGGCCCACCATGTCGGAACGTTATTTATCAGCAATTGAACACGGGTTAACGACTAAGCAAGTTGACCAGCGCCTGACAGCGGGTCTAAAGAATGAGCCGTTACCGCCCTTAACGCGGTCTGTTAAACAGATTTTTCGTGATAATTTGCTAACACTTTTTAACTGTATCAATGTTTTGTTAGCTGGGTTAGTTTTTTTGACAGGAAGCTATAAGAACATGCTGTTCTTATTCGTGGTCATCGTCAACACGGCCATCGGTATTTTTCAGGAGATTCGTGCCAAGCGCCAGGTTGATAAGCTATCACTATTATCGGCCACTAAGATTCAAGTCCGCCGTGACGGTCAAACGGTAGCGATCGGTCAGGACGAAATCGTTCAGGATGATTTACTATTAGTGACCCGTGGCGAGCAGATTCCTGTGGACGGGCTCGTGCGGGCGACCGCTGGATTAGAGGTCGATGAGTCCCAGATTACGGGTGAGGCTGATCCGGTCATTAAGGGGCCGGGTGATGAGTTGGTTTCTGGGAGTGTCATCCTTGGCGGACACGGAATCGTGCAGGCGACGCAGGTTGGTCACGGTAGTTTTATCAAGCAGATGGCGCGAGCAGCTAAGCAAAAACGGCGGACGCCAAGTCAACTGTTAACGATTATCAATCGAATTATCAAAATTTTGACCTTTACGATTATTCCACTAGGTGCTGGTCTGTTCATTTCCACTATGATGCGGGGTGAAAGTCAGAACCGGGCAATCCTCGGGACGGTGGCCGCGATGGTCGGGATGATTCCGGAAGGACTGGTGCTGTTAACGTCAGTCGCTTTAGCTGCTGGGGCGTTCACTTTAGGCCGGCACCAGGTATTGGTGCGGGAGCTACCCGCCATTGAAGCACTGGCCCGGGTCGATACGTTGTGCCTCGACAAGACTGGAACGATTACTAGTGGCAAGTTAGTTTTTGAACGCGTTGAGCCGTGGAACCAGCATGATTTGACAGCAGTGGAGCACCGGTTAGCTGCGTTAGTCACTGCTATTGATGATGATAATGAAACGGCCCGGGCCATCAAGACTGCTTTTGGTCAGCCACCAGTGCAAGCGACAGAAGTTCTTCCCTTTTCTTCAAGTCGTAAGTGGAGTGGGGCCGCGTTTGATGGTCACGCTTACGTTATGGGCGCACCGGAATTTATTTTTACCACGGTACCCGGCGAGTTACAGTCTCGCATCAAAACGCTCGCGCAACAAGGTTACCGGGTATTAGTGTTAGCCGAAGTGGCCGCCTTAACGACGCCCAAACCGACTCGACCGATGACTTTGGGATTAATTCTGATTACGGATGAGTTGCGGCCACACGCTAAGACGACGTTTGGTTTTTTTGCTAATCAAGACGTCGCCCTAAAAGTTATTTCTGGTGATAATCCGGTGACGGTCGCCAGTATTGCACAACGGGCTGAGATCAAGGACGCTGATCGGCTGGTTGATATGAGTCAAGTGGGGACTACCCCCGACTATGATCAGCTAGTGACAAATTATACGGTGTTCGGTCGAGTGACGCCGCAACAAAAAGAGCAACTAATTAAAGCCTATCAGCGCAACGGCCATACCGTAGCGATGACTGGTGACGGCGTTAATGATTTGTTGGCGCTGAAACAGGCGGATTGTAGTATCGCGATGGCGAGTGGGAGTGAAGCCACGAAGAGTTTGGCTGATTTTGTCTTAATCGATTCGAACTTTGATGCGATGGTGCAAGTGCTGAACGAGGGTCGCCGCGTTATCAATAATATTGAACGGGTCGCCGCGCTCTACTTGATTAAGACGATGTATTCGGTCGCTCTGACGTTGATTTTTATCTTCATGAGCCACAGCTACCCGTTTGAGCCCATCCAATTAACACCGATTTCATCGTTGATGGTTGGTATTCCAACCTTTTTCTTGGCGTTACAGCCTGATTATACGCGAATTACCGGGCGCTTTATGAAACAGGTGATGGAGATTGCCGTTCCCGCGGCGATCTGCGTGGTCGGCTATATCATGGTCATCATGGTGTTAGGTAATAAGTTCCAGCTGAATTTCGAAACGACCGCGACATTGAGTGTGTTGATGACCGGGATCTTTAGTTTAAATGCGTTATTGATTGCAGCCCGGCCGTTGAACCGGTTCAAAATTGGGTTAGTCGTGTTAATGGCAACACTGTTCGTCCTAGTCTTTTTGTTTGCCGGCCGAATTTTCTCATTGGTTAATCTATTAGATTGGTCGTTAGCTGTGATTTACCTACCACTGATGATCAGTGCGTATCCGGTGTTCATTGTTCTGCAAAATGGCTTAGGAAAACGCGTTCTCAGCAAGATCAATTGGCGATAATCGATCAAATTTAGGTGACGGGGCCACGCTGCAATTACGGCGTGGCCTTTTTTGGTGTAATCAGATTGCTGTCTCAGCGTAAGCCACACCGTTGTTGACCAGTCAGATTAAATTAACAATCCGATATAAGTATGGTTGATACCAGCATAGCATGTAAATTTATAACAGATTTTAATAGGCAGCAGCGTCTAAAACGGCTTATAATGAAGTTCAGTAGATTACCGGAATGGGGGCGGTATTGTGTGGCTTGATGAACAACGGTTAATTCAACGGTTAGTGCCGCGCTTGTTGCGTTTTCGGCAAACTAACTTCTATCGGATTATTCAACGGACCTTGATGTTGACGTTCCCATTCATTTTGATTGGGACGTTCAGTCAAATCATTCAACTGACCGTGTTGACGAAAACGGGGTTTATTGCCAGTATCTTTCACCTGTCAAAATGGGTCCCATACTATCGTTACTTACACTATCCGTTTGATAGTTTAACAACCTTGACGCTCAACGGTGTGGCCGTAGTAGCAGCATTTGGTGCGGCAAAATACCATGCCAAACTCAATCAGCGCGATGACCAACTAGCGGGATTGACCGCCGCGATTGCGCTATTGATCGTGGCTTATCAGTATACGAATCAAAACCAAATTGGTGTTTTTAATACTTTATTGATCGGGACTAACGGTCTAACGGGCGCATTGATTGTGGGTGGCTTGACCGGCCTGTTTTTCAAATGGTTCAGCAAGCCGGTTCCGGCACAAAGTAGTCCGCATATGGCCGATATCTTGACACGGACTTTCAGTTCACTACTTCCAATGGCCTTAATACTAGTATTGGCCGTGCTAGTGAGCCTCGCTTTGAACTGGCTGATGATTATTACGTACTCTGCTGAAAGTTGGTCGGCATTTCAAAAGTACGCAACGACTAGTCACAGTCTGTGGCTGACCTTTGGCATGGCAGTTGTGACGCTGTTGTTAGAAATTCTTGGACTAGCTGGTCCGTACCAAGAACGCTTGGTGACCAACAGTGCGACAATGACGGCCAATTTGAATTATGCACTCACACATCACTCGGCGTATCACGTGCCGTATCCGTATACGGCCAACACGTTGTATCACGCATTTGGGACGTTTGGCGGAACGGGGATGTTGCTGGCCTTAGTGATTGCCATTTATATCGGTAGCAACAATCATAACTACCACGTAGTCGCGCGGTGGAGTCTATTACCTGCGCTCTTTAATAGTAATGGACCGCTACTGACAGGCTTACCAGTTCTATATAATCCAATCTATCTAATACCATTTGTGCTTGTGCCTGTCGTAAATATGGGACTGGCGGCGCTGGCAATTGGGTTTCATTGGATTCCACCCGTGGTTTATCCGGTTCCCGTGGGTACGCCGGGACCGTTGATTGCCTTTATCGGCACTAACGGTAACGTGGTGGCACTTTTACTTGGTATCGTTGATTTGGCACTATCAGTGGTGATCTATTTGCCGTTCATGCGGTTGGCGGAAACCATTGTGCAGGCGGCGCAAGCACAGGTGGGGGGTGCTAAGCATGTATAATCGACCTAATTGGCAGCGACGGCGGCGAAGTCTGTTAGTGCTTGTATTAGGCTTACTATTTCTGGGCTTTTTGATTCAGCCCTCATACCAGTGGACGAAAACCAACGTGGCTGCGATGGCAGGACGCCATGATTCGCAGATGTCACCAATTATTATGATTCCCGGCAGTAGTGCGACCCAGAATCGGTTTGACACCTTAGTCAAGCAACTTAATAAGGCTGATCATCGTCGGCATAGTTTAATTAAGCTGACCGTGATGACGGATGATACGATTAAAATGACGGGGTCGTTGCGTGCCCGTGATAACGAGCCAATCATCGTCGTTGGCTTTCAAAATAATCGTGACGGCTATGATAATATTAAGCATCAGGCCCGTTGGTTCTCACTAGCCTTTAAGAAGTTGGCTGCCAAGTATCAATTCAATAATTTCAAAGCAATTGGTCACTCGAATGGTGGTTTGATTTATACGTACTACTTTGAACACTATTTTAATCGCGACGATATTAAGGTCAAACGAATTATGACCATTGGCTCACCTTACAATTTCTCAGAAGCTAATTTGAATCATAAGACACAAATGTTAGCTGACTTTATTAAGTACCGCGATCGATTGCCTAAGTCGGCGACGATGTATTCGGTCGCAGGTACCGAAAACTATGATTCAGATGGTCTTGTTCCAGCGCGAAGTGTCGAAGCTGGTAAGTATATTTATCAAGGGCAAGTCAAGCATTTTACAGAGATTACGGTTACTGGTACGGATGCCCAGCACTCCGATTTACCTCAAAATGCGCAAATTGTGACGTTGATCAGAACTTACATGTTGGATAAGCCGAAACAGACTCGTAAGGGCTTAGTATCAGTTGGCACCACAGAATGAATGGTAACAAGGTCTAACCGCTGCGGATTGGTCAGTAATCAATGGCCCACAACGATAGCATTTGTGAGGAAATTTAGGGTGTTATTAAGAATTGTGGTAAAATTTGGTCATGGAGGTGGCCGAAATGTCCACACAATCACCAGTACATCGCAATCGGGTCCTGACTTTAATTCGGTCTTATTATCCGAATCTAAGTGTGACGGACCGCAAGATTGCCGATTATATTATTGCCGACCCAATTAAAACGGCAGCTCAGTCGATTTCAGACTTGGCCGCAGCGGTTGGCGTTTCAACGGCCACAGTTTCACGGTTTGTCAAACGGATTAGTTTTAGTAGTTTCCGGGACTTCTCACGTGAACTAACGGCGGCCGAACCGATTGAACAAACTAATGCTGAAGCTTTTCAAGATGTCGAAAAACAAACGACTTTTAAAGGAATTGCGGAATCAACATTCAATAGTATTCGTAGTTCGCTAGATCAGACAAGTCAGGTAATGACGGAAGCGGACCTCAAGCGGGCAGTGGAATTGTTGCTGAATGCTCGCTCGATTGGTTTTTATGGTCTCGGCGGCTCCGCAGTCGCTGCCCTAGATGGTTATCATAAGTTTGTGCGCACCGGTATTCCGTGCGCTCATAATAGTGACTATGATATGCAACTGATGCAGGCAGCTCAGATGAACGCTAATGACGTGGCAGTGGTGATCTCACATACTGGGCGTAATCAGCAAACACTACAAGTATTGGCTACCCTGAATTCACAAAACGTGCCAATAATCGCGTTGACTAGCTTTGGTAATTCCCCCCTAGCCAAGGACAGTACTGTTGCCTTTATTTCAGTTGCAGAAGAAATTAATTATCGTTCGGAAGGACTAACTTCTTTGATTGCTCAGATGAGCATTATCGATAGTCTCTTCTTGATGACTGCTGTCCATGGCAATATCGAAATGGCAGAAAGTCTTGGCCGGGTTCGCGAGGCCATTAGTCAAACGCGAACAGAGCTTTAATGCTGTAGGCAAAGGATTGATGAGATGACAAAGCGGCAACATTATCGACCAGTATACGCGAAAACGCGGTGGCGTTACCGAATTGGCTGGTTATTAGTTCTATTAGTGATTATGGGCAGTGTTTGGGGCGGCTTGGTCTGGCTACGTTGGCGCAGTAACGCTGTCGTGAGTGGCTTCAATGTGCGTGGAGTTGCCGTGTCACAAAATGACGGTTATTTAGACTTTGCGACCTTGCAAAATGATGGCCTCAAGTTTGTCTATCTACATGCCACTCAAGGGGCTAGTTATACGGATGATAACTTCGCAAGTAATTATGAGCGAATCGTTGGTACGAGTTTGGGCGTTGGCGTGATTCACACGTTTAGTTTTTCATCGACTGCTGCGGCCCAAGCGGCCTATTTCGAGAAAACGGTCGGGGATAGCGTCGGCAATTTACCAATTGCGATTCAAGTGCAATACTACGGTGACTACACGGACCAGACGATTGCGGTCCGAAAAAGTCGTGCTAAGCTTAAGGCATTAGTGACCACGTTGAACCAGGATTATAATCGCTCCTGCGTCGTATGGTCAACGCCCGCAGTTGCCAAGCAGATCGTTAAGCCCGCACTAAAAGACACTGACTTATGGCTGGACACGGCGAAGACCCACCAACAGGGACGACGAGTGATGTTTATGCATTATTCCGATCGCGCCGTTTACCGCCAGAACGGGACTCGTCAAGAGTTCGCTGGAATTCTATTCAACGGTAGTGTGACAGCGTACAATAAAGTTGTGGCGCAGGGCTTAAATTAAGGCCTAATCCTTGAATAATTTATTTCGCAAATCAAATTAACAGTTTATTAGCTGCTAGGCTGACTAAAAATAAGTCGCAAGTTCAAGACTCTTCTTGAACTTGCGACTTATTTTGATGGCGACCTATTAAAATCCTTAGGACGTCACTAGCGTCATTAGGTATTTGGCGATAAGATGACATAACTGCGATCATCGGCTTCGTCAAAGAGGGTTACAGGTCGTTGCTCATTAGCCCGCACCTCAAGGTGAAATCCATATTGATCAAGTAAGACGAGCGCACTCGATGAGATGGATTCGACGGTGGCTGGTACCGAGCGCCCGTCGATGCGAATCATCATGTTGGGATCAATCTCCAACGTGTGGTCCCGGTGATGCGCCTCATCACGATAGGTCCAAGTTCCCGCGTAGAAAACCGCTAAGTCACCGTCAGCGATCGTACTAGGGTGCCGTTTGTGGAGTAGTGTACTAGAAAGTCCTGCAAGTAATGATAAACCAAATAATATTGCGCCACGCCGCTTCACTGGATCAACCTTCTTTCTGAATAAATCTATAGTTAAAATATACCACTAAAACGGCGTTAACGTCACGTAATAAGTGGATTCTTATTAAAGCCTTTATGTCACTGTTACCTGCGGGTAATGAACGTAATATTTGATCAATTTCGGAAGGGCGGTAACTAATTTTTTTGAATTAATTTGTGTTCTGATTGGAAATTACTGGGTGAGTGTGTTAATCTATATAATGTGATTGGCATTTATGTGAAGTTTTAAAGTATCATTTAATTGTGTTACCGTAAATTCTTTATAGGTGTTAATAACATGTGTTAGTTACTTTTTATTTTTATATCCTAGGAGGATTTAGTTCATGAAAAATGGTACTGTAAAATGGTTCAATGCTGATAAGGGTTATGGCTTTATTACTGGTGAAGATGGCAACGATGTATTCGTTCACTTCTCAGCTATCCAAACTGACGGTTTCAAGACCTTAGAAGAAGGCCAAAAAGTTACCTTTGATGAAGAATCAAGCGATCGTGGCCCACAAGCTGCTAACGTTGTTCCTCAATAAGCTTAGCTTTTAAAAGGGCTGCCCGTGTGGCGGCTCTTTTTTTATGCGCAAAATAGCGGGTGACTTTTGACCCTTATGGCCCAACTTAACGGCGAAAACTGGTAAAATAGAATTATAAACTAAACGCACGAGTAAGCGCCACCAATCACGACTGGTTGACTAGCGCCGTTGAGAGGAGTCAAATCGATGTTAAAATTAGGAATTATCGGAACGAATTGGATTACGCAACAATTTATTGATGCTGCCGCTGCCTCTGGTGAATGGCAATTGACGAGTGTTTATTCCCGCCATGCTGAGACCGCGCAGGCTTTTGCCGCCAAGAATCATGCCGATGAGACTTTTACGGATTTAGATGCATTTTTCAGTCGGGGTAGTTTTGATACGGTCTACATTGCGTCACCAAACAGTCTGCATTTTGCCCAGGCTAAACAAGCAATCGCCTATGGTAAGCACGTCATCGTCGAGAAGCCAGCCGTGGCGAACCAACAAGAATTTGAACAGTTAGATGCCGTTTTAAAGGCTCACCCTGATGTCCTATTATTTGAAGCAGCACGCCAGATTCACGAAGTTAATTTCCAACGCGTCAAGGATCAGATTAAAAAGTTATCCTTAGTTCAGGGTGCGACGTTGACTTACATGAAATACTCGTCACGGTATGACGCCGTCTTGGCTGGTGAAGAACCGAATATCTTCTCGTTGAACTTTGCCGGTGGGGCGCTTCAGGATTTAGGCGTGTACCTGGCCTACGATGCGGTCGGCTGGTTCGGCATGCCGGAAGAGGTGGCTTACTACCCAACCTTGATTCGAACGGGCGTTGACGGTAAGGGTGTGGCTATTTTACGCTACGCTGACTTTACGGTGACCTTGAACGTTGGTAAGACTAGTAATTCGTTCTTGCCATCTGAAATCAACGGTCTGCGCGACGCTATTGTGATGGACAATCCTGCTGAACTTGGACAAATCACTTATCAAGATAAGGATGGTCAGGAGCATGCGATTGGGGCGCAACCCGATACCAATCCAATGCTGGCCGAGGCGCGCGACTTCGCAACCGTTATCAATGACCCAAGTAATCACCAGACGGAATACTTAGCTTGGCGGCAACTTAGTCGAAATGTTAATAAACTATTATTTAATTTGCGGCAGTCAGGGCACCTATATTTTACGGGTGAAGCCCCTGATACCGATAAATAGAAATGAGGCACTATGTTAGACGTATTTAAAACTAAATTTGCGGCGGCGGGGTTCACCGAGTTGTCGCCGATTCAAACGGCAGTGGCCGAGCCACTTGCAGCTGGTCAATCGGTGTTAGGACTCGCACCAACGGGGTCTGGTAAGACCCTAGCGTTTACGTGGCCAATGCTCGAAGCGTTGCGGGTCGGAGAAGGCACGCAGGCACTGATCCTAGCGCCATCACAAGAACTCGCGATGCAAACAACCAACGTGGTGCGCGAGTGGGGCCAATTGATCGATGCCAAAGTCCTCGCGATTACCGGGGGGGCTAATGTTAAGCGGCAGATGGAAAAGCTCAAAAAGCATCCTGAAGTAATTGTTGGGACGCCGGGGCGGATTACTAACCTGATTGCGGATGGGAAGATCAAGCTTGGGCATCTGAAGATGATGATCGTCGACGAAGCCGATGAATTACTGACAGATGAAACCTTGGATCAGATTCGTGAAATTCTCGACGCTACATTTGCTGAAACGTTACAATTAGGCTTCTTCTCAGCAACCGAAACTAAAATTTTAGATGAGTTGCCACGCTGGTTTGGTCAGCATGTTGAAAAAATTGATGTGCGGGCCATTGATCAGACCCAGGGGGTGGTTCGGCACCGGACGATGCAAGTGGGTAATCGGCACCGGGTGGACTTACTGAAACGGATTAGTCGTGTTGACCATATGCGGGCCCTCGTTTTCTTCAATAAGATGCAGGAACTCCAACATGTCGCCTTAGAATTACGACACCAGCACGTGAGTTACGTTGCCTTGACCAGTAATCAACGGCAGGTTGAACGTGAAAAAGCGTTGCGGTTATTCCGGCAAGGCAAGGTCGGGCTGTTGTTGACCACTGATTTGGCGGCTCGGGGTCTAGACGTGCCCGAATTGCCAGCTGTGATCAACTATCAGTTGCCTAAAGACGTCACGACTTATATTCACCGGAGTGGTCGGACAGGCCGCATGGGTGCTGATGGACTAGTCTTGACGTTCGGTGACGACCATGATGTCCGCGACTTTAAGAAGCTGATGGCGACGACTGACTATGAAATCAAGCCGGGTTACTTGGTCGATTATCATATTGTTGATACGAAACCAGATAAAGTTGTTCCACCGTTAACGTTCGACCATCCAGAAACGGCTGGCAACGCGGCTAACGGTCGGCACCGGGTCGTGAGTGCTGGTCACCCAGATGAGGTTAAGCGAGTGGAGACGAGCCGGAAGCGGCCCGCTGCGGCAACACCTAAAAAGAAGAAAGGTCACAATAAGCATTCTAAGAAAAAAGGGATGCGCAAGAAAAATCGTGATCGCTTTAGCAATCAGTAATTGCCAAAATGCACAATCCGTGAGATGATATTTTACGGATTGTTAATGGCCTCATAGCACAACTGGATAGGGCACCTGCCTCCTAAGCGGTTGATCCCGGTTCGAGTCCGGGTGGGGTCAGTTGAATATTAGAAAGCACCGTTTCAGGGCAGCGTTTTAGTGACGTTACCTTGAAACGGTGCTTTGGGTTTAAGTAGCCACAAATGATATGAAATCGAAATGAATACTGTATTAGTCTAAACGCCCGCTACCAGTCCAAATGACTAGTAGCGGGCGTTGCGATTAACGAATGACGATGACGTTGCAAGGGGCGTGATCCACGACGTAGCTGGTCGTTGAACCAACGGCTACGCGATGGGGCGAGTTGGTACCAGTGGCGCCGAGCACGATCAAGTCAATTTCGGGATGTTGCTTGGCATAGTCCTCAATGGTGTGTTTTGGAATCCCGTAGCTGATTTCAGTTTTTAAATTCGGTGCGGACGTGGTGGCGACGAATTGTTGTCGCTGCCGCATGGCATCCTTTGCGTGAGCGGCTTCCGCGTCTAGTAATTCAGATAGAACCGGGTCGAGTGCGGGGGTGTGGTAGGCGCTGTCATCCACCACGTAGAGCGCAGTCAGGTTTGCTTGGTGCCGCTGGGCAATGTTGACCGCTTCAGTAAAAGCGGCTTGTGCAGCATCGGAACTGTCAACAGGTACTAAAATATTTGTGTAACGGCTTGGCATTATAACCACCTCCAGTTATCTTTACGATAATTATAATGGATTAGTGTTGGGCAATAAAATTAAACGCACCTAGTGGGCAAGGTCGATGAACTAGCGTATATTATAGACAGTAAATTTCTTTTGGGGGTTAGGTATGTTAAAGCATGTACAGAACGGCCTATTGACCTTTGAACGGGTCGTTGAGCGGCAACGTTATTGGCGCGCCTTACGTGATACGTTGACGCTGCTTTTTCCATTCGCATTAGTTGGGGCGTACGTTAGTTTTATGAACCAGGCAATCTTTCAGCGCAATGGTTTTTTGAATCATATTTATTATCTCAGTCACTGGCTGCCGGGGTTTAAACATTTGGCAACTTACACGACGATGCTTAATCTGAGTATCAACGGCATCCTTGCCGTGATTGCGGCTTTTTCAGCCGCTAATTTTGTCGCGCGGAGTGCCCAGCGTGATAATCTGTTAGCGGGATTGACGGCGGCAATTAGTTTTATCATGCTTAATATCAATTATAATTTTTTTAGTACCCAGGGTCAGCCTGCTGGCAGTCGGTTTTTAGAAGATAATTTGGGAACTCAGGGCATCTTCCTCGCACTATTGGTGGGCCTGTTGACTGGTTGGTTGTTCAGTCATTTGACACGGTATCCACACATCCACCAGGAGATCGAGACCCAGACCCACTTGCTAGCGCGGGCACACGCGAACTGGTTACCGATAGTCGCTGCTTTGCTGGTGTTCAGTGCCATCGGGTATGGTATTAGTTTTGTCAGTAAAGGGGGATTAAACGGCCTGTTTTACGCGGTCTTCACCTTACCATTCAGTAATCCGGGGGCGTCGCTACTAGCGATAATTGGCGTGGCATCACTCAGCAATTTATACTGGTTAATTGGGATTATCGGTCCGGTTGACTTTAGTGGTAACAGTACTACGAGTACGGTTCAAAATTTGGAATATGCGTTGCAACACGGTTCGGCGTGGGGCGCGCCAAATCCAGTAACGCTCCATACGTTATTTGATGCGTTTGCGAACGTAGGTGGTCCCGGAATGACGTTAGCGTTATTGATTGCAATTTTGTGGCGTTCACGTAACCGTAATTATCGAACGGTGGCCAAGACCAGTGCCTTGCCAGTACTGTTTAATATCAACCAACCGTTGCTCGTCGGCTTACCGATTGCTTATAGTCCGATTTTAGCGATTCCGTTTTTGTTAGCGCCACTGGCTAGTATGGTCATCACGTGGTGCGCGTTGAAGCTTCAATGGATGCCGCCGGTCGTTTATCCGGTTGGTAGAACGATGCCGGGCTTCTTGACCGGTTGGCTGGGAACTGGTGGCGACTGGCGGGCTTTCATCGTTAGTCTGATCAATATAGCGGTGGCCACAGCAATCTACTTGCCATTTGTCTTACTGGCAAACCAGGTTGAGGGGGAGGCGAAGGCGGATGCTTAAACGATATTGGTGGCGGTGGCTCCTCGGAATCGGTTTGTTAATCGGGATTTGTTGGCCGGCCTACACGTGGAGTCAAGCGAATATCAAGACGCTGAAAAACACTGGTCGGACGCGGATGGCACCAGTTATTATGGTCCCCGGATCGAGTGCGTCACAAAACCGGTTTGATAGTTTGATTACCGAGTTGGGGAAGGAAACGCCGAAAAAACACAGTGTATTGAAGCTGACAGTTCAGACGGATGGGACAATTAAGTATAGTGGTTCGATTGCTGCTAATGATAATGAGCCGTTCATCGTGATTGGCTTCGCGAATAATCGTGATGGTAAAGCTAATATTGATAAGCAAGCTGTCTGGTTGAATACAGCATTCAAGGCGCTGGTCAAAACGTATCACTTTAATCACTTCTATGCGCTAGGTCATTCCAATGGTGGCCTCATTTGGACCCTCTTTTTAGAGCGCTATCTAAAGGAAAGCCCGAAGGTTCATATTGACCGGTTAATGACGATTGCCTCGCCGTACAATATGGAATCGACAAGTACGACCGCCAAGACGAGCATGTTCAAGGAACTTTACCGTTATCGGACTGGTTTGCCGGAATCGTTAACCGTTTACTCGATTGCGGGGACGGAAAACTATACCAGTGATGGGACGGTGCCGTATAACAGCGTTAACTACGGTAAGTACATCTTTCAAGATCAGGTCAAGCATTTTACGGAGATTACTGTAACGGGGGCGAATACGGCGCACTCCGATCTACCACAGAATAAGCAAATCGTCAGCCTGATTCGACAGTATTTATTGGCTGAAACGATGCCTGACAAGGTTCGTCAAAAAAACGCACAACGGGTACAAAATTAGTTACGTTGTGTGGCAGTGCTACTGCTGTTAAGACAACACTGGTGAACGATCTGGTTAAGAAAGTTATACATGCAGTGAATAGAACAACAAAAACGATTAGCGTCTCGTAACCGGGACGCTAATCGTTTTTTAGTTAGATTTGCAATAAATTAATGATGATGCCTGGCGTTGTGTGAGCGGGCTGACCGTTTCGAATAGTGGTGCTTCGACGGCTTCGCCCGGTGCTTGACTCGCATTGTGACACGGGTTCCCCGAACTCGCAAGGCTTGTGCATTGGTTGCCGGCAGAGTCAGTAAACCGCCACAGACGGCCAGGATGACGAGCACTGGTAATCCTCGGTGGATCGACATGATAGAACGCCCCCTTAACTAAAATCCTTATTTAGTGTATAAGTAATTCGAGTCAGCGTCAACCTAAGGTCCGTTACTGACTTTACAAAACGTTAACGGCATATTAACGGATTATTCACAAAAAGCCGGCAAATTTGATTGTATTTTGCCAAGTTTTCCTTTATGGTGGGAGTAATATATAAAAGGGAGTTTGGCTAAATGAATATTGAAATCTTAAACTCAGCAATCCAAGACTTACATTTCCAAATCGTTTATGATCGTTCTGAAGACGATGACAATCCTGGTCAGGGTCAATTCAGCTATACGACCGCCAATCCAGATGTTAAGAAGACGTTTGGCGATGACGTTGTGCAGGCCCAATTACAAGTGACCTATAAAGAAGAAATGTTCGACTTATCCGCGACCGTTTTTGCGATTGTACGCCTAAGTGGTGAGATGGTGGGAATTATTGAACGTCAATCTGACAACAAATCAATTGAAGACGACGAACAAGAAATGTTGAACAATTTGAATGGTGCCATCATTCCAGCGTTGTCTGCCAAAGTCCGGGCCTATGCAGCATTATTGTCAACTGAAGCTAGCAACTTTGCCATCATGCCAGCTGACTTTGATGATAGCCAGCCCAATGATGCTGAATAAGCGTAATCCAAGAGCTTGTCAAACTGGCAAGCTTTTTTTGATGGCTTAAGGAATGAGTTCTAGCGTTGTGTAACCGTTAACAAAGGTGCTATAATAATGATGGTCAGAGTTGACTAGGCAACTGCGGTTGCAATGACGAGGTCAGAAGGTCTGATTGGTGACTTCAGCAATTATTACTTTGATCCAGGCTTATCGGAATGGTTCAAAGCGGGGGTGACCGCGAGTCGGTCAGCACACATAGGGGCAGTGAATATTGACACATAGTTTGAGCCAAGCTGGTAAGTATTGTGGTGGCCAAGTTACGCTGTAATTTGGCCGCTATTTTTATCTTGTTTTCAGCCGAACACTGCGACAAAAAATGAAAACTGTCGTGATGAAATCACTGTAAATTGTCACATGAAAGCGTATACTGACGGTGAGAGGGGTGAGCGTTATGTTTAAACCAATGGCATCTGTTTTTACGAACCATCAAATTGCGGGTCATTATCGGGCCATTGAGCGGGCGCAAAAGTGCGTGGTCCCATTTCATTTTGAGATTCAGGGACAGGAGTATCCAAAGCCAAAACCAGAACGTAACTGGTTACGGCGCTTATCGGGGACGTCGAGCGAAAAGTACGCAATGGTCGAACTGACCCCGACAAAGGTCGTTTTGTGGTCACCAGAAGGACGCAATCTGGGTGAAATGCCATTGAGTGCGGTGCGGCGAATTCAGATCGGTGCGATTCGGTGTCACGTAACGGAAGGACTCGACCCACGCCACGCATTTCGGGCGACGATCTTTGTGCTGACTGATAGCGGTAATTATTATTTTGCTAATTCTGATATGGAAGTTTTACCGGCGATTTGTAAGTTCGCCCATGAACATCAAGTGCCGGTAGAAGACCCACTGCGGTTGATTCCGCTTTTGAAGGTCGGCTGGCGGGTCGCGGCCGTGACGTTACATGAAACCTATGCGCAACTGGTTGCGCACACGGGTTATCCGGCTGATAAGGTTTAACTTAATTTTATGATTAATAATAATGAAAAACGGACTGTCGGGACTGCTCCGAGTCAAGTAGACAGTTCAAATAATTAAAATAGCTATGCAGTTTTTAGAATGGCATGATTCCGAAATTCTTTC
>NZ_JBMNVY010000004.1:0-201750 GCF_049745435.1 Lactiplantibacillus sp. YT640
TATCGTTTAGGTGTTGTCATCGGAATGCCTCGATTCGTTTTTCCTCAGATTATACCTGAATTTTTAGTTTTCAGACAGTCCCTAAATAAGCGATGAATAAACTTAATTTTTTAATCAAGAGGTGATTGTCATGGCAACAACTTACGGCATTTTCTATAACGGACAAGCGGGTAATGGGCAAGCGGCAACCGTCGCCCATCAAACCGCGCAAGCGCTATCGAACCACGGCATTGAGTCTCAATTACTGACAACACTAGGAATCCCCCGGGCAATTGCGTTAATTAAGCAAACGCTTCCTCAACTGTCAGCACTAATTATTGTTGGTGGAGATGGCACACTGAACGTTGCAATGACAGCCCTAATCCAAGCTGAAGCACATATTCGTATCGGCGTTATTCCCATGGGAACGGTTAATAATTTTGCAACCCGCTACCAGTTACCAACTGACCCCCAAGCGGCCATCGAACTAATTTGTACTCAGCCGGCAACCCAAGCAGTCGGCATGCTAGTTTGTAATCAACGCCGGGCAGTCGTGAGTTCACTGACATTCGGTAATTTGGCTGACATTTCCAATGAAGTTCGACAATCTGAGAAGCAGCGATTCGGTAAATTAAGCTATCTTTACCGTGCTATTCGCCATATTGGTCACAATAAGTCACTGCCAATTCGATATCAATTCAAACACGAAGGAAGCCACACCTTAAAAACATGGTTCTGTTTGATTACAACGACCAAATCAGTCGGTGGACACGTCTATAGCGCGTCTGCTCCAGGAAAAATGCATATTAGTCTACTTAACAACATTGGCTGGCGGCAAGTAATTCCATATTTTTGGTTCGCACTAACGGGGAACTTGCAAAACTCCAAGGCCATTACACAGCTAACGGCAACCAGTGCACGAATTACGAGTGCAACTGGTCAAGCCGTGACGACACGTATTGACGGCGACCCAGCGGTTAAACTACCAATTGAATTGACCTATTTGACGGACCGCTTCGAATTGATCGTACCAGCAGTCATCGAATAACGACGTATTTTTTATTAATATAATCAACATATTGATTGCGTACTATTAACTTTTTGATTATAGTTAAACATAGTTATTAATTAATCCCAATTAACACAGGGAAAAAATAATAATGTTCACATCATAACTTTATTGGGGGGATTACGATGGCATCTGCTTATCGCAAATTTTGGGACAATCTTTTAAACTTTTCGGGTACAGCAACACGCTCTGAGTACTGGTGGCCCGTTATCATTAACTACATTCTTGGTGGTATTATCATTGCAATTATTCAGATGATTATGGGACACCCCATCGAGGATATTTACAATTGGAGCGATCTGAGTGTTAATACGATGAGTAAACTCATCGCATTAATCATTTGGTTAGGAACACTCTCGTTGAAGTTTCGGCGATTGCATGACAGTGATCACACTGCATGGTGGATTTTAATTGACTTAGTTCCAATAATTGGGACCATTTGGTTCTTCATCTTAATGGTGTTGCCGTCACGCTCAAATCGTTGGCAATAATTTAACTAGGCGCAACTTTTATTGGCTAAGCGGCCCATAATGGTTGCGCCTTTTGTGACTGAGCGCTGGCAGTTAATCATATTAATAGACGCACTAATTATGTGAATGTTATCATTAATATAATAAATAACATCATTTCATTTAGGAGGTCCTGAGGATGTATCAAAATATTCTAGTCCCGCTTGATGGCTCTGATAATGCCTACATGGCTTTAAAACACGCGGTCAAACTAGCCCAGACGTTTAAATCTAAATTATTTCTGGTCAATGTTATTGATATTACACGCCTGAATGCGTATAGTCCTGCAGCTTACGGGGGAACGCTATATACAAACCTTCTAAAAGTCGCAAAAGATAATAGTCAGGACATTCTGGATCGTGGTCAGCAAATGGCTTCGGCAGCACAAGTCGAATCCCTACCAATTCAAGTTAATAGTTCACCAAAAGCTAGCATTGCAACTGATATTCCCAAAAAATATGCAATTGATCTAATCGTCATGGGCAAATCCGGCACCAACGCGGTTTCTCGAATTTTGCTAGGCTCAACAACCGCGTACGTCGTACAAAAAGCGGAAGTCAACGTGACAGTCATTAACACAATTGACGACCCTGATTAGACGACTAATAGAAGGAAGGAAAAATCAATGATCAAAGAACGCCCTAAATTCAATTGGCTTCATCTGCTCATTTTCATTGTGGTCGTCGAAGCAATCGGTAGTCTGTCGGCATGGCTCGCGGGAGACATTAAGGCCGTTTACAATGGGCTCAACTTGCCAGTACTATCACCACCAGATGGCCTCTTTGGCATCGTTTGGCCGATCCTATATGCGCTGATTGCGATTGCTGGTTACTTAGTTTTCCAGCAGGCTACGACACACCGTGACCGCCTCATGGACGCCACCCTGTTTGGTATCCAGCTGTTACTAAACTTTATTTGGAGCATCATCTTTTTCAGCCAGTCGGCTTATTGGTGGGGCTTAGTCATTATCATTGTGCTTGATTTAGTCGTCTTACTTTGCATATTACAGTTCTATCGCAGTAGTCGGCTAGCCGCAATTTTGATGGTCCCCTACTTGGTCTGGATCTGTTTTGCAACTTATTTGACATTAGGCGTCGCATTATTAAATTAAATATAATCGCAAATCAAATAACGGTCCCATCAGTCATTGTTACTGATGGGACCGTTATCTTATTGTATTAAAGTTTTAACGCGGCTTAACTGGTGTTGTCACCGCCAGGGCCCCGTGTATCGGCACTGATTACCAATCAACTATTTAAAGCGTTCTACGTTGCCGTTTTCTTGAACGATACGGCACAGCGTAATCTTGTGGCGCATCTTCCGGACTGGCACTCGTCCAATGGCCACTACCCTTTTTAGCTGGGCGGGCATCATCTTTGAGACACGTAAACCGTGAGCCGTGTTTATCCTGGATAATAAAAATTCGACTAAATTCGTTAATGGTATCGACTACCGTACAATCCGTATGCTTGATGTTGAACACATCCGTATAAACTTTACTCATTATTGTCCACCCCCTAGGAATTAGTATTTAACATTGTTAATATACCGCGTCTTGAATGACAAATCCATAAATATACATCTGCTGGTTATTATTACTAAAAAATGATAATCGTACAGGTCACTGATACCCCGATATACCGCCTAATTCGTTTAAATTTTCGCCCGCACCAATCGGCCTTGATAAATGAGTAATTAATCAGATGCAGTTGCATAATTGATACCTGTTTTCATTGTACAATCCTGGTCTCGTACGATATAATCAGAATATTCTTTTTGTATGATTACCGTAGTATGGTGGTGACCTTTAGTCACTTAACGAATTTTGCAATTTTAAAGTTCACCACCGAGTGGCGGTCAGTCTACAAGCACGAACAACAGGGGGAGTATTCAATGAAAGTCATTAATGTCGCACTACACGTCAAACCCGAGTTAACCACTCAATATGAAGCCTTTATTCATGAACTAGTGGTCAATTCTTCACAAGAACCCGGCAACGGTTTCTACGGCCACTTCAAGCAACTGGATCATAACAGTGACTACGAGATTATTGAGCACTGGCAAGACCAAGCCGCCGTTAATTTTCACAATGAAACGCCGCACTTTCAAAACTTTCTCGCCCATATCAACGAGTATCTGATAACTGAGCCTGAAATTACCCGGATGGATCACTAGCGACTTGGTACTGTAGTCACATGAGCGCAACTGACAGTCACCTATTGAATCACAAATTTGAGCCACCTTTGTTCAGCTAACTTGCATTGAGAGGATGCTCATGCGCGTACCCCTTAATGCTAAAATGCCAGCTGCCAAGCTGTAATCGCAAATCCGATTCCCGGCATCCGCTTAATTATTACCACTAATTTACAATAGCAACCTGTACTTCACTAATCAGTAAAGACCGGTCATCGCTATTCGCTTCTATGAATCCTTAAAGCACATTTAAAAAGGTCTTACTAGCCAATAAACGCCAGTAAGACCTTTACGATATCTCAAAGACAACTTTTATAGTCTAAAATCACCTCAAAGTAAATTTAGACCTCATCTAATTACTGTACGTCAATATCTGAGACTTGATAGAACGCATTACCAGTATCCGCTATATTCCAAACACTGAGTAACACTTGATAGCCTTTTTCATTAGCAGAAATATTGACTTGGTGGGTTACAAATTCACTAGGGATGGCACCATTGTCATTATAACTAGCTATCTTCTTGAAATCACTAAACTTAAGTGGTGCGTTTGGATTCCAGCCAGGCTTGGTAATATAGTAATCCCAAGTACTAGTTTTATGACGAGCAGTTAACTGCCAAGTCACACTAAGATTGCCGGCCTTCACAGGTGTCTTATACCACCGTTTGGCATTTTGCTCGTCCAGTGGTGCAAAGTTAGCAATACCGGCACTGGCAATTTTGCCATCAATAAATGTATTTTGGGGCGCTTCAATACTCTGTGGTTCATACATAACCGAACCAATATTGGTATTCAAAGGCCCACCTGGATACCAAGTACTCCCCAGATAAGCTCTTCCACCCGGGTTCGTCACAAAGCCATGTGCTGAAACTTGAATCACGCCACAACCTAAAAACGCGATCATCATACCAACTATAATAAATAAGTACCGTAATACATGATTCTTCTTGGTGCTCAACATAAGATCCCCTCCTCAATTGTCACTATAACGCCCTGAAAACATGATAGCCACCAAGATGCACAGAGATCCGAAATCTTTTCTATGCTTATCGATTCCAGCCTAATACTGAACAAGTCTGGAATGGTTGCCCTCCTTGTCAATCATTCCAAATGCATAATAAAAAATCCCTCGTGTTCTTATAAGGGATGTACTAGTCCCTGTCAAGTTGTCATTTGAAATAATATAAGTTTTGATTCACTTCAAACGGCCTTATTCCAATATTCTGCTGGTGTGAGGTCGTTTCTTGCTGGTGAACGGTCTAATTGATTAAAATAGGTGATACCTTCTTCGACTAAAGCGACCAGCTCCTTATAGGTGGCTGGTCTGGCGTGCCGCGCTATCCAGCGTACCTTAAATTCATTCCACCAACGTTCCATTGGTGCGTTATCATATGGCGTTCCTGGCCGTGACATACTGCGTGTAACTTCATGCTGTGCCAAAAACTGATTAAATGCGCTCGAAGTGTACGCTGAGCCCCGATCAGTATGCACTAAGGGATGGACATCACCCGCGAAATTAAAGGCTCATTGAAAAACCTGAATCTCCGCATTTGAAGTTTCAGTCTCACTTAACCTATGGGCAATTAAATGCCGACCATAAAGATCCAGCACGCCACTTAGACGCACTTTGTATTGGCCATTGACTCCATAGACCAATTCAGTCGAATCGGCCAACCAGGCCTGATTTGGCCGACTAGCGTTAAACTGTTGGTCTAAAACATTGTCTTGTAAATACTGTTCCTGTTGCTGGATACGTGAACGTTTCTTCTGACGGACCTGACAACGGTTAGCGTTCTGGAACTCAGTAATTAGAGCTAACTTTTCAACTGCTGAATATCTAGATCTTGGCATACGAAAATCCCTCCATGAAATATCAGATGAATTATATCATTTCATCTGACAACCATAAAGGGATCATAACAGATCAATGAAACTACATGTTTATTGTGGAGCTATATTTCGATACGACTACCGCAGAACCGACAAGATCAATCATAAATATAATGGCGAGTCATTGGAAGGCCAGTTCCACTCGGCGCTTTCACTAATAGATATTGAATAACATCGATATTTCCGGCCTCAAAAGCAGCTGCACATGCCTGTAAATATAATTGCCACATGCGATCAAATCGTTCACCATAACTTTTGACGACCTGTTGTTCGACTTGCTGATAATTGTGATACCAGATTTCTAACGTCTTTTGGTAATGGCGCCGCAAGGGCTCAATGTCTGAAAATTGTAACTTAGCAGCCATAATATGTTTGAGATTCTCAGCAACATTTGGGATATAGCCCCCTGGGAAAATATATTGGTTAATAAATGGATCAACGCCGACACCTTCATGTTGACCTGTAATGCCATGAATTAAAGCTCGGCCTCCTGGAACTAAGAACGCTTGAATTTTATTAAAGTACAACCCTAGATTTTCTTTACCAACATGTTCAAACATACCTACCGAGGTGACATAATCAAATTGGCCAGTGACTTCTCGATAGTCCTTTAACTGCACATGCACTTTTTCCTCCAAATGACGTTGCTTGATTTGCGCTTGTGTATAATCATATTGTTCTTGACTTAAAGTAATACCCGTTGCATCTAACCCAAACTCATCCGCGGCCATAAATAATAATGTTCCCCAACCACTCCCAACATCCAATAATCTTTTACCAGGCTGGGTTGCCAGCTTATTTAAAATATGTCTCACTTTATTGAGTTGTGCCTGTTTTAAAGTATCATCGTCATGTTCAAAGTACGCACAGGAGTAGGTCATGGTACCATCTAACCATAGTTTATAAAAATCATTGCCGATATCATAATGACTTTGAATATCTTTTGTGCTGCTTTTTTCGGAATGTGATATTTTTGGTAAGTGTTTCAAAAATGAATTATGTGTCAAAAAACTGTCTTTTTGGCGGTAAGCAGAGGCAATTAGTTCCTGAATGCTCCCATCTACTTCAATATCCCCATTCATGTATGCTTCACCTAAAACCAATGTTGGCTGATTAGTTAATAACTTAATTGGGATTTCTTTATTTAATCGAACTTTAACAGCTGGTATGCCGGTACCATACCGTTCAATTTGCCCATCCCAATAAGTGACTTCAATAGTAACATCGAACGCTTTACTAAATAAGTTTTTATAAATGATTTTGTCTAACATAACAGTCTCCTATATAATGTTTTGTGTATGAAACATTATATACCTGAATTTGATTTTCTGAAAGATTGATTGTCTTTATTTCACTGAACCTGTATTGAACAGCCAACGGTATTTCTAATAATAGCAATGACTGCCAGTTTTATTTATACTGAAAATTATGCTGTTCATAATATTTATATTGATAATCTTAAACTACTGATGTTAAATTCAGAATGACCTATTTTTTTAAATACCAAGAACTAGTGTCTGTTGCCAAACATCGAGATTGTTCAGCATCAATATTTACTGCAGTCATTACATCTAAATTGCTTAAACTAAATGGAGGTATTACAAATGGATTTCATTATCGCAATTGGCGGCCTCATCACTGGCATTGGCCTCATCATCAATGTCTTTAACACCCGGATCAAGTATGGCTGGTTCACTCACTATCAGAACAAAAGTCGGCCACTTAATTATGTTAGTTTATTATTAATCATAATAGGGTTAATTATTATTATTGGCAAAGCCTATCTAAACGGACAACTAAATTAACATAAAAACTAAATTGCTGATGCAGTACAGTATTCATTTGTATGTTAGCCTATATAGTGGTGACGTGAAATTTATATCACTATAACTAATTCATTTGTTTAAACTAAACACTACACTGGGGGATTCAATGATGAAACAGCAACAGAAATTAGCGCGTTTAACAACTGTTAATCAGCTTTTAGAACAGCTAAACACTTCAGTTCCAATTGAAAAAGTTGAAATCAGAAAATTAATTAGCCAAGCCTACGCAACTATCAACCAACCAGATTCAGTTACTAAGCGTTATCAACAAATACCCGACGCAATCAATGAATTAATCGGTCAACTTCAAGTGATGGCTGTCGCTAAAAAATACCATTTCTCATCTGAACAAGATCAGTTAATTGCCAACTTAACAACTTCTACAAATAAAATGTTTGCCCACGGTTGGTATGGCCTAATTGCCATGAGCGGTATTGGAAAGTAAACCTAGCAATTCATAAAGAGTGTTCCAGCTACGATTTGACCCATTGCAGGCATCCCCAAAAGAGCATCTTTTTAAAAGATTAGCGGGTCATGATGTCAATTTTTGTTACTGTTTAAACTTAACTGTAGTATAAAAGGCGCTCAGCAAATGAGCGCCTTTTATGTTACTGCTACAACTTTGATTGTTGTTATATCAACGTTCCTACTTAACTTCCGAAGTATTCACAATCGGCTGAGTACCCCGCTCCGAAATAATGGTGACCATCATGTTATTGATCAGTTGCAGTTTCTTATCGTCTGATAGCTGCATCCCCGTATCTTTCTCTAAACGGGCGATCGTGTCTTCCGTAATTGAAACGGCCCCTTCCACAATGACCTTGCGAGCAGATAGAATTGCCGAAGATTGTTGGCGTTGTAACATCGCACTGGCGATTTCAGTCGCGTATGCGAGATGCGTTAAGCGTGTCTCAACGATCTCGACCCCCGCAACATTTAGCCGTTCTTGAAGTTCTTCCGTTAACCGGTCAGAAACTTCGGTTGGATTACTCCGCAGCGTAATCTTCTTGTCGTCATCAAACGTATCATATGGATATTCAGAGGCCACGTGCCGCACCGCTGATTCACTTTGAATCTCAACAAATTGTTCATAATCATCCACTGCAAAGAGTGCCATACTGGTATCAACAACTTTAAACACGATAACGGCCGCAATTTCCACGGGATTTCCCCGGAGGTCATTAACTTTTAAAATGGCACTGTTAAAATTGCGGACCCGCAGTGAAATGGAAAACTTACTGGTTAACGGAACGGTCATAAACAGCCCTGAATCACGAATTGTCCCGATATACTTACCAAAAAATGTTAACACGCGCGCCTCGTTGGGGCCCACAATTGTTAGCGAACTAGCCCCAAAGGCCGCAATAATAATTAGCAATGCGCCCAAAAAGATACTCGCAAAATGATCGCCAGTCGCACCGGCCCAAACCAGCCAACCGCCAACTAACACAAATGCGATCGCTAACACTAGACCAATATAGCCATTGATATGAAACACTTGTTTTTCTTTCATCAAGACTACCCCCTTTGGCCCTTATTATAGCATAAGCGTCTCACATGCTCGCAAAGCTAAGTTCGATGGCAAGTTCCAAAGTCAGTAATGGCGATCGCCTTCGCGGCCCTACCGGCTCAACTATTCAAACGTGCGTGAAGTCCATCCCCATCAACGTGACTTAACTCGGCTTGCCACTTTTCCGCTCCCGTCCCGCAAAACACCAGGTCGTCATCACTAGCAATAGCGTGAATGGCCAAGCGACTTGGTAGGGGCGCATAAACGCAGCAGTTAACTCAATTTTGGCTTTGGCCTTAATCGCTGATGCAGCAGTCCTTATTCGCTGGTTAGTGTGTTTAACTTGACTGTGAACCTTTTGGGCCACCTGCTGATGAATTTGAGCTTTGATACGCACTGGAGCGGACTGCAATGACCGTGCTTTTAACACTTGCATATAATTGGCAGCAACCAACCGGCGGGCCTTAGCCGCCGTGATTGGCTCGTGGACCGTTTGCGCGGTTTGCTCAGTTGCTAATTGGTGGTCAACCACGCGTAACGTATCACGTTTGGCTTGCTTAGGAATTGATAAAGTAGTGACCGTCGTCGTTGCATACGTTCGTATCTGTGTCTTAGCCGTTGTCAAATTAGCGGCTAAAGCTGACACAAAAATGGCTACGGCCAACGATGTGCCAATTTGCCGAAACACGCCAATCACACTTTGTGACGCTGTCAGTAACTCACCGGTAAAATCACCGGCCGCTAATACCGTAATTGGCCCAATAATCGTGCCGTAGCCCGCACCAACCAGTAACGCCGCCAATGCAAACTGCCAGTACTGACTAGGACTCATCAGGCTAAGTACCCCATAACCCGTAGCTATTGCGAGACTACCACTAAAGATCACGCGCCGCGCACCAAGCTTTGCTAACAAGAAACCACTGATTGGTGAAAAAATAAAAATCATCATTGAAGCGGGCGTAATCATAATCGCCGCCATCAATTCCGTCTTACTTTGAACTTTCGTGAAGAAACTCGGCATCAAGACTAATAGTCCCACCATAAAGACCCCTGATAACACGGTCGCTAACGCCGCACCGTTAAACTGTCGGTCTTTAAATAGGGCTAATGGGACCATCGGCGCTGAGACGTGGGCCTCCATCCAGACAAAGGCAATCAATGTTAGCGCACTAGTGACGCCCAGGCTCAGGACTACGCGACTCGTCCATCCCCAGTCATTACCTTTAACCAGGACCAACGTCAATGCCAATAAGGTCGTCATCACTAAGGCACTCCCACCGAGGTCTAGTTTTACTTGACCATGACTAGGGTGCCGCCATGATAGCCAGGCGATGCAACCACACAACGCGACGGCAACTAAAGGCACGTTAATCAGGAAAATTCCCCGCCACCCCCAAAATTGAGTGACCGCACCACCAATGGTTGGTCCTAACGCTGCGGCTAGCCCTTGCATCACGCCCAAGCTTGCAATGACCCCCGTATGCCTGCTGAGTGCAACACTCTGAATACCAATCGTCATACTAGCCGGGAAGACGATGGCCGCACCAATACTTTGAATCGCTCGGCCAGTAATCAGCAGCCCGACACTGAGACTCAATCCAGAAGTTAGTGAACCAATACCAAAGAGCCCGAGTCCAATCAAGTACATCCGCCCACGTCCCCAGACATCCGCTAACCGACCGAGTGGAATCGCCAGACTAGCAAACAGGACGGTGTAAATATTCAGTGCCCACGACAGGTGCGTCAAATCAGTATTTAGTCCCGTCTGAATTGCTGGCAACGCAATATTCATAACCGTCGTATCAAGCATACATAGAAAAATGCCAATCATCATCATTGCAATTACTTTCGTCGATTTTTTCATCATAATCGCCTCCCGTTAAGTTAATGGGAGTATATCTGGTAAAATGGTCATAAATAAATACTTACGTTACAAAAAAGGAGATGTTGTAACCAATGAACCCACAAACACGAAAACGCCAAAATTTAACTGCGGTTTATGCGGCCTTACTACAGCTTATGTCGCAAAAACCACTCAGTCGTATTTCAATCACAGAACTTTGTCAGCACGCTCAGGTTTCTCGCACCTATTTTTACCGTAATTTCACCAACTTCGATCAGATTATTTTGGCCTATCAAAAACAGACTATCCTTCAATATCTGCGCCAATTACCGCGACAATCAAAGGTTAAATTGCAGGTATTGATGACTCAATATTTCACTCTCATGCAACAAATGGCAGCGACAAATGCGTTATTGATCAAAAATGAAAAAACCCAGATTTTTATTCAAAGTTTCGAAGCCGTCTTTGCATTACTCATCAAACAAGACCGTATTATCGGTTCAAGCAATACCGCGCTTCGCCAACCGTACTACACGGCTTATTTTTCTGGTGCGGTCATCAATATGCTCGTTCATTGGCAACAGAATGGGATGGTTGAAACACCGGCCTATCTCGCTCAACAGGTCACTCGGTTCACTCTACGCGATAACGAAAGTAGGTCCTAAATAAAACGGGGTGCCGTTGCCGACATCCCGTTTAGTAGCTTCTTTAATTTACTTATCAACTCAGTCGCGATGGTAACGTTGTTTAACACGCTTCATCGCTTGTTTGCCACCGAACATCCGCTGAATTTTAGCCTGCTCCAACTGGCGTGAATTGAGTCCTTGATAGCTCATTTCACGTTGTAATTTTTGATAGCTTTGTAACCGTTCAGACGTTACCGTGCCCACCTCAACTGCTGCCCGTACCGCACAACCAGGCTCGCTAGTATGGGTACAATCACTAAACTTACACTGTGTCGCCAATGAGGCAATTTCCGCGAAAGTTTGATTTAAATCACCCATGAAGATTTGTAACTCACGCATTCCTGGTGTATCAATGACACAGGCGCCCGTTGGTAGCGGTATTAATTGCCGACTCGTCGTTGTGTGCCGCCCTTTGTCATCATCTGTACGAATCGATTTCGTCGCCAAGATATCCTGGCCCAACAATCGGTTAATCAAAGTCGACTTACCGACACCCGAAGAGCCCACGAAGGCCACCGTTTGACCAGTCGTTAGGTATGGTTGCAATTCATCCAAACCCTGACCCGTTTCGACCGAACAAGTGATCGTCGGTACGCCGACACTGACATCCGCCACAGCCCGTAACTTAGTGGCTAGATCCGTACAGAGATCCGCCTTGGTTAAGACAATGACCGGAAGTGCACCGCTATCCCACGCAATCGTCAGGTAACGTTCTAACCGCCGCACATTAAAATCCGCGTTCAATGACATGCAGATAAAGATGGTATTAATATTTGTCGCAATGATTTGGCCGTCTTGGCGGTTCACGGCACCGCGCGCCAAGACACTCTGCCGTGGCGCGATTGCTTCAATCTGCGCCTGATTATCAGCGGATGAAGATAGGCACACCCAATCCCCAACCGCCGGAAATGCCGCGGGACTGGCCGCTTCATAAGCCAGTTTTCCCGTAACTTGTGCTGAACGTTCCCCAGCCGTCGTGATGACTTGGTACCAATCACGATGTTGGCCGATAATCCGGCCAAGTATTTGACCGTTTTCCTTAGTCAAGTCGGCTTGAACCGCCGTCGTCAATCCATATTTAATTAAATTAATTGTCAATTTTTATAATCCTTTCGCAAAGTGACTTACCCTAACGCTCTGCGAATTAAAAATGCGCCCAGTCTTATCCCAACTGTGCGCAAAAACCGTCCGACATGTCTATCTGCCAGGCTATTCGTCACATTAGGGTACACGAAACTAAGCGGGTCCAACCCACTTTTTTCGCTCAACAACACCCTAACGAATGCCCGACATAAAACACCCCTCCTATATTTGATAATTACAATTTAACAAGTCTCACCAAAATTGTCAATTTAAAGCGATTCACCACGGCAATTCAACGCTAATGTGCGCATTAAAGTCTTGCTGGCGCTTTAGTTTGGCTAACCGGGCGGCCTGCCGCTCTTGATAGCCCTGAGCAACAAACGTGTATTCTGGTTTATCAGCGACTAACAGTGGTAATTCAATATTACGGTCCGTCACCACGAACGTTGAAAAGCAGGTCAATCCCAAAAACCGTTCGCCGGTCTTCAAGTGTTCACCAATGATTTTAGTAAATACCTCGATGGAGCGGTGACCAACGCCCGAAACGTAAGATTCCGCACACATTGAGTCTTGTAACCGAAACGGCAATAAAAAATTGACCTGATCGACTGACACGGTCACCGTCTCAATTCGAGCCACTCGCGATGCGGCAATCGATGAATTATCATCGATAGTCGCCAAGATTTTTCCGCCGAAAACCGTGTCGTGCTCATTCAAATCAGCTGAAAACACACGGTGATTGCTAATTGATAAAGTCTGTGAAATATGAATTGGTTCCATGTCTGCACCCCGTCATCTTTAATTATTTTATTTATATCACTGCAAACGACCTACAATGTGATTAAAACAGACTAGCTAGCTCGATTGTTGTTCGGACACGTCCTTCCTGCTACGACCACCGAAACCGACTGCTTTTATCCTTATGTCATCGTCGGCTTTGATTCCGATTCAAGACACATCGTTAGAATGTGATCAGCCGCCACAATTAATCTGAAAGCGATTGGCTATACTTCGTCGCAAACGCCCAAAATTTAGCAACCACGGCAGCGTGATTATCTGGACGCTTCATGAAAGCCATCTGACTGCGAATAGTAGGCGTCAGTGGAATGGCTTTAATGTTGTCAAAACCAGTGAGATCAAATGACCGCGCCATGACAACCGAGACACCATCACCCTGATTCAGCATTTCTAAAATGAGATCAATTCGTTGACCATCATAAACCATCTGTGGCGTATGCATTTTTTGAAATGCCGAAAACAACGGGTTATCTTCACCGATGGTATCTTTCAATAATAAAATTGATTCATGTGCCAGCATCGACAGACTAATCTCAGCTTGTTGCGCCAACGGATCGTCTTTCGGAACAAGGACCACAAACTGATCGGTCTCATTCAATAAAACGTCATAATTATTGGGTTGATCCCCGAAAATCCGTGTAAATACAATGTCGACATTCGTATGATCCAGTGCATGCGCTAACCGATCGACACTCGCCTCACTAAATTGTAATTTCACTTCCGGATACCGCTTCGTAAATGCCGTGATAATATGAAAAGCCTGGTATTGTGCTAAAGATGGTAGTCCCTGAACAACCAGCGACTGCGCATTATGAGCGGTATTAGCGGCCAGAACTTGTTGTAGCTGACGCTCTTCGCGCAGAATTGCTTGGGCCCGTGGCAATAATTGTTGCCCAACCCGTGTTAACGTGACTTGCCGATGCGCACGTTCAAATAATTGGACCTGCCAATCGCGCTCTAAAGCCATAATGTATTTTGAAATGGTCGACTGTGACAAAAACATGCGTTCAGCACTGCGACTATAGTTCTGGGTCGTGGCAAGGTCAACAAACACTGCCAATTTCCGTGTTTCCATAATTAACCCTCTTCTAACTATTCCTATTTAGAATAGTTTACCACATATTCAGAATTGTTCTTATCCGAAACAAGCTCTAAACTAATAGCTGTTGTTTTTATCAATTAAATATTGAGGAGGGCTTGCGTGCCAATTGGAATTATTACTAACGTGTGTGCGATCTTTTTCGGGGGTATTGTGGGCGCATTGACCGGCAAACGAATGTCACAACGTTTAAAAGATGGGCTGAATATGTCCTTTGGGATCTGTTCCATGTGTATGGGGATTTACGCGATTGCACCATTAAAAAATCTAGCGGCGGTCATCTTTGCCGTTATTATCGGAACAGGTATTGGATTGCTTTGCCATTTGGGAACTGCAATCAATCACGGCGCTGCCGCGATGCAACGTTTCATTTCACGGTTTGTCAAAGCACCAGCAACTTTTGAGAAACAGGCCTTTGAACAGACAATGGTCACGGTAATCGTATTATTTTGTGCCAGTGGAACTGGTATTTATGGGACTTTAACTGAAGGGATGAACGGCGACGCCACAATTTTGATTTCCAAATCAATTCTGGACTTCTTTGCTGCGGTAATTTTCGGTGCTAACTTAGGGTTAGTTGTTTCCTTAATTGCTGTTCCCCAACTAATCATCCTGACTGCTTTATTCTTAGTCGCTCACCTAGTCTTTCCCTTGACCACTCCTGACATGATTCTAGATTTCAAAGCGGTCGGTGGTATTTTAATGGTTGCCAGCGGCTTTCGCATTATTGCCGTCAAGATGTTTCCGACCGCCGATATGATTCCGATGATGGTCGTTATCATGCCGATTTCATGGTTATGGATGAATTTTGCATTGCCATTATTATAGATAAATTATTGAAGGATAAATTAAAAAGCAGTTCTGAGCCCACAATTATGGCTTGCTCAGAACTGCTTTTAGTCAGCACGTAGAAGGCTTGCACTAGCAGGTCAACCAGTTGGCCGATAATAAAATCCAGTGGCCATTGTTCACTAAACTTAAAAAAGAGCGTACTAAAGTTAATACCAACCATGCGCTCCAATCAGCCAACCGACAAGGGACGAGCCAAAAATCCCTCGTGGGTCGCAGGCAATTCTAACGGCGTCAACTGGTATAACTGTGTTTGATAGCACGCTAGTCCACGTTGTAAATCAAGAACCTCGACACGGCGGGGCGCATGGGTCAAGCCGCAGCCCACTAACTTTAATACCGCTTCTTTAGCCGTCCAAAGTTGCCACCCTAACCGATAACGATCTTGCACCGATAAAGCCTGTAATAGCTGCCATTCCGCCGATGTAAAGGCTCGCCGAATGGCAGTTACATCATATGGACGGACCTGTTCAACATCGATCCCCAAAGGTCCCGGACCGACCGCCACCATCACTAACTGGTGCGTGTGACTAACACTAACACCTAATCGAGGATGACTTGGAAAATACGGCTGGCCCAATCGATGATAAGCTAATGGTACCGATAACACTTGCTGAATTAATTGGCGACTCACGGTTCGCTGAGTGACCCGCCGCATTTTTTTAGAAACATCGACCGGCATCTGAAGCCACTGCCGTTTAAAGACAACTTGAGTGATTGGCATTAACTTAAGTGGACCCCTTTATCCACGTATACCACGTCCCCGGTCATTCCAGTCGATAGATTGCTTAATAAAAAGGCAGCCACGTTGCCGATCTCACGCGTTTTTACCGGTTCTCCATCAACTGTCATACTGCGAGATAATTTTAATAATTGCTGATGCTCATGAATACCCGTTACCGCCAACGTTTTGACTGCTCCGGCTGAAATTGCATTCACGCGGACTTGTTGTGGTCCAAGGTCACGTGCCAAGTAACGCACATTTGCTTCCAACGCGGCCTTAGCAACCCCCATCATATTATAATTTGGTACGGCTCGCTCTGATCCAAAATACGTCAACGTTACGAGACTGGCTCCTGGTTTCAGCATTGGCCGAGCTGCTCGGGCAACTGCAATCAGCGAATACGCACTAATATTTTGTGCCAAATCATATCCAGCTTTCGTGGTATTCACAAAATCACCTTCTAAGGTTGCTTTATCCGCATAAGCAATAGCATGGATAATCCCATCGATGGCACCATACTGTTGTTTAATGCTTGCAAATGCCCGCTCAACATTGTCATCATCAGCAACATCACAGGCAATTAACGGCACATCTGGCGCAACAAACCGTTGTAAGCTTTGCTTCAAACGGTCATTTTGGTAAGTCAAGATAACCTGGGCCCCCTGTGCAATTAATGCCTCGGTACACCCCCAGGCAATACTGCGCTGATTGGCCACACCCATGACCACAATGGTCTTACCCGATAAAATTCCATCCATACTTATCATTCCTCACTTATTTAAAATTGCCGATAACGGGCTTGGCGTTGCGTAACCAGTTCCGCCACCGACTTTGCTGTTAAAGCAGTTAACGTCTCGTCAATGGCTGTTTTCAGCGGTTGACAATCTGCTGCGGTTGCTACTTCAGGAATAATCCGATCGATAATCCCATCTGCCAATAATTCTGTCGGCGTCAAGCGCATTTTTTCCGCAGCTTCAGCAGCACGTTGCGATTCTTTCCATAAAATAGTGGCATAGCCTTCAGGTGATAACACCGAGTAAGTACTATTCGCCAACATCCAGACTTGATCACCACATGCTAAGGCTAATGCACCACCACTGCCACCTTCACCAACAATCAAACTCAAAAATGGTACTCGCAATTGTAATCCTGCTAACAAACAGTCAGCAATTGCTCGTCCTTGTCCCTCATATTCCGCATCAACACCCGGATAGGCACCCGGCGTGTTGATTAAGGTCACGACCGGCTGCCGTAATTGTTCTGCTTGCCGCATTAACCGCAATGCTTTTCGATAACCGCTAGGCGTCGCACAGCCAAAATGCCGAGCTTGATTCTCGGCCAAATTTTGACCCTTCTGAATACCAATAATGGTGACGGGCCGTTGAGCAATTGTTGCTAAGCCGGCGATTACAGCTGGATCATCCGCCCGTTGACGATCACCATGACAATCAAAAAAATCCTCTGTCAAGCCATCAATCAACGTTTGAATGCTAATCTTACTAGCATCACGGGCTGCTTGAACTTGTTCATAGGCCGTTACTTTAGACATCCTGATGACCTCCCTGAGTGATTGTTAATAATCGTTGTAGTGTTTTCCGTAAGGCTGGTCGGGGTACAATTTGATCTAACCATCCATTGGCTAATAAGGTTTCCGCCCGTTGAAAATCCGCAGGTGGTGTCTGTTGAATGGTTTGTTCAATGACTCGCCGACCCGCGAATCCAATGAGCGCTCGTGGCTCGCTCAACATAATGTCACCCTGCATCGCAAAACTAGCCGTGACACCACCAGTGGTTGGATCAGTTAAAATTGTAATATACAACAGTCCAGCTTTTCGGTGATTTGCAACCGCCGTGGACACCTTAGCCATTTGCATCAATGCACGAGCGCCTTCTTGCATACGCGCCCCGCCAGAAGCAGTAACCATCACAACGGGAAGTTTTTGGGTCGTACAAGTTTCAAATAATCGCGTAATTTTCTCACCGGTTGCCGCCCCCAAACTCCCCATCATAAATTTAGTTTCCATGACACCTAAGCCAAATTGATAAGTCGCTAACGTCCCAATACCAGTCAATACGCTCTCATTCAAGTGTGAGGCTGCTTTGGCACGCTGCAACTTTTCTAAATATGCAGGGTCATCAAAACTGACGGGCGCACTTAGGTCCGCATCCCGCTCTTCAAAACTCGCCGTCAATTGTTGAACACGTTGCCAAGCAGGCAAGCGAAACCCATAATCACAATGGGGACATACCTTGAATTCACCGAGATCTTGGGTATAACAATCTTCATGACAAACTGGACAGCGCGTCAATAACGCGTCTGGGATATTATCCCGTCGAACAGCTAACTGCCGTTCAGTGGGTGCTTGAAACTTGCGCTTGGGCATCACTTAACCATCCTTTCAAAAAGTCTTGTTCGATATAAGCTGTGGTATAGGTACCACGGCTAACAGTCGAATCTGCAACTAATCCTGCTAAGAAGGTCCGGTTCGTTTGAACCCCATCGATGGTCAATTCCAATAAACAACGATGCATCTTGCGACTGACCATCTTCCGATTAATACCGTGAACAATGATTTTTGCAATCATCGAGTCGTAAAACGGTGCAATCATGCTACCAGTCACCACACCAGCATCAATCCGGACTCCCAGTGTCCCCATTGGGTAGATCAACCGGGTGATTTTTCCAGGTTGCGGTCGAAAATCGTGGTACGGATCCTCCGCATTCAAGCGACACTCCATGGCAACACCATGAATTTTCACATCCGCCTGTTTAATTTTTAATGGTATACCAGCTGCAATTTGTACTTGCGCTTTAATCAATTCAATACCCGTTACCATTTCAGTAACCGTATGTTCAACTTGCAACCGCGTATTCATTTCCAAAAAATAAAAATGATGCTGCTGATCCATTAAAAACTCATAGGTACCCGTATTTGTATAACCCAACTTTTTGGTTGCGTTAGCCACTAATTGTCCCAATTTGGTCCGTTCAGCAGTCGTGATGACCGCACATGGACTTTCCTCTAACACTTTTTGATGATTCCGTTGTAGCGAACAATCGCGCTCTGGTAGATAAATAACATGCCCCTGTTGATCGGCTAAGACCTGCACTTCGATATGCTTCGCCGGGGCAATGATTTTTTCTAAGTACAACCGATGATCATCGTATGAAGCTTGAGCTTCCTGCTGAGCTGTTCGAAAGGCCTTCGCTAAATCTTGATCATTGCTAACAGCGCGAATCCCTTTACCGCCACCCCCAGCAGCGGCTTTGATCATAACTGGGTAACCTAAGGTATGGGCAGCTTGCATAGCCGCCTCAACATCCTTAAGCACCGATGGACTGCCGGGAATCACGGGTACGCCTAATCGTTGCATGGTCTGCCGGGCATTTTCTTTGTCACCCATCTGGTCAATCACCTCAGGACGCGGTCCAATAAACGTTAACTGACAATCCGCACACATTTTTGCAAATTCCGCATTCTCAGATAAAAAGCCGTAGCCTGGATGAATCGCCTGACACCCGGTCAAATTAGCAGCGCTAATAATTGCTTGCATATTCAAATATGACTGGTTGACGGGACTCGCCCCAATACAGACCGCCTCATCAGCCAGATGTACAAATAAGCTCTCCTGATCAGCCACTGAATAGACAGCGACCGCTTTAATCCCCATCTCATGAAGCGCGCGAATAACTTGGACCGCAATTTCACCACGGTTCGCGACTAAGACTTTTTTAAACAATCGCCATACCTCCTTCAGGCTTGCATTACAAAGGTTAAATCAGCACTAACAACCTCACGACCAGCACAGGTAATCACGCCATGGCCTGTTCCGATTTGACGACGCAACTTAGTTAACGTTACCATCGCTTCTAACCGGTCACCTGGGCGCACATCCGTCTTAAAATCAGCCTGCCGAATTCCGCCAAAAAAGACGTTATTACCATGATGCTCCGGCATCGATAGTAAAGCCACAACTCCCGTTTGAGCCAAAATTTCTAATAATACTGGCCGAATCATCGTTCTTCCGGTCAGTGTCGGACTCTGAAAAAACCATTCATTAATCGTGACTAATTTTTCCGCTGTTGCGCTGACACCTGGTTGGACCGCTATGATACGGTCTAATAATTGCAGCGGAAACCGTTGGGGAATTAAATCCGTAACTTCCATTAAACGGTCGTCTCCTCAATTGCAAACAATGGTTCATCAAATTCAACCATAGTTGCATTCTTAATTAAAACTTCTTTAACGATCCCACTAACTGGGCTAGGGACTTCGTTGATCATTTTCATCGCTTCGATTACACACAAGGTTTCCCCTGACTTGACACGATCACCCACCTGAACAAACGGCGCCTGTTTCGGGTCGGCAGCTAAGTAAGCCACCCCAACTAGGGGCGCCGTGACCATCGTTGTTCCCGATTGAGTCGCCACTTCAGTCGTCGGTTTGACCACTGGTACCGTAGAGTCGGTCACTGCCGGCTGTGAACGCGCTGAATTTGTCTCAGCAGTTTCAGCTTGTTTATTCAAATGCAGTTCAAAGGTTGTCGTCTTGACGTCCATGACTTGAGCGCTGGATTGATTAAACTGATTGATCAGGGCGGTCATCGCTTCCGTATCCGTCATACTCATACATTCACCCACTTCTTAAAGGCAACCACGGCATTATGGCCCCCAAAACCAAATGAATTACTCAAAGCATAGGTTGCGGCTTGATGTTGAGTTGCTGGCGTTACTAAATTGACTGGACACTCAGGATCTTGGTCCGTACAACCAATATTCGCAGGTAACTGACCCGCTTGCAGAGCACCAATCGTTGCAACAGCTTCAATTGCACCCGCAGCGCCTAATAAGTGCCCCGTCATTCCTTTAGTACTGCTGACTTGTATATCTTGACCAAACAACGCGCTAATTGCTTGAGCTTCGGCACTATCATTCGCATGTGTGGCTGTTCCATGAGCATTGATGTAATCCACATCACGCGGCTGAATGCCGGCTTCCGCAACGGCTTGTTGCATTGCACGTTTGGCACCAGCACCATCCGGTCGGGGGGCTGTCATATGATAAGCATCGCTAGTCGTTCCGTAACCCACGACTTCACCAAGAATCTGGGCGCCTCGGGCTTGGGCATGGGCCAACGTTTCTAAGACTAACGTCGCACCCCCTTCACCCATCACAAACCCATTGCGTTGACGATCAAACGGTAATGAAGCCAACGTTGGGTCAGTGGCTTTCGACAACGCAGTCAGGGACGCAAACCCTGCAATACCGATTTCGTTGACGGAAGCTTCTGAACCACCCGTGATGATCACATCTGCCTTTCCTTGACGCAAATATTCAAACGCATCGCCGATGGCATTCGTCGCCGACGCACACGCGGTCACAATCGCTTGACTGGTATTCTGTGCGTTAAATTGCATCGCGATATTACCAACAACCATGTTGATGATTGAATTAGGGACGAATAACGGTGAAACTCGTTTGGGACTCTTGTCGTGCATCTTGATCACTTGCGCTTCAATCGTCGTTAAACCACCGATACCCGAACCATAAATAACGCCTAATCGTTCTGGATCAATATTTGCTTCATTTAGTCCGGCTTGCGCCATCGCTTCACTTGCACTGTATAGACCATAAACGGAAAATAAATCCAATCTTTTCGCTAATTTCTTTTCAATTCGTTCTTCTGGCTGAAAATCCTTAACCTCACCGGCAACTGTAATCCCAGTGGGCGTCGCGTCAAACTTCGTGATGGGCTTAATCCCAACTTGTCCCGCGAATAACCCCGTTAAAAATTCATCAACACTATTACCGAGGGGCGTCACCGCACCCATTCCAGTCACAACTACTCGTTCTGTCATTGGATAACCTCCCATATCTTATATCGTCATGCCACCGTCAACTGTTAGCACTTGTCCCGTTAAGTACGGTTGGTGCAATAAAAAGTCAATTGCTTGGGCAATTTCGTCGGGCGTCCCAAAGCGTTTGAGTGGAATATCACTTAAGGCAGCCGCCGTTACACGGTCATTCAATTGTGCCGTCATGGCCGTCGTAATCATTCCTGGGGCCACCGCATTACACCGCACTTGGCGCCGAGCCCCTTCCTTTGCCGTCGTTTTAGTTAAACCAATAATTCCAGCCTTACTAGCCGCATAGTTCGCCTGGCCGATATTGCCATGTAACCCGACCACACTAGCAACATTAACGATGGCGCCTTGTCGCTGTCGCTGCATGACTTTTAAAGCGTATTTGGTCATATTAAATGTGCCCAATAAATTTGTTTGAATCACACTCATGAAATCTTCCGCGTGTAGCCGCGTTAATAACTGATCATGGGTCACACCAGCGTTATTCACGAGTCCATCTAAGCGACCAAAATTTGTCATCACGGTCTCAATTAAATCAGCCGCCGTTTGATCATCGCTCACATCACCAACTAATTGCGTCAACCTTGGATATTCAGCCGTTAATGCTTGCCAATCGGCCGCTTCAATTTCATGATGAACGTTTAAAATAACGCTGGCCCCCTGAGCTGCCAACCGTTTGACTGTTGCCAAACCAATACCCTTAGCAGCTCCAGTGACTAAAATCACTTCATCCACGCTCACGTACCTCCTCAGTATCCTGACAATAATTCTGCCAATCTGTCATATCTTCAATTGACCAAACCCTTACCCCCGGCAATGTTTGTTTGGCAAAAGTTGCTAAACTATGCCCCGGTCCAACTTGAATAATCTCATCGACCTCATATGTCGCAATTCGTTGTAAGCAGGCCGCAAAGTGCGTTGGCGATACTAACTGTTTTACCAACGTTTCCTTGACAGTTGCCTGGCTAAAGGGGGTCACGGTCGTATTACTGATGACCGGAATTTGGGGTGCTGCAATATTAACAAATCGTAATCGTTGCGCCAACGCCTCACTCGCTGCTGCCATTAACGGCGTGTGTGAAGCCACCGCAACGTCTAATGGGACCACCCGTTTAACGCCGTGTGTTTTTAAATAGGTTCGCGCAGCTTGAATACCAGCTGCATCGCCACCAATAACAATTTGATCAGCTAGATTGTAATTAGCGGGATACGCAACCCCCACTGCTTGGGCACTTTGACAAGCGGCTGCAACCAGTGCCGGCGTTACCTTCAACGCCGCGACCATCTCCCCGGGATGCTGTAATCCCGCTCGTTGCATATATCTAGCCCGATCGGCAACTAACTTCAAGCCATCAGCAAATGGCAGGACGCCAGCTGCAATCAATGCGGCATACTCGCCAAGGCTCAATCCTGTTAACACGGTTGGACACTCATTAAGCAACGCTGTTAAAGCACGATATAACCCCATATTCATCGCTGTAATTGCAACCGGCATCCGTTGAGCATCATCGATCCAATCAGCAGTTACCCGCAGATCCCAGTCCAACACTTGATTAGCTTCGTCAATCGTGGCTTGGTACGCTGGTAACGTTTGATAAAGATCGGCCCCCATATCGGCAAACTGTTGTCCTTGACCACTGAATAAGATTGCCGTTTTCATAACTTAGTCCTCGCTATTTTCCTGATGAGTCGCCACATAATCAACTAAATCACCAACCGTGGCTAAAGCGTCATCCGTTTCGATTTCGATATCATATTCGTCTTCGATCTTATCGATCACTTCAAAAACGTCCAGACTATCAAGTGCTAAGTCTTCGGTAAAGTTCGTTGTCATCGTAATCTTGTCAGCATCCACGTCTAATTGTTCCACGATCATCTTTTTAATTTGGTCAAAAATTTCAGTTTTAGTCATTGTTGATTCCTCCAGAATTTTTAAATTAATTTTAAATGCTTGATTTCAGTTATCAATTAATACTCAATTACGACACTACCGACGGATAACCCGCCGCCAAAACCGGTAAACACCAGCTTGTCACCACGTTGAACTTGCTTTTGGGCAACCATTTCGGCAAATAGAATCGGTTCACTGGCTGCCGCAGTATTGCCATACTGTGCAATGTTCATCGGTAATTGTTCCGTAGCTAAGTTTAATTTTTGACCAACGCTCTTAACAATACGTGCGTTGGCCTGATGAAGCACAAATGCTTTAATATCACTCGACTCGAGCCGTGCCTGCATCAACGCCTGCTCAATTGAGTGCGGCACTTGCTTAGTGGCAAAGTCATAAACCCGCCGACCATTCATCTGAAAGGCCCAGCGGTTAGAATCTGCACCATCAGTCCGTGTCGACCACGGATTCACCTGAGGTTGCTGTCCCGCCGTTAAATAATGCCCGTCAGCGCCAAACGTCGCGTAATGACCGCCCAGCCAGTGCCCAGTGGCCGTATTAGGCTTAGCAGTAATCAATAGACCACCCGCACCATCACCAAATAAAACGGCAGTGCTACGATCATGCCAGTCTACTAACCGACTCAAGGTCTCGCTACCGATTAACAAAGCGGTCTGGCCCGGTTGTAAGTATTGGTGAACCAACTGCATCCCATAAACAAAGCCCGCACAGGCAACATTGATGTCAAAGGCAATTGCTTTTTCAGCCCCAATTGCTGCCTGTACTTGAGGAGCCGTCGCCGGTGTCAAATAATCCGGTGACATGGTTGCCACGATGATCAAATCAATCGCCGTCGCCGCTAGCCGACTTTGCTGCAACAACTGCTGGGCAACTGAAACAGCTAAACTCGTCGTTGTCTCATCGGTCGCGACGTGGCGAGAACGAATTCCCGTTCGCTGCTTGATCCAATCATCAGAAGTCGCCATCAGTTGCGTTAGTTCTTGATTCGTGACTTTGGTCGTCGGCAGTGCCTTAGCACTCGCTAAAATCGAAAAATTAGTTGTCATGGTTGGTTACAATTCGGCAATGCTTTTAAAAAACTTTCCCAAACGACAATCGCCGAATTGCCATTACCACCTTTCTATTTTGAATCAGTTGCACCAACGATAAAGGTTAAATCAGTTGTGCAGGCTGCCTTGTCACCGACCATCGCCTGACAACTCACCGTTCCCATGTTGGACCGTTGCTTGACCATTTGGACATGCAACTTCAAGACATCACCGGGACGGACAATTTTGCGGAACTTGGCATCCTTAATGGCGCCAAGATAAGCCGTCTTACCAGCAAACTTTTCAGATTTCAAAATCAGAATCGACGCGGCTTGCGCCAAAGCTTCAATAATCAACACGCCCGGCATGACCGGGTTACCGGGAAAGTGCCCTTGGAAAAATGACTCATTGATCGTGACATTTTTCGTCACCACGATCGATTCACCCGGATTTAATTCATCCACCCGGTCCATGAATAAAATTGGGTACCGGTTGGGGATTAATTGCATAATTTCACTTGCTTCTAACACACTCATAGTTAGTCGCTCCTTTCACGGCGTTTGGGAATGGCATTAAGTTAATCGTCCGGCCAAATCTTGTCAATTGATTTCAGCAGATTAATTTACAGTATGTTACATTTTTTAGTAGCCAAATCCCGGTAAGCTGGGCTCTAATCGAGCTTTATTTTTTTGCGAAAATTTCTTGACGATCCATTTTTTGCGGTCATAATCCGTCAACGAACTGGCACAGTTTAGCAATTTGACTATAAAGTTTATAATCAAATTGCTAACAAGTTTTGACTTCAGCAAGCAGTGATACAATCTGTTCAACTGTCACTAGCTTAAATGCACGCAAAAAAAATTGCATCTAAGAACTAGCATTCTTAAACACAATTGTTATGACGATCTATTAATTTAAAGGATTACCCATCAGTCTAAAGCCATCACATCCATAAGATTTTAACGCCCATAACTTTTAACCTAAACGGCAATGCCTGTTAATTTTTGAACATCCCCAGAGATTGTTGGCGGTAAACGGATGGACTCTGATGAAACCATTTTTTAAAAGCTCTCGAAAAAGACTCTGGGTCTGAATACCCTAACAAATAGCTGATTTCAATCAAGTTTAGCGATTGATCTTTCATCAAGGGTACCACTAGGGTTCGACGCGCAATTTGGACTTCATCATTAAATGTGGTGCTTAAAGTACTAAGATGACGCTGCAAGGTTCGTTTACTGAGATTCAAACTTGTTGCAATCTCGTCAATTGAGAAGGAACCACTAGGAATTTTCTTCAACAATAGTGCTTGAACAGTCGCGAGCAATGATTGGTTGTGTTCAATAGCCAGTTTTTGTTGGTCTAACCCTGGTTGCAAAAATGCCCACATTGAATTATTGGCCGAAATAAACGCCCGCTGTAAGTCCGTGACTTGAAACTGAATGCAATTATCAGCCAATTGTTGAGGTCGAATGCCCATCACGGCATCAATCTGATCACCATACGGATACTTACTACCAACTGAAATTGGCTTGATGAGTTTTCCCGTACCTACTCGTAACAAGCTGATTAACAACAATTGTTCCGTCATAATCGTGAAACGCGGCAACTCGACGCCAAGACTATTTCCCAAAATATGAATATTGACAATATCTGGCTTGGTCACTATCTCTAAATGAACCGGACCTGCCAATGATTTATAGTTTGCCATGCGTGCAATCGCTTGTTCACCATTTTTAGCAGCTAATGCTGCAAAAAAGGACGGCATAAACGTATTAATGTTAGTAATATTCCCTAAACTAAGAATCATTTCATCCGTCAATTGGTTGTCGAATTCGTTCATTAACTGCCAATACTCCACATCAGAAAGCATTAATTGTTCTTGCCAAACCACTTTATTAATACCGGCAGCTTCAAGCAGGGTATTTAAATCAACGCCAAGGCTTGCCATAAAACACTGAAACTGTTCAGAAACCATAATCTTCACACTAATCACTCCTACTAACTGGCATGCATCATGATAAAATCAAAAACACGAGTCGGTAAAATCGCCTTAGCAAGTACCAGCGGTTTAGCCCCAAATCCAATTAAATAACGCACCCGTGGTCGTTTCTGATTGACCGCCTTCGAAATAGCTTTAGAAATAATTTTTGGATCAGACATCATTCGCGACGAGTATTGTCGGCGCATACCCGCGGCAGCCTTGGTCGCTTGTGTTTGATATGCACTGTGACGTGCTGAGGCTTCTAAATGATCCGCAGCAATGAATCCCCAGTTGGTTTTAATCCCACCAGGTTCAATAATTGCAACTTTAATGCCAAAGTCTTTAGTCTCCATTCGTAATGCGTCACTAAACGCTTCGACAGCGTACTTGGTTGCGTGATACCATGCGCCCATATAACTCACCAACCGTCCACCCATGGAAGAGGTATTGATAATGCGTCCTTCACGTTGCGCGCGCATATACGGTAAAACTAATTGTGTCAGCCGAGCCATCCCAAATAAATTAACCTCGAACTGTTGCCTGGCTTCATCAATGGAAACATCCTCCACAGCGCCATATGAGCCATACCCCGCATTGTTGATCAAAACATCAATGCGTCCTTCACTGGCAATTAAAGTTGCTACGGCCTGACTAAGCGACTGCTCATTGGTTATATCTAGTGACAAGGGCTTAACGCCGTATGGGGCTAGTGCTTCAAGTTTATTCAACCGCCGCACCGTAAACAACGTGACCTTGCTGTGCTAAGTCTTTCGCTGTCTGAAACCCAATACCGCTGCTTGCACCCGTAATTAAAATAACTGCCATCTCAATGACCTCCTATGTTTTTCAATAACAATAGTTTACATAGAAAATCGCAACGGCTTAATGATTTATCACGTCATCATCATAACATAACATGCCATTTTTTGGCGCAGGCCATTAACAGCTGATATTAATCAACTCAGACAACTGCAAAATCGCACTCATTACGCCTGGCGCTGTTGATCAAGCCCTGATGGTCTAAGCATTTTAAAATAACTACACCACCAAAAATTCGCTTGAAATTAATTTCAGGCGAATTCATAAACATCCTGCTGCCAATTTCTCATCCTAATCACCATCCGCCAATGCCCCCGCTAACTAGCCGGCACTGCACTTCCGATTGCAATATAACCCACAACAGGACGCTGAAACCCACCATGACACCTAAACACTGCCCTTCAAAGCCTGTTAGCGTCGGCAGTTGCAAGAGTCCGAGCTTGCGCCGTTTTTGACGGGCTAACTTAATCATGACTTCACCCGTTACCACAACTAATAGTGGTAACATCACTAGCCACCAGCGGCTGCCGAATGAATCAGCCAAGCCGGCACTATTAAAATGTGTGACAACTGTTTGCGGTGCCAAACCAATCATAATGACACATATCAAAACGGCACCAGCCACAATTGTTCGCACGATCCAAGTAAAGACTCGCATTACGCTCACCTCATTTTTGACCCAGTATAGCAAGCTGGCGACAGCACGGACAGCAAAATGCGTTCTTTTAAACGGTTAATTATCGAAGCCAACTACAATCGTGCGACCAGCTAGCTTTAATGACACGGTTCAACTGGTTGCATGTCTTTTTTCTAATACCAACGCAAAGACTAGTCTAGATCAACTAAGCTTGATTGATTTTTACCATTAAATTATCGCCATCGAAAAAGTCGTTTCAGCACGATGAATCAGTACTGAAACGACTTTTAATCGATTGCTTTTAAGCGACTAGTTACCTAGTCGAGATTAATCAATGGTAATCATAGCCTTAATTGTCTTTCGATTTTGCATGTCTTGATAAGCCCGATTAATGTCGGCTAATGGATACGTTTGCGTAAATACCCGGCCCGGATTAATATTACCGTCCAAAACTGCTTTGAGTAAGAACTGTTTGTCATAAGTCGTAACGGAGGCGGAACCACCAGCAACCGCAATATTTTGAGCAAAGGTTGACCCAAGTGGCCGGTTATTATAATGTGGTACACCCACATAGCCTACGCGACCCCCATTATGCAAAACACCTAAAGCTTGGTCAATGGCCGCTTCAGTGCCGACACATTCCAACGCCGCATCCGCGCCGCCACCAAGGATTTCGCGTACCTTCGCAATGCCTTCGTCACCACGTTCAGCAACAACCGCGGTCGCGCCAGAAGCAAGTGCCATTTGCTGCCGATCTTCGTGGCGACTCATCAAGACGATTTGCGCGGCACCCCGCAACTTAGCTGCAATCACAGCACATTGCCCAACGGCACCGTCACCAATAACCACGACTTTATCGCCCTTTTGAACGTTTGCACACCGTGCCGCATGATAACCAGTCGGCATCACGTCTGCCAGCGTCAACAATGACTTGAGCATCCCTTCCGTATAGTCACTAGGTTGACCAGGAATCTTAACTAACGCCCAATTACCATAAGTGAAGCGAATGTATTCTGCTTGAAAGCCATTAGACCAATTTGTGTGGTCCGGATGCCGATCACAAGTACCATCGAAACCAGCCAAACAAGCCGTGCACTCACCACAGCCATGGGTAAATGGGGTGATGACAAAGTCGCCTGGCTTGACCGTCGTAATGGCCGAGCCAATTGCCTCAACGATTCCGATAGCTTCATGTCCTTCGTTGATCGAATGGGCAGCCTTGTCATCACCATGCGCATATGACCACAAATCGGAACCACAAACACAAGTCCGCACGATGCGCACAATGACATCATCATCAGATTGTAATGTTGGTTTGTCAACTTCCTGAACAGATACTAGTCCAGCTTTTTCGAAAATTGTTGATTTCATCCTAATCACCTTTGGCCGCCTCAACCAAAATTCAATCAGCGGTCGTTCCCTTCATCATTAAAATAATAATATTAAAACTAATACACATATATTATAACAATAATCTGCACGTATCAGTTAATGATTGCACCAAGTCGGGTATCAACAAATACTTTAGTTACTCAGATAATTGTGACCAGACTCGCTTGTTACTTATCATTCAGAAGCTTTCCATAAAAAATGCGCCCAACCATGTTAGTTTCCTAGCAAGGTCGGGCGTCTTCCCTTTGTCGATTGACCACTTTCAATTCAAGCTCGAACCCACTTTAATAGTGCCGTAGCTGCCAATTCATGGAAGCGAGCGCCATAGGTTAGGCCTGCGTCATCACAGCGGTAATTTGATTGATGTAAGGTCCCATTGCCGCCTGAACCTAAGAATCCATAGAATCCTGGAATACATTCTTGATATAACGCAAAATCATCGTCGGCATTGCATAGCTGGGCAGGCACAATATCAAAATCATCTTTCAGAACACGTGATAGTACAGCGGTAAGTGCCGCGTTATTGTTGACACAGCTTGGTCCTCGGTCCCAATCAATTGTAGCGGTTTGCTGATTCATCTTGGCAGTTGCACGCACAATATCGTAAAAACGTACTTTAGCTAGATCCCGGTTAGCCGTGTTGAAGGTCCGAATCGTGCCTCGTAAATTCGCCGTATTTGGAATCACGTTAAAAGTCGTTCCCGCTTGGACGGCAGCAATCGTTAGCACCAGTGCTGCGTCTGGCGCAATATTTCGGCTACGAATGGTCTGTAAATTACTGATCAATTCACCAAGCGTCACGATGGGATCATGACTTGCTTCGGACATCGCTGCATGGGCGCCCTGGCCCAAAATTGTGACGTCAAAATTATCATTACTAGCCATGAGTGGTCCAGACTTCATCGCTAAAGTGCCGACTGGTAAATTCGGCATATTATGGAATCCCGCAATCGCACGAACACCTGCTAGAACACCATTATCAATCATCATTTTGGCACCGCGGTGTCCTTCCTCCGCAGGCTGAAAGATCAGTCGCACCGTACCATTGAGATCTGCCTCATGCACTTTCAATAATCGCGCTCCCCCTAATAAGGCGGCCGTGTGAAAATCATGCCCACAAGCGTGCATCCGACCAGGAATCGTTGATCTAAAGGATAACTCATTGTCTTCTTGGATTGGGAGTGCATCAATATCCGCGCGCAACGCGATGATTGGCGCACCATGCCCAATCTCGGCCACCACCCCAGTTTCTCCCGGATAGTCTACCAACCGAATGTTCAACTCAGTCAATGTTTGCTTAATTAAAGCGGTCGTCGCGACTTCCTGCAGTGCTAACTCTGGGTGTGCGTGTAATTGATGGCGCAAGGTTGTCATCCAAGCTGCTAAAGTTGTTGTCATCATCTGAAAAGCCCCCTATAAAATTTTCAAGAAGATTGACGCAATAATCACTGACGCCACTGAGACGGTTGCAAAACCGCCCACTAACATTTTAGGTAACATCTGGTCTAGTAAATATTGCTTTTCCTCCGCAGTCGATCCCATAATTTCGGTCACTTCATGGGTGACGATATAGTCCGCGGGGAAACCAAATAAGGCAGTCAATGCACTTGCAAAAGCCATTTCGCGGCTAAATCCCAACGGTCGCGCCAATAAGCTAGATGCAATCCACATCCCTAAAACACCAAGAACGATCAACGTTACAATCGGGATCAAAATACCACTTAACATGCTGATTTTAACAATGTTTAGATTGGCAAAAATATAAGCTAGCAAACCATACATCAGCCAGTGAAAGACGCCCGCTTTCTCCAACACCGCATCTTCTAAAAAGCCCAACTGATGCGCGATAACACCAAACACTAAACAAATGATGTACTGATTAATCGTGCCATGGGCTAACTGGGCAGTCCATTCAGCTAGCCCAGTCACAGCAGCGACTTTAAATAACATAAAAGCTGAAGTATCATAAGCAGCCGGTAGTTGCCAATGCCGTAATTGAGGTTGAACTGATTTCACCTTCGCTGGTACGGTTGGTAGCGGGCACACTGGTAATTGCGCCGTTGTTTGAACTGTCGCACTGGTGGCAGAATCAGCGGTCGCGACCGTGACGTCTACATGTCGGACTTGCAATAGTCGGCGACTCTCCCGTTTTAGCATCCACGCGGTTAGCGGATAACCGAGCATGCTGTGCATGACAAACATTGCCACCGGAAACGCCACAAGTGCGGTAATATGTTGGGCCTTGAGTCCAGCTGTCATCAGAAAGGCAGCCACTAACCCACCCGTCAACGGGGGCACACTGGCAACGATCGTGTGCCAATCAAATAAAAGACGGCCAATTCCCATCGTGAGCACCACTGTCCCAACCACGCCACTCAGGGCAATCACAACTGCGCGCCACTGTTTTAACAACAATTTCAGATCCATCAACGTCCCCATATGAACCAATAAAACGGCTTGGGTAATTTGAATAAAGGCAGTGCCAAATGAAGCAGAAGGGACAATGTTTTTGGGAACAATTGTCCAAAAACCCACTAGAAATAAGAGTGCCGTAATAAATACGGATGGAACATAGGCCCGACTGCGCGTGGAAACCCACTCGCCAAGCATCATAAAACCCATGACAACCATTAGAGAAAGAATTGCTACCATTACCATCACTTCCATTAGCTTAATTTACGATCGGCTTTTTCTAATCGTATTATCATAATCTAACAGAAAGCCAATCGTAAAACGAGCCGTTCAATCAGATTTCGTTTAAATCTAATCTCATTCGCAACGACACAAACGATTCTAAAGTATCGCACCTAGTTCCGATAAGATTCCAAATACTAGATTGACTGAACTAACTAAGCAAATTTCAATCAAAATTTAAATCCATGGGACAATGGACTGGGCGTTCATAAATAAATTGACGCCCCAATCGACCATCTATGCGGCGATGCGTATCAGTGAAACCATGGGTCAGGTATAAATGTTGCGCCACATGATTGGCATGATTGACCGCTAATAATATTGTTTGAATCATCGGATAATGACTGGCAAGATAACGTGGTAATTCGGCAAGCGCGTCAGACGCAACCCGCTGATGCTTAAAGCGATCATCAACAGATAAAGCTCGCAACAAAATCGTATTCACTTCCGTTTCACCGTAACTGAGCGGTCCTTGACCAACATGCAAACAGAAAAAGCCCACTAATTGGTTGCCATTCATAATCATAACGGCCGTTCGTTCTAAATCAGATTTGCAAGCACGAATAACTTGTTGTGGCGTCGCCGTGTACATCACATTAACCAGTTGATACTGTTGTATTTGCTTCAGTGCTCCCCGTGTCGTCGAATAACGTACTAATTGAATCATGACCATCACACTTCCATTTGACCGATTTAGCACTTAGTGTAACAGTCCGTGGTCATGACTGGGAATTTTAATAATTCAATTGTTGAATTGACTAACTGGCGCTCGATTCAGCCTGCACTACTAATCCACCACAAAAACGGCATCGGAAAAACTGCCCGATGCCGTTTGGTGATATTCGATTAAACCAGTTAATTTCAAATACGATTCAAGTACTTCATGGGCGCAATAAAATCTTGCCAGCAACTTGCCCGGTCTCAAGGGCCCGGTGCGCAGCGGCTCCTTCTGCTAATGAATAGACTGTCGCTGGTCGTATCGTCACGCGATGCGTGAGCACATCATCAAACAATTGATTGGCACGGCACTGACGAGCAGCCGCGCTGTCCAAATAATCCCATAAATCACCAGTCATCAAACTCTTGGATTCGGACATTAGCTTGACTGGATCAATTACTGGTGGATTGCCAGCTGCCATGCCATAAAAAATGACCCGCCCACGGTGCTTGGTAGTCGCCAGACTAACTGGTAGTGTCTTACCGACCCCATCAAACACCGTATCAAAAAAATTATGATGGGTCGTGTCCCAAGGATCATGGCGCATAAAAACGGTGGTTGCGCCAGCTTGATAGGCCAATTCAGCTTTCGCCGGTGTTGACGCCACACCATAAACAGCCACCTCATTGGCCACGAGCAGTTGCGTTAATAGCTGCCCAACACCACCGCTGATGCCATGAATCAAGACTCGATCGTGCGGTTGGCTTTGTGCTAAGTCATGGACTAAGAACTCCGCAGTCATGCCCTGCAATCCAATGCTAGCGACCTGCTGATCATTGATTGCCCGTGGTACTTTAATCGCCTGATCAGCTGGAACCGCGACAAGGCTAGCGTTGGCAAACGGCACGTCAACGAATAACACCCGATCACCGCGTTTAAAATTCGCCACTTGCTTACCAACTGCCACAACCGTTCCCACGCCTTCATAACCATCAATGTACGGTTGATGCTTTTCCAAATGATAGGTACCACGACGACGATAAATGTCGGCAAAGTTGAGCCCGATATACGTTGTTTTAACCAATACAGTATTTGCAGTAACGATTGGGTCCGCCACCTCACCGTACTGTAGGACCGACGCATCGCCAAAATCATTAAAAAATAATGCTTTCAACTAATCACCCGTCTTTTCTAACAAATCGTCAATACGGCCCGATGCTGTTACCAACGTCAAGAAACGGTGGTTCCAAATCCGATCTTGATAAAAATCAATCGTTTGTTGCGCACTCATCATGGAATTGGCCGTCGTTGTCGTCAACCCCCGAACCATTTCGAGGTGGTAGCCTAACCCATGAGCCATTTTAACCGTCGTATCCACACAAAACTCAACTTGCGCACCACAGATTTCAAGTGTTTGACATCCAATCGCCGTCAATTGGGCTTGTAAATCCGTGTGATAAAAAGCGTTGGCGTGCGTTTTCTGGACCACAATATCGGTTGCTTCAATTGGCAACTCTGGTATCATCTGCCAATCGGCAGAACCAGTGACTAAGTCAGCATCGTGATGTTGCACAAACACGATTGGCTTATTTTGAGCCCGATAACTCGTAATGCGCTGTTGAATACCCGCAATCACGGTTGCCAAATTGGCAACCGGTTGGGACCCGCGACAGACACCAACTTGCATATCAATAATAATCAGTACATCCGCCATGTTGAGCCCTCCTTAAATTAATTTAACTGGCTTGGTTAGCGTCAACTATTATTAACGACGCCCACAAAGCAGTAAGCTGTTTTTAGACTAGCACATTATCCTAGCGTTTCCCAGCATTTAATCGAAGTAGCCCGGCACAACAACATCGTAACAAACAAGATCAGTCAACTGTATCAGCCGTGCGACCATCCAATGCGCGCCGCATCCGTCGCGTATAGTCTCTTAAGACTGCTGTCGCTGGTTGGTGCGTCGCAATCAAATGCACGACTGCACTACCAACGATGACCCCGTCCGCAATTTGTGCCATGGCCTGGGCCTGGGCTGGCTCATGGATACCAAAACCAATTGCGACAGGTAACGTAGTCGCATGGCGAATCTTCGCCACCAGTGTTGCTAAATCAGTCGTGATGTGTCGCCGGGTCCCCGTGACACCTAGTGATGATACGACATAAATGAAGCCCCGCGCCTGCTGGGCAATCGCTGCGATGCGTGCATCATCACTCGTTGGCGCAATCAATGGAATCAAAGCAATACCATAGTGGTCTAAGGTTGGTCGAAGTTCACCAGAGGCTTCTAGTGGCATGTCGGGAATAATCAAGCCTGCGACATTCAAACTTTGACACTGCTGGGCAAAGGCAGCATAACCAAACTGATAAACAATGTTCGCATAGGTTAAAAATACGAGTGGAATAGTTGTCTTCTCTCGAATTGCCACCACCAATTCAAAAACGCGTTGGGGTGTGATGTGTTGGTCAAACGCACGGAGATCAGCGGCCTGAATTTCGGGACCATCAGCCACAGGGTCTGAGAACGGAATGCCAATCTCAACGAGATCACAACCCGCTTCTGCTAACGCAACAACTTGGTCAACTGTCGCTTCAAAATTAGGATCACCGGCCACTACAAAAGCAATAAACGCCTTATGATTTTTAAAAATTGTTGTTAAATCAGTCATCAATTGTCACCCCTCGATACTTTGCAATTGCCGCCACATCTTTATCTCCACGACCGGATAACGTACAAATAATAGTTTGGTCACGTCGCATCGTTGGTGCTAATTGTTGTACGTAGGCGACTGCATGGGCACTCTCAATCGCACAGATCACCCCTTCGACCTTAGCAATCAGTTCAAATGCTTGTACTGCTTGGTCATCGGTGATCCCCACATATTGCGCCCGGCCACTCGCAGCCAGGTAGGCATGTTCCGGTCCGACGCCCGGGTAATCCAGCCCAGCCGAGATTGAATAGACCGGGGCAATTTGTCCGGCTTTATCTTGTAAAAAGAGTGACTTCATGCCATGGAAGATACCAGTCCGACCACGTTCAATCGTCGCAGCCGTCAACGGCGTTTGAACACCCTTACCCGCTGCCTCACAGCCAATCAGCTCAACTGACGTATCATCAAGAAAAGCCGCAAAACTTCCAATGGCGTTACTGCCGCCCCCAACACAAGCCACGACGGCATCCGGCAAATGACCTGTTTGGTCCAGGATCTGCTGTCGGGCTTCTACACTGATGACACTTTGAAATTCATGTACCATCATTGGAAATGGGTGTGGTCCCGTTGCAGAGCCCATGATATAAGCTGTATCATCACAGCGCCGCGTCCACTCTTGTAAGGCCGCATTGATCGCATCCTTTAGCACCATTGAACCAGTCGTGACCGGGTGGACCTTGGCCCCTAATAGTTGCATCCGGTAAACATTCAATGCTTGACGATTCGTGTCTTTCTTACCCATAAAGACGTCGCATTCCATCCCGAACAAAGCAGCAACAGTTGCAGTTGCGACCCCGTGCTGTCCAGCCCCAGTTTCAGCAATCAATCGCTTTTTGCCCATCTTCTTTGCCAACAGTGCCTGCCCCAAGACATTGTTAATCTTGTGCGCACCCGTATGGTTCAAGTCCTCACGTTTAAAATAAATCTGAGCACCACCTAATTGATCTGATAATCGTTGTGCATGGTACAACAACGATGGCCGGTTCGCATAGTTATTCAACAAGTCAGTCAACTCTTCTTGAAACTGCGCGTCCTGTCGGTAATGTTGAAAGGCGCGATCCAACCGCTGTAGCTCGGTCATTAATGTTTCTGGAACGTACTGACCACCAAAGTCGCCGTAACGCCCCGCCTGTGATTGATTTTTAATCATACTAATTCCTCCTAATTTCTGTTAATAATGGTGTTGACACGCCCGTTTGGTGCGCCCGTTGGACCATCAGATTGATTTTTTCACGGTCTTTATTGCCCGCCGTCTCGACGCCACTAGCCACATCGACCATTGCCGGGTACACCTTGTTGATTGCCGTTACGATATTCGTCGGTGTTAAACCACCAGCCAAGATAAACGGCCGGACGGGACGCTGTGATTGTAATTGATTCCAATCCAACACCTGTCCACTACCTGGACGGGCATTATCCAATAATAAGTAATCCGCTTGACATTGCGTAGCATTCGCTGGCGTCATCGCTTGAATCACCGGCACATGGGCGGCCATTAAGGACGCAATCCGAGGATCATCGACGGTAGCGTGTAGCTGGACCACCTGAATAATGTGTTGTTGCACGAGAGCTAAAATTTCCGATAATTGATTAGTTGTAAACACGCCAACACGCCGGATACGCGGATCTAATTGCTGTGACAGTTGGCGCGCGGTCGCCATCGTAATCCGTCGTCGACGACCGGGGGCAAATACCATCCCAATTGCGTCTGGGAGCGCTTGATTAACCATCACGACATCCGCTGGTCGCATTAAGCCACAAATTTTGATTTGAGTCATCCACGCACCCCCGCCCGCAATTGCATGACGGCTTGACCTTTATCTGGTGCACGCATCAATGTTTCGCCAACTAGCATGGCGTCAAAGCCAGCAGCGGCCAACTGTTGAGCCTGTGTGGCCGTTTGAATACCAGACTCAGCGACCACATAACACTCAGCTGGAACTGCTTGCCGTAACTGACAGCTCGTTGCAAAATTGACACTGAAATCTTTCAAATTCCGATTATTAATGCCAATAATCCGGGCCCCAGCCGCCACCGCTTGCTTAATCTCAGCCGTTGTATGGACTTCAACTAGCGCACTTAAATTCAGCTCATGAGCCAACGTAATGAAAGCCTGCAGTTGAACCGGTGTTAAAATAGCAACAATCAATAAAACCGCACTAGCACCAGCAATACGAGCACTCGCAATCTGACTAGCAGCTACAATAAAATCTTTACGTAATGTGGGTACCGAGACCGTTTGCGCAATGGCTTGTAAATAAGACAACTGTCCTTTAAAATACCGGGGTTCGGTCAACACTGAGATGGCATCGATCCCAGCAGCAACATAGTCTTGCGCAATCTGTAAATAGTCAAACTCAGCCGCAATCAGCCCCTTAGAAGGTGACGCCCGCTTAACTTCACCAATAAGCTGTAAGCCCGGCTGGGCCAGCATTGCTTCAAATGATAAAACGGGGGTGGTCATTTTTCGAGCTTGTTGAATGCGCTTCACACGCTCCCTAACTGGCACCTTCTGAACCCATTGCTGACTCGCCTGGACGAGTTGATCTAAAATCATGAGGCCATCACCGCCTGACTACTCTGAATTAATTGGGCCAACTTAGCCGCGGCCGCTCCTTGATCGATTGTTTGCTGGGCCAACTCAAAAGCGGCCGCTAGATCCAACTGTGGCTTGGCAATATGCAACGCCGCGGCGGCATTCATCAACACCACGTCACGAGGGGCCCCCGGTTCTCCAGTGAGTACTGCCCGCGTGATGGCGGCATTAACTTGGGCACTACCACCAATAAGAGCCGCATGGTCACAACGCGTCAGTCCAAACTGTTCAGGCGTCAGGATTCGCGTTACTTGCTGCCCATGATTAATTACGATCACATCCGTAGGGGCTGCCGCTGAAATTTCATCTAAGCCGTCTCGGCTATGCACGACCATGGCATGTTTAACATCTAAACGCGTCAACACTTCGGCTAATGGAGCCATTAAAGCTTGCCGGTATACCCCTAATAGTTGCATCTCAGCATGAGCTGGGTTGGCTAAGGGACCCAGTATATTAAAAATAGTTGGAATCTTGATTTGTTGCCGAGCCGGAGCGACAAATCGCATCGCCTGATGATATTCGCGCGCATACATAAAGGCAAAATTGGTCCGCTCTAGCAATGCTAGACTCTGAGCGGGCGTTAGATCGATTTTGATACCGAGTGCTTCTAAAACATCCGCCGCACCACTCTTGGACGACGCCGCACGATTGCCGTGCTTGGTCACTGGTACACCCGCAGCGGCGACCACTAGCGCAGTGGTCGTCGAAATATTAAACGAATTCGACCGGTCACCGCCCGTCCCAACGATTTCTAGCGTGGGCCGTTTAACTTTAAAAGGTAACGCCTGGGAACGCATCGCAGTTGCTGCACCAGCAATTTCATCGATAGTTGCCTTTTTGATGGCTAAGGCGGTCAAAAAGCTCCCAATCTGTGCGTCGGTGGCCTGACCTTTCATAATTTCCGTAATGACTTGTTGGCTCATTGTAAAGTCTAGATTTTCTTGGTTAGTGAGTTGTGCAATCGCTGTTTCAATCATAAGTATTCCTCCACTCTCGTCTGCTTAATGTTTAAGTGCTAAAAAATTACGGATCAGTTGCTCACCAACGGCGGCTGGCGTCATGATTGATTCTGGATGAAATTGAACGCCGTACAGCTGACGGCCCACATCTTCCACTGCCATGATTTCCTGATCATCGCTTGTCCCAATGATTCGAAAGTTAACGGGCAAACGGCCCGCATCAGCTACCAACGAGTGTAGCGCGCTGCCATGAACTGCATCGGACAATCTTTAAATAGTGATGACGGCTGCACGTGCATTAACGTGGCTTGCCCGTGAACTAAATGCTGGGCGCCTTGCAGCGAACCGCCAAAAGCGGTGACCATCACTTCTAATCCCATACAAATCCCCAATATGGGGACCTGACCAGCTAATTGTTGCACGACTTGTGGACTAACTCCCGTGTGGGCTGGCGTCCCCGGCCCTGGTGATAAAATGATATGGTCAGGTTGTAATGCCTTGATTGCAGCAACCGTCAAATCGTCATTTTTAATGACCCGTACATCGGGCGTCAGACGACCAATTAGTTGATACAAGTTATAAGTAAAGCTGTCATAGTTATCAATTAATAATTCCATCTTTAACTCGTCCTTTCGCGTCTTGTACTGCATTAACGATCACTCGTTGTTTATTCTGGCACTCCTTAAATTCTTGAGCGCCGATACTGTCAGCAACAATGCCCGCACCCGCTGGAATCACCAACCGTTCATTTATCCGGTAGGCCAGCCGGATGCCAATCGCCATGTCCAAATTACCGTTACAATCCAAGTAACCAAAGCAACCACCATAAACACCCCGCGGCACCTGCTCATAATGATTAATCAGGGTCATTGCTTCAATCTTAGGCGCGCCAGCTAACGTCCCAGCTGGAAAAGTAGCGGCAAGCACTTGGAGTGCTGTAGTAGTCGGCGCCACTTCTGCGGCCACTCGAGACCCTAAGTGCATGACTTGCGAATAACGAATTAATCGCCGTAAATTAGTCACCCGGACACTTTTAAACTTTGCAACTTGTCCTAAATCGTTACGTCCCAAATCAACTAACATATTGTGCTCGGCAATCTCTTTAGGGCTGGTTTGTAATTCATGAGCCAACTGCCGATCCTCGGCAGGTGTTCGACCACGGCGTCTCGTCCCGGCCAATGGATACGTCGCGACTTGTTCCCCATCCTTCGTTACTAACGTTTCTGGTGAGGCCACCGTCATTTCGAAATTAGCCTGTTTAAAATAACAGGTATACGGGGCCGCTGTTTTTTGAAGTTGCTGATAAACTGCCAGCAATGACCCGCTCATGGTCCCCAAACATGGATTAGCATATATCATTTGGAAAATATCACCAGCGTAGATGTGTTGGCGAATTCGGTCAACCTGACGCGCATAGGTCGCTTGGTCCACTTGCATGTGTAATGGTTGCTGCAAGTCAAATGGTGGCAAAGCTATTGGTTGCTGCAATTGTTCAATAATGGCGGCTAACTGTTGCGTTAGAGCCGTTTGAGTCACGGCGTAAGTTGCCGCTAAATCCGCAGTTGGAATCAGCTGTGTCAACCCAAGCTCATGATGTCGATGATCATAGACGAGCACACTCGTAACTAAGAATAAACCTAAGTCATCGAGATCTGCGGTTGCTGGTGATTTCAAATGCAACTTGGGTACAAATTGTTGAACATACTCATAGCCGAAGTATCCTATCAAGCCCCCCGTAAATGGTGGTAATCCATGAATTCGTGGTGTTCGATATTGGTTTAGAATGGCTTGGAGTGTCTCATTAGCTGGTCGTTGGTGCTTGGCTAGTTGCCGATCCGTGAGACTTCGCTGTGGTTTAAAACTAAAATAGCTATATCGTTGGTGCCGATCAATCGTCAGCGCGAAACCGTTCCCCATCTGGTGGATAATTTTAGCAACCGCAATGGGGTCAAATGTGACGAGTGGTCGTTTGACCATCACTGGTACGTAGGGATAATGATCCTGATAAGGAATCAAGGTTGGTAATGTTGGATTCATATTGAACCACTCCTCATTAATAAGATAGTTTTACTTGAGTTGTGGTTAATTGCCATCGTTGCTGCATTGAACTGCCCCCTATCAAAAAAATCCGTCCATGACTAATGACAGTCAAGGACGGATTTTTCCGCGGTACCACCTTGGTTGGACACCAAATTACCCCATTCAGGTTAGACTTGGGTCCCAGCTTAGCGAAATGCAAACACATTCCCGGGAATTGACGACTCCCTATCGTCGCGAGGTAGTAGAACAAAACTGTTCGTTAGTCGCGCCCTCAGTGGTCCATTTAATAATTTGCGTTCGATCGCACTCTCAGCAACGGCGACTCTCTTTACGGGCATCATTATCTTGATCTCCACTTCATCGGTTTCATGGACGAATATTAAGTTGTCATTAACATTAAAACTCAATGAGCAATTTGTCAACACTTTTATCTTAATTTAATATTATGTGACTGTGAAATTAACACTTATTAGTCAAGTTGCTGCCAAAAAGTCTTGTAGTAATGCCAGACCAAACCAGCAGAAATAATTCCGACGCCAACTAATACAATGATATTAATCAGCATAGCTGCCGCCGCGAACAGCTGAATCAGCACACTATAGATCACAATTGTCAGCACACCCACAATACTGCAGGCCAACAAGTTAAGCATCAAACCAAGATTACCGCCGCCCCGATTAAACAATTGGGTCACATTAGTCCAATTCGTCAGCCGTAGCTGATAATCACGCTTAAAGTAATGTTGGGCAGCTAGGTACGTCCCCCAAGCAGCGCCCAATATTAGAGCCAAATCTAGGGCTAATGGTGCTCGCCCAGCGATACCCACCACTAGAACCATCACGCCATTAATCATGACCTGGAACCAATAACCCAAGTAAAACTTTTGTCGTAAGTAACGGGACATTGGGATTGGCAGTGCACGCACAAAGTCAAAGTTCATTTTATCAAGTGAAATGAGATTACCGACTAATGAGGTTTGATTAACATTGACGATCGCACCGGCCATCCCACTGACAAACCAGACACCGAGCCAGTTCAGCGATAGCCGGCTAAAATTAGGAGCGGTCCCCGAAAAGAAAACGGTCCCGACTAAAATCAATGGCAGCAGGATTGAATCTGTGAATAATTGTAAGGCTAAACTGGGTTCTTTCAGTAACTGAAACTGGTAGGTACGCAAAATTTTATTGCGGTTATGTTGTCGTGAATGTCGACGCGGTGGTGTTGCCACTAACACTGAGTTGACTTGCGTAAGCTGTTCCGCTAAGTGGGTCAAAACAAACCGTCCTGTCAGTGCGAACAAAATCAGCGAGATGACAATTAAACTCGCCCAGGTTAGCAAACTCGTCATTGTCAACGGCGTCGTGAAAACTTTAAAAATCGGTATCAATAGGGGTAATGCTGCGCGGTCAACCTGCGTTCCGGTGTCAGATGATGAGCCGCGATTCATGAAGTAGAGCCCGACTAGCACTAAGACAGCGTTAAGGCCTAACATGACGTTCATCACCATTTTTTGATGGGCGCGAAACACGGTTAGCTTGGTTAAGCCAAAAACTATTAGGGCGCACAAGCATAGTAACAGACTCAGTATTAGGCCATACATCAAGACGGCCATCAGCACACCTAACACCACAAAGATTCCGGCCCGTGTTGCGGTCATGATAAAAATTAAAAGTAACGGAATGGTAAAGGGTACCGTGTTGAATATCACGACCAAAATCTTACTCATAAAAATTTCTTGATTGCGGAAAGGTAACGGTAAGTATTCAACAAGATCATTGCCGGCAAAAAAGACGTTATAAATACCGGAGATACTCTGTGAAACTCCCAATAAGATAAATAACGCCACATAGAACGTAAACATGCCTGGCAACTTGCTAAAATCAAAGGCCAACATCGTCAAGCCATAAATGCCAAGAAACATCAAGGCATTCAAGTAAAATTGCCGCATTAGCTTCTTACTCAAGGCTGGCCCCGAAGCGCCCTTTTTACGTAGCCGATCCGTTAGTTGCGGATTCAACAACCTGAGATTAACAGCCAACAAAACACGTAACTGACTTTTATGCATCATGCTCACCCTCCAGCGCATCGACAAGGTGATCATCCGTCAACCGCCCGGCCATTTGTAAATATATCGCCTCAAGTGATTGTTGCGGATGTTGAGCTAGTAATTGTTCAACCGAACCGGTATAAATCAATTGCCCCTGCTTCAAAATTGCCAATCGGTCACATAACTGCTGCGCCGTATCCAGATTGTGGGTGGAAAAAATGACCGTCTTGCCTTTGGCAGCATGGGCCTTCATCAAATTTTTTAAATCAAAAGCAGCTTGGGGGTCTAACCCTTGCAGCGGCTCGTCTAAAATCCAAATATCTGGATCGGGAAGCAACGCCCCAATCAAAATGGCTTTTTGCCGCATCCCGTGTGAATAACTAGCCATGGGTTCGTCAACGTGTTCAGTCATATCGAACAGTGACACCAGCTGCTGTCGCCGTTGCTGAACGGCTTCCTCTGATTGCTGGTAAGCGGCAGCTATCAAGTCCCAATATTCCATCGCCGAAAGTTGAAGAAAAATATCGGGTGTGTCCGGTACGTAAGAGATCTTTTCTTTGACGGCTTGTCGTTGCTGTTCAAGGTCTAAGCCATCGACCGTAACCGTGCCACTCGTCGGTTTAATGATACTGACTAAATTTTTGATCGTCGTTGATTTCCCCGCCCCGTTGTGGCCCAACAAACCGAAGATTTGTCCTGATGCGATGGTTAAAGTAAGCTGATTCAATGCTGTCTTATCCCCATAACGCTTCGTTAATTCGTGAATTTCAATCATGTGATTATCCCCCTAGTCATCAGTTACGTTTATTATACCGGAATCGTCCGAAAATTCGAAACCGGAGCGGTACGTTGCTCATTGATTAACGCTTCTGTCGCCAATGACTAGTTCCATCACGAAACTAACGATTTCACCGATCCAGAAGCATCAGTTAACCTCAACTTCTAGGGCAAGTTTCATCAGACTGTTGATTAAAAAACATATTGCAACCAAGAACCGTTAAATCACCTGCCCCCAAGATACTTATGATTCTAGTTCGATCAGGGACCGTCTTATTTTTAATAATTGTCATATACAAGCAAATCATTTAGGAATTTTCATCTCCATAAATCAAGCACAATTTATCCGCTGGCATTCCCATGTTAGGCCTTTTTGTTACTTACAATTCTGAAAGAACTCCACTAAGTCCAATTAAGAAGCTGGTACCGTTGCTGTAACGCAAAAAAGTTCTTCTCTGACAAGGCATCAGGCCCTATCAAGGAAGAACTTTAATTTACACTTTGTTATTTAAATAACGGCTTTCCATCGCCTGGCGGGCAAGAACAGCGTCCTCAAAATGCTGAAACGGCTTGTGTAACAGGTAGCGCCCCTTGTAGAAAAATGTCGCCACCCATTTTTGAGTATTGCTATCCCAGCTGACACCGATGACACCACTCTTATTACGCTTAGACATAATCTTTGACGGTAAATCAGTGTGATGATCATGAATTTTCAGATTGCTTAACCGCCCCATACTGGCAGCCGTTTTGGGATTACGTCGAATTAACTGCGACCGACTTTCTCGTGTCAAACACCCACAGCTTCTTGCTCGCCCATGCCGCAACGCGTACGAATCAGCTTTGGTCTGATTGCCACAGCGACACTGACACAACCAGAGGGCATTGCCATTTTTGGCAGTTCCACAACGTCTAATGACTGTTAAGCGGCCAAACTTCTGACCCGTGATATCGATTAAAGTAGTCATATTAACGCCTCCATTTAACGGCTAATTATGACGTTTCTTCAAAATTGCACTCACACCAACTAGTAAGGTTGCTGCGGTCAAACCAAGTAGTTCCGCCGCAACACTAGCTTGCCGATTATCATTGGTTTGCGGTAAAGTCGCTTGTTTGTGGGTGGCTGATTGATGAGCCGCGGTTGGCTTAACGGATTTAGTCGTCTTCGCCAGTTTAACCGTTTTTACATTGGCTGGTCGTGTCTGAGCAGGCTGTTCAACAGCCTGTGCTTGTTTGAGATCCACTGACCGCTTGACGCTAGCTTGTTTAGCAGTTGTTGTTGCGACGGTCTGAGCCTTATCCGGCGTCTTGACCGTTGCGACTTTATCTGGCGTGTCAGTCGTCTTAATTTTATCCGACTTATTAACTGTCACCGTCTTCACCGGTGTTTTTGGTGTCTCACCGGTTGAAGGCCTATCGGTAACGTAACGAATCGTTTGAACATCATCCACGCTAGCTGGCGTAACCATGACTGCCTGAGTACCCGTTACCACCGCATGATAGCCCGGAATACTGAACGCCGCGACGCGCTCAAAAGTGTGATCCGCCTGATTAGTCGACCAATTGCTATACGTTACGTCCCCGGTGACCTGATCAACCCGTTTAGTACGAGTGAATGTCATCGCTCTGACCGTATCATCGTGCAACTGCGTGCCAGTCGTACTCTGATAATGTACGGTTTGCGTGATTGTCTTGGTCTCGGTTGTCGCAGTTGTCACATGTGCAAGCTGAACCAGATAGCTGTGAACGACACCATCATCATTGAAAATAGCTCCTGAAACTGGATAGCTATCGCGGACAAGCACGTAGCCCTGATTACTGTAATCAGCAATTGTGTTAGCCGTGCGGTAATCGGATGATGTCTGATAATCGCCAGTCAAACTGACGGTCGCGAGCGTTTTATCCGTGGTGACATCAACATAGGTGACCGTCGCCTTTTCTGCGTTAATCGCATACGTCACAATAATGTTGGTCGGTTGCGCCGCACTAGTTACTGCATCGTTTCCCGTGACCCGCGCCCGGTCAGCCGTATAGCCAATAATAACGGGTGACGTCACGGTGGTATAACGACCAGTAGCTGAAGTCCCATCCAGCCAATCAGTATAAACTACGGTAGGCTCAACTTCATCAATCGTGGCATCCCGATTAAACGTAATCAGTTGAACGCTGTCAGTGCCAGCCGAAGCCCCATTTTGATACCGATACTTAATCGTTTGACTAACTTGTTTCGTCAGATCTTGGGCGGTCGTTCCTACTGGATACTTCGGTCCGTCTGGATTGTCTGGATCAATTGGTTGGCCCGGCGTACCCGGATTCCCTGGTGTAACCGTAACTAACTTATGCTTCAGTGTCACGGTATAAGTTTTAGCAAAATCATCGACATCGAACAGCATCCCCGATACGGGATAATTATCACGTACCAGTTCATAACCGTTTTTAACATAACCTGCAATGGTTTCAGCGGTCCGATAATTGGATTGTGTCCGATAGTCACCAGTCAAATTGGCCGTAACGAGCGTTTTACCCGTCGTGACATCCACATAAGTGACCGTTGCTTTTTCAGGTTTTGCCGCATAGGTGACGACCACCTGTGTGTCTGAATCTGTATTAGCAACTGAATCACGACCAGCAACCTGTGTTTTATCAGCCGTATAGCCAGTAATGACGGGTGACGTCACGGTGGTATAACGACCAGTAGCTGAAGTCCCATCCAGCCAATCAGTATAAACTACGGTAGACTCAACTTCATCAATCGTGGCATCCCGATTAAACGTAATCAGTTGAACGCTGTCAGTGCCAGCCGAAGCCCCATTTTGATACCGATACTTAATCGTTTGACTAACTTGTTTCGTCAGATCTTGGGCGGTCGTTCCTACTGGATACTTCGGTCCGTCTGGATTGTCTGGATCAATTGGTTGGCCCGGCGTACCCGGATTCCCTGGTGTAACCGTAACTAACTTATGCTTCAGTGTCACGGTATAAGTTTTAGCAAAATCATCGACATCGAACAGCATCCCCGATACGGGATAATTATCACGTACCAGTTCATAACCGTTTTTAACATAACCTGCAATGGTTTCAGCGGTCCGATAATTGGATTGTGTCCGATAGTCACCAGTCAAATTGGCCGTAACGAGCGTTTTACCCGTCGTGACATCCACATAAGTGACCGTTGCTTTTTCAGGTTTTGCCGCATAGGTGACGACCACCTGTGTGTCTGAATCTGTATTAGCAACTGAATCACGACCAGCAACCTGTGTTTTATCAGCCGTATAGCCAGTAATGACGGGTGACGTCACGGTGGTATAACGACCAGTAGCTGAAGTCCCATCCAGCCAATCAGTATAAACTACGGTAGACTCAACTTCATCAATCGTGGCATCCCGATTAAACGTAATCAGTTGAACGCTGTCAGTGCCAGCCGAAGCCCCATTTTGATACCGATACTTAATCGTTTGACTAACTTGTTTCGTCAGATCTTGAGCGGTCGTTCCTACTGGATATTTCGGTCCGTCTGGATTGTCCGGATCAATTGGTTGGCCCGGCGTACCCGGATTCTCTGGTGTAACCGTGGCTAACTTATGCTTCAGTGTCACGGTATAAGTTTTGGCAAAATTATCGACGTCGAACACCGCCCCTGAAGTGGGATAGTTATCACGTACGAGTTGATAGCCATTCTTGACATAGCTCGCAATCGTTTCAGCCGTCCGGTAACTGGACGTAGTCTGATAGTCACCAGTCAAGCTTTTTATAGCGAGCGTTTTACCCGTAGTGACGTCTACATACGTGACCGTGGCGTTCTCTGGCTTAGCCTGATACGTGACCACGATGTTCGTGTCAGCATCCGCATTGTGCACCTCGTCATTACCCGCAATACGCGTTGAATCAGCAACATAGCCCTTAATTTCCGGTGAATCGACTGGCATGTAATGACCAGTCGTTGCCGTACCAGTCAACCAATCGGTATAAGTTAGCTTATTGTTAACCTCATCGACCGTCACGCTGCGCTTGAAAGTGATTGTTTGCGTATTAGCGTCGGCAGCAGTACTTTTATCCTGATACTGATAGTGAATGGTTTGACCAACCTGCTTAATCAAGTCTTGCACAGCCGTACCCGCTGGATATGTGGGTCCGTTTGGATTATCGGGGTCGATCGGCTCGCCTGGCGTACCCGGGTTCTCTGGGGTGAGCGGCAGGAGTTTATGTTGCAATTTGACAGTATAAGCCTGAGTACTTCCGTCTTTATCAAACACAGCACCGGATGTTGGATAATCATCACTGACCAGTTCATAGCCCATATTAAGGTACTGAGCGATTCGATCTGCTGTCCGATAATTCGAGACGGTCTGATAATCACCAGTTACCGGATCTGTCGTCAGCACCGCTCCCGTTGTCGTATCTTCATAGGTCACCGTGGCTTTTTCAGGATTAGCCTGATAATAAACTTGTACATCTGGACTGAGATCCGTCCCACTCACCGTATCACGACCCGCAACACTGGTTGGGTCAGCCGTATAACCAGTAATCGAAGGTGAATCAACGGCCTCAAAACGACCAGTCATGGTCCCATCATCAGTCAACCAATCCGTGTAGACGACTGTGCCATTAACTTCATCCACCGTGACGTTACGACTAAAATTAACCGCTTGAACATTGTTCGGTTTAGCAGTGCGACCATCCTTGTATAAATACTGAATGGTTTGACTGACTTGCTCAGTTAAATCCTCAAAGTCAGTCCCCACTGGATATGTGGGTCCGTTTGGATTATCGGGGTCGACCGGCTCACCTGGCGTACCCGGATTATCTGGCGTGCGTGTTACAAATTTATGAACAAGTGTAACCTGGTACTCTTGAACACTGCCGTCCTGATCATAGACCACCCCGGCTGTTGGATAGTCATCATCGACCAGGTCGTAGCCCGCATTCTCATACGCGGCAATCGTATCAGCCGTCCGATACGCATCCGTTGTCCCGTACGCTCCTTGTAAGGGTTCCGTCTTAATAACCTTGTTATCAGTTTGGTCAAAATACGTTACGATCGCCGTTTCAGTCTTGGCCAAATAACGATACGTCACGGTACCGCCCTGATCAGTTAACGTGCCATTATAGGCTAGTCCAGTATTGGGTGCTAACACATAGCCCGTCTTGGGTTTGGCTGCCGTCGTGTAGGTCAAATAGTCCGTGGCCGTTGCGTCCGTAGCATGTGTCGCCGTACCAGTTTCCGAAGCATCTACCTGAGTCTCACCATTAGCATCTACATGTTCGTAGAGGTACTTAACCGCAATATCACCAATTGTCAAGGTGCCAGGAATGACTGAAATGGTATAGTTTTTATTCACCGAATCATCAGCATCAGGAGTGGCCGTAATTGTCTTAGTTCCAACCGCACTCATGCCGTTGGTCACACGATACTTTAAGGTCTCACCATTAACTGTCCCAGTAACCACCGCCGCCAAATTCTTTTGCGTCCCATCCGACCAATAAATCTTGTTGGGAATCGTAATTGTTGCTTTGGCTGGATCAATTGTCAGCGTTCCATTGACATACGAAATTTTATAATTACTGGTATCGGCTGCCGTAGTCCCAGTCATTGCATAAGTGCCGACCGTAGTATAAGTCGTCGCACCACTGCCATCTGCTGCAACTGCGGTAAATGCTAACTGATCATAATTGGTCCCGCTAGTAACAGTTGCAGTCGTGCCATGTGCTCGGCCGTCATAAACTGCATTATCATCCTTGACCGTGACTGTCAGATCTGCTGGCGTGATCACCAACGTCCCATCCGTCGTGGTAACGGTATAGTTTTTAACCAAAATCGCCGCTTGCGTGGGATCCGCTAACGCGTATGTCAGGTTGTCATAGGTACCGACGTTCGTGTCAGTCGTCGTAGTAAAATCAAAGTGATCATACACGGTTCCAGTCGTTACAGCTACGGATGTCCCCTGAGGCTTGCCATTATAGGTCACTGTATCATTGGCTATCGTTAACCTGAGACCAGCAGCCTGCACCGCACCAATCGTGGTGAAAACTGCCGCATCATCCAGAATATAATTCGACCCCAGCGCAGCTTGAACTGCCTTCCGACCAGCGTCATTAAGGGTGATTGCATATTTGCCAGTGTCCGCACCGGTCAAGTTAGTTTCGGTGCCTTGATACGTATAAGTAAAATCTGCCAACGTTAAAACACGTTGACCGACCTTGCCGGCTACGCCTGGTTTAGCATCGCCGATTTCGCCGTTACTAATTTGAAGGATATTTTGCTTTGTTGCATTTTTAACGGTGACTACCGGCAACATTGTCAATGATCCCGTATACAACTGTGAAGGCCGAAGTATAATTAGCCCATTCTTACCAGTGGTGGCTGTGATTTTTACAGGGACAATGTTAATTGTAAAGGTATAATCGGAGGCCCCAGTCGAAAAGGTTGGGACAAAGTCATCCAAATCACTGGTCGAGGTATCGTAAGCATTATAGTCTTGCATAACCCGGCTCATCCCAGCTTTACCCGCTGCATTGATCGTCACTGAGTAACTACCAATTTGGTCGAGCGTTGAAAAGTCCGTATCTCCGGAATATTTCGTGACCTGCCCATGTTCATCCGTATACACAACATCAACGTAATCATTGACATCAGCAGAGTCCAGAAAAAGTGCATATAGCAAATTGACCTTGTTGCCGTTTACATCTTCTAAGTAATTGCCCGCTGCATCTTGAATGTAGTAGGCGACGTCGTTAGCCGGCGTCTCATCTGGAGAACTAATATGAGATTCTAGATCCGCCAGCGACGCCTCGCCATAGTCCATCGACACGGTCCCCGTAGTTACTAACGATACGGTCGGCTTCGTTTCAGCTTCACTGGTGATAGCTGAAACCGCCTGTACTGTAGACTTAGTGACCGGCGTGTTTGCTGACCTGCTCGCTAGCGCACCCGTCAATGGGAGTGCCCGACTTGTCACTGCAGTCGTAATGGTCGGTGCTTCAGCAGTAGGTATGCTGGCTGTTTTCCCAGTTTCCGTACGCGTTTGGCTAGCTGTCGTAGCATCAGTGAGATCATTTGCCACTGATGAACTTGTCGTCTCAGTGTTTAGCACATCTGTGTCAGCACTCGTAGTAGCCGTTTTAGTTACGGATGCTGATGTGGCTTCCGTGTCAGTAGATTTACTGGTGACACTTGGTGCACTAGCACTTGCGCCATCAGTACTTGATATGCTAGCACTTGAGTCAGCGCGACTTGAAGCAGTACCGACTTCGGCAGCTGGCTTCGTAGCTGCTGTCGACTGACGATTACTGGAAGCTGATGTTGCCCCAGTTGAATCAGTAGTCGCTTTAGTATCCTGAGTCGCGGCCGTTACATCAGTAGCAGCTTTTGCATCCTGAGTCGCGGTCTTAGTAACTGTCGCCGTACTAGCTGATTTTAGTACGACGGCATTGCTCGGTTCTGCCATGTCGGAACTAACGCTAGCGCTATTGTCGGCCGTGTCAACCCCCGTACCCGTTGCGGCTTTCACTTGTTCAACTTGGCTAAAAGTCAAACCGATGCCAACTGAAAATACTGTGATACTAGCAGCCACCCAGCGCCGCCCCGATTTATAAAGCTTATAGTGAGACTTACTTTCCAATCCCAACTTATTTAAACGATTCCGCATAATTCTGCCTCCAAAGTTCAACCGTACCTGGAGCAATCAAGTTATTTAGCTGAGTAATATTTGGTGCGTTTCGTACCGTGCCGAAACGATTGTGTTAATCATCAAACTATCACCTAATTGACCCCTTCAATCATTAGTATGCGTTCAAATAAGTTGAAATAACAAGTGCATAACAAAAAATAGACGAAATTATTTTTGAGATTATTTAATTGTAGTATCAGTTCACGCTATAACACTGCATTAAAATACTGATATAACCAACATATTGACACACTTATTTTGAATCTGGCTCATCCACATCCCAGTTCGGTACTTATCAAACAATGTATAGCATTTGTTCTACGGCCAAAATCGTTTACCAGCTATTTAGCAGCACCAAACAATTTTTATCGCCCGCCAACCATATCACCTAATATTGTTAAGACGCGCAGATCATGAACTGTTTTTCCACACCAAAAAGCCCCTCTGAATAGGTTTCATTCAAAGGGGCACGGACATGCGCACGATGTTCTCATTTAAGCTGTTACCAACACACTTCCGATGAACGCCAGCCTCTTACGTTCAAAAACCATCGTCAGCCGTCTGAAGACGGTCTGGTTTCGCTAGTAACTTCATCACTGACACACCCTAATCTAAATAGGTACTATGCATCCCAATATAGCCTAAATTCGTTCCCATTGGTTTGGCCGCGACTAATATTGGATAAATCTGATCATAAAAGTTTGAAGCAGCCTTCGAAAGGCCCTTGTTGCGTAGCGCCTCCATTTGAAAACTAACCACTAATTTATTTAACACAGCAATTGAATAGCGATGATGCTCCAAATCGGCTTTGGCCATCAACCCGATTTTACGTTCACGGTCGGTAAGACTAGTGTCGAGAACGAAGTCAACTAACTGACTCAATAACGCCTGTTCATCGACCTGATGTTTCCCCGTACATCCAAACATCGGCTTTCACCTAACTCTCTTTTATTTTATCGTGCTCGCTTTGAGCAATCTCCCGTTTAGTTAACCCGGCCGCCAGCTTAGCACTAGTTATACACGTCAGGTACGCGACAACCCTGTTCAAATAAATCAGTTTAGTCTGATATCAAGTGATTCATATTCAGCTAATTGACGCATCCCAAGAAGCATCGCGTACTCGTATTACTATCATAATACTTCAAATTAGGAATTACGAGCTATCTCGTAAGATTGTTAAATTATAAATCCAAGCACAGCATGCTCACATTGTGAACCGACCTAAATTGGTCGATGATTTGACGATTGAGCGTGTCACTAACTTCGCCAATAAAAAAAGCTAGTTAATCATTAAAAATGATTAACTAGCTTTCCATCATCAGCTCAGCCTAAGCTGCAACCGATGATTGTTGACGTTGTGATTTAGCCACGACGACGTTCTGGGATCCGAGCAGCCTTACCATGTAAGTTACGTAAGTAGTATAACTTGGCACGACGTACACGACCTTGACGAACGACATCAATTGCGGCAACGCGTGGTGTGTGTAATGGGAATGTCCGTTCCACACCAACACCGTTACTGATCTTACGAACAGTATAAGTTTCGCTGATACCGGAACCATGGCGCTTGATAACAACACCTTCAAATAATTGGATCCGTTCGCGAGTACCTTCAACAACTCGTGCATGAACACGAACTGTATCTCCAGCACGGAAATCAGGGATGTCCGTACGAAGTTGTTCATTGGTGATCTTTTCGATCAATTGGTTTTGACGCATAATGTATTTCTTCCTTTCGCCGACATTCGTGACAACCTGGTCAGCGGAACATCGTTAATGGGCACAATAGCCAATAAATAGAATACCATATTCGAGGGTGGGCACGCAAGTTTTTTTGAACTCTTCACGACTAACTTGTCCTAATTAACGGCATAGCCTACACTTCCGACTCATCCGCCTTGATATCTGCTAACATCTGTTTAGCTTTTCCTGACAATGATAGCCCCGTCAACATGTCCGGGCGCCGTTCATAGGTCCGTTTCAGCGCCTGTTCTAAGCGCCAATCATCAATTTTTCCATGATCACCACTCAGTAAGATATCTGGTACCTTCATACCACGAAAATCAGCAGGACGCGTATATTGTGGGTATTCCAGGAGACCGCTCGAAAAAGAATCCCCCGGAGCCGATTCCGAATTACCAAGCACACCTGGTAAGAGCCGCACCGTCGCATCAATCATGACCATTGCACCCAGTTCACCACCAGTTAAAACGTAATCACCGAGCGAGACTTCATCGGTGACTAATGACCGAATCCGCTCATCATAACCCTCATAGTGGCCGCAAATAAAGGTCAAGTGTTCTTCCTGAGCAAAGTCTTCAGCAACGTGTTGATTGAACTGGACTCCCGCCGGATCCAATAAGATCACGCGACCGGGTGCCGGGTGTTTTTCCTGAACGCTGGCCAAAGCATCAAAAATTGGTTGTGGTTGGAGTAACATGCCCGCACCACCACCATACGGATAATCATCCACATGGTTATGCTTGTCGGTCGTAAAATCCCGAAAATTAGTGACATCAACATTGATGACGTCATTTTCAATGGCATTGCCAATCATCGACTCATGAAGCGGCCCCGCAAACATCTCTGGAAACAGGCTTAAAATATCGATTTGCATTAATCAATCAACCCTTCCATTAGTTCAACAGTCACCACGCCCGCATCCAAGTCAACATCTTTAATGACCTGGGGAATCTTAGGTAGTAAGACGTCAGACTGACCATGATCCCGTTTGACCACCCAAACATCATTCGCACCAGGTGACAGAATCTCTTTAATAGTCCCTAAAGGCTCGTCAGCGGTCGTCACAACTTGTAGGCCGACAATCTGGTGATAGTAGTACTCACCCGCTGGTAAGGCATGTAATGCTTCAGCAGGAACTTTGATCGTCCACCCCTTATAGCGCTCCACATCATTGATGTTATCGAGCCCTTCAAAGGTAAGAAAGTACAGCCCCTTTTGCTCACGGGCCTTCGCGATTTTGACAGTAATCCCGCCAGTCGTTTCATCTGGGGTTTTAAATAAATTCAATTGTTGCCCTACTTTAAAGCGTTCTTCTGGAAAATCAGTCACGACAACGACTTTCACTTCACCACGAATGCCGTGGGTGTTAACTAGGGTGCCAACACGATAGTAATCCATTAGCTTCCTCCTCTTAATTAGCTTGATTGTTATTCGTTTTAAATGTCATCAACATGTTACAACTAATCTACTCAACGACGGTCATCGAGATACTTTGACTCGTCCTCAAAAACCGGAACAAGATATAAAAAAACTCTTAAACAAAACATCACTGCTTCGCTCAAGAGTTTTTTTGTTGTCCGTCTTCGATCGTAAGCCGGACACGTTTAGGTCCTGAAACTCGGACACTATACACAATTGTCCGAATTGCCGAAGCAACCCGTCCCTGCCGACCAATGACCCGGCCGATATCTTCGGGATTAACCGTTAAGTTGTATTCAAGATAACGCGTGGTTTCCTTAAAATCAACTTTAATATCGTCTGGATATTGAACTAACGGGGTGACAACCGTGGTGATTAAAGCTTTAATATCTGCCATGATCTATTACCGCTTTATTATTTAGTGAACTTAGCTTCGTGGTACTTCTTCATGATACCGGCCTTAGATAAGATATTCTTAACCGTATCTGAAGGTTGGGCACCATTGTTCAACCAACCGAGGATATCTTCCTCTTCAAGTTTAACTTGGGCTGGTTCTGTAAGTGGGTTGTATGTGCCGACTTGGGCGATAAAACGACCATCACGTGGTGAACGTGAATCTGCGACAACAATCCGGTAAAATGGATTTTTCTTAGAACCCATCCGCTTTAGACGAATCTTGACTGACATTTAAACACCTCCCGAATTCTTTAACAGGTAATAATATACCAGTAAATCAATAGCTTGTAAAGGACTTTTTCTTGACAGGCTAAAAAAACTTATAAATTAGCGTTTGCGACGCCGCATTGCTTTGGCTAAGCGCTTTTGTTTTTTCTTCTTAGTTTGACGAACCATTCGCTTCATGGCCATTTGTTGCATCTTACCACCGATACCGCCACCGCCATTGGCACCACCCATGAGACCTTCCATACCAGCAAAGTTCCCTTTGGACATTTGATTCATCATCTTTTTGGTCTGGTTGAATTGCTTGATCATCCGGTTGACTTCATGAATTGGCCGCCCGGAACCAGCCGCAATCCGTCGACGCCGAGATGGGTTCAACAAATCCGGATCTGCTTTTTCGGCATTGGTCATCGAATAAACGATTGCCCGGATATGGGCAATGTCTTTCGGGTCCATGTTGATATTTTTCATCGCTGGATTGTTAGCCATGCCGGGAATCATCTTCATGATATCTTCCATGTTCCCCATCTTGTCAACTTGGTCTAATTGGTCGATAAAGTCATTGAAGTCAAAAGTGTTTTCCTGAATCTTCAGGTTCATTTCTTCGGCTTGTTTTTCGTCATATTGCTGTTGCGCCTTTTCAATCAGCGTCAGCATATCACCCATACCAAGAATCCGATCCGCCATCCGGTCTGGATGGAAGACATCAAGATCAGTCATCTTTTCGCCTTGACCGACAAACTTGATTGGCTTACCAGTGACGGCCCGAATTGATAGTGCAGCCCCACCACGAGTATCACCATCTAACTTCGTCAAGACGACCCCGGTCACATCCAGCTTATCGTTAAAGCCCTCCGCCGTATTAACGGCGTTTTGACCAGTCATCGCATCGATCACTAACAAAATTTCGTCAGGATGAACGAGATCTTTAATATTGGCCAACTCGTTCATCAACTGCTCATCGATTTGTAACCGACCAGCCGTATCAATAAACACGTAATCATTGTGGTTTTCTTGTGCCTGTGCCATCCCTTGACGCACAATCTCAACGGGATCGACATCGGTTCCTAGTTGGAAGACTGGAACGTCGATTTGGCGACCAACTTGTTGCAATTGTTCAATCGCGGCTGGCCGGTAAACGTCGGCCGCAATCATTAATGGTCGGGCATCCTGTTCGTTCTTTAATTTGAGGGCTAATTTTCCGACCGTCGTCGTTTTCCCGGCCCCTTGGAGCCCAGCCATCATGATGACCGTTGGAATCTTCGGCGATTTGTTCAGTGGAACTGCCTTTTCACCCATTGTTTTCGTTAATTCTTCATCAACGATTTTAACGATTTGTTGGGCTGGATTTAAACCTTCCAGCACCTTTGCGCCGAGCGCACGTTCGCGAACCGTTTTAACAAAATCCTTGACCACCGTAAAGTTAACGTCGGCTTCAAGTAATGCTAACCGAATTTCACGCATGGTTGCTCGAAGATCACTTTCCGAAATCTTCCCCTTGCGCCGTAAATTGGTCATTGCTTTTTGTAAACGTTCCGTTAGGCCTTCAAATGCCATTAGTGTCACCTAACCTTTATTATTATTCTGAGTCAGCTTCCAAGTTGACTAGTTGTTGAATCATCTTAATTAACTGGGTATCCCCATGGTAATTTTGCTTAATATAGTCAGAGATCGCGTCAACTTCGTGATTACGTTCCACAAAGTCGTGGTAGAGATGCAGCTTAGCCTCATAACCTTCTAAAATCTTTTCGGTCCGCTTGATGTTATCATAGACGGCCTGGCGCGAAACTGAGAACTCTGCTGCAATCTCGCCTAAGGAATAGTCATCAGCGTAGTACAGTTGAATATAGGCTTTTTGCTTATTCGTTAATAACGGTTCATAAAACTCGAATAACGAATTGATTCGATAATTTTTTTCAATTTCCATGTGGGGACTCCTCACGCTTATCATACAGACTACACACTAAATAAGAGTACCGATTTTATCGCCATTCGTCAACTATCAGTCGCTATTTGTGGTAAAAATAAATGGTAATCGTCCTCGTGCTGAGAACAATTACCATTTCGTTAACTGGCTTTCAATTTAAGACCATCATCAACTGATTTAACCCGTGATAATATCTTTAAATAACCCGTAGACAAAGTCATTGGCATTGAATGGTCGTAAATCAGTCACCTTTTCACCTAAACCAACGTACTTTACAGCAAGATGCAATTCATTACGAATAGCTAAGACGATCCCACCACGTGCCGTACCATCAAGTTTAGTTAACACAATCCCACTGACATCCGTCGACTGTTTAAACAACTTGGCTTGGTTCAGCGCGTTTTGCCCAGTCGTGGCATCCAGCACCAGTAAGACCTCGTGTGGTGCATCAGGGATTTCACGGGTGATGACCCGCTTGATCTTTTCCAATTCATTCATCAAGTTGACTTTGTTTTGAAGCCGACCAGCAGTGTCCACAAAGAGCACGTCATAATCTTCGGCCTTAGCCTTCTTAACCGCGTCAAAGCAAACGGCCGCTGGATCACTTTTTTCGGCCTTAGCGACCACGTCAACCCCGTCTCGTTGCCCCCAGACTTGCAACTGCTGGATTGCACCAGCTCTAAACGTATCACAAGCCGCCAACAAGACCTTCTTGCCTTGCTGCTTGTACATGTTCGCCATCTTACCGATTGTAGTGGTCTTACCAGCACCATTGACCCCGACAAATAAAATAACGGTTGGACCACTCTTAGCCATGTGAATCGAGTTATCCTCGCCTTCACCAGCTTCACCGTACATATCAACGAGCTTTTCGACGATGACGCTTGAAATTTCTTTCTTGCTCTTCGCGTTCTTTAATTTAACTTCGTCACGTAGCTCGTCACTAATTCGCATCGCGGTCTCATAACCCACATCAGATTCGATCAGCGTATCTTCCAAATCATCGAAGAACGCTTCGTCGACATGGCGGAAATTAGCCAAGAAGGCATTGATACGATCACCAAACGTTTTCCGCGACTTTTTCAGTCCTTCATCATAACGTTCTGCCTCAGTTGGCTCCGGCTCAGCCGATTCCGAATCAGCCGCCGCATTAACAGTCGGTGCGGCGGATTCAGTCGCTGTTGGCGCTGATGACTTGACTGCTGGCGCCGTACTAGCTACTGATTCTGACATAGCGTTGCCTTCAACTACCGCATCAGACTTAGTCGCTAACGCCACGTCGCTCGCGGCCGCTTGACTAACTTGTGCCGCACTCGCACTTAATGCAGCTAGTGACTGGGCAACCATTGCACTGGCTGTGAGTGGCGCTTCCGACACCGTCGCCGATTGCATTGGTGCTTGTGAACCAGACTGTGCACTCACTGCCGCCGTGCTATCGGCCGGGGCTTCACTAGTAGCTGCCGATTTTACTGTCGCTGGTTCGTCCGCAGTGCTTGTCGCTTCGCTTACGGCTGTACTGGACACCGGTGTCGCAGTTGATTCAGTTGTTGCGCCCTCCGAGCGAGCTAACTGTTGTGACGAAGGGGCCCGGTCGTCACTGACCGGTGCGTTAGCTTGACTCGTCGTTGCAGGTGCTTCACTGGCAGCTGACGTTGTTTGAGCGTCATCTGATTCTGGTAAACTAAACGCTTTTTTTAACCGACTAAATAGTCCCATCTTCAACACTTCCTTTAATTATTTTTGTTCATCTTTTAAATCTGCCAAGGAGACTGAGACCATCTTGGAGACACCTGACTCTTCCATGGTTACCCCATAAAGTACGTCAGCGTGCATCATTGTTCCTTTTCGATGAGTAATGATCACAAACTGCGTTCCCGTTTGAAAATCATTCAAATACTGACTGAACCGATCCACGTTGGCATCGTCTAACGCAGCTTCGGCTTCATCTAAGATACTGAATGGCACGGGGCGCACTGCTAAAATGGCAAATAATAACGTAATAGCCGTTAACGCCCGTTCCCCACCAGAAAGTAAACTTAATCGCTGAAATTTTTTGCCCGGTGGCTGGGCCATGATATCAACCCCACTGGTCAATAAATGTTCTGGGTCGGTCAAGATCAATTCAGCCTTACCGCCGCCAAACATCTGTTCAAAAATCGTACTAAATTCGCTAGCGACTTGATCAAATGCCGTTTTAAAGCGGGTGGCAACGGTCGTATCCAAATCAGCCATTGTTTGCAGTAAGTGTTCCTTGGCTTCAGTTAAATCGGAAGCTTGGTTATTGAGAAAGTCAAAGCGTTCCTTGACCCGCTCGAATTCGTCAATTGCGCCGAGGTTTACCGTTCCAATCTCATCCAAGCCTCGTTTAAGCAGTTTCAACTGTTCCGTAATCGCAGGTAACGCTAAGTCACTGACGTCAGCTTGTGCCGCGGCAACTGTCAACTGGTACTTTTCAGCCAGATCAGCCGTGGCGTGGTCGACTTCGCCAGTCAATTTTGTTTGGCTTAATTCCAAGCGACGGTAATCATCCGTTGCGGCCGCTGCGAGTTGTTGCAACCGAACTTGCTGGGTCGATAATTCTTCAACCTGATCATTAAGCGTTGCTAGCTGTTGTTCACACGTTTTCCGTTGTTCTTCAACCGCAGCCTGTTTAGCCTTAGCTGTTTTCAAGACCGTATCGCGTTCTGCGACCGACATTTGCTGGCTCGCTAACGTTGTTTTAATTGCTGCTAAATCCGCTTGAATTTGCTTTTTCGTCTCTTCATTTTGCGCCAAGGTCGCCTGACATTGTTCTAATTGTCGTTGCGTTTGTTTCACGTGTTCCTGCAACGTGATCAGTTGTTCACGCTGGGCTTGTAATTTCGTCGTTTGAGTCTGTTGATAACTTTCGTAATCCGTTTGCTGTTGTTGGACTGTTTTCATTTGGTCCTGATAGTCTTTAAGCTTAGCCGCATTAGCCGCTTGCGCTTGCTGATTACGAGCCACTAAGTCTTCATAGCTATCATCAGCTTGCGTCTGTTGCTGCTCATAAGTTAAAGCCTTAACTTGACGACTTAGCTGCGTTTGCTCGCTCTGTGCCGCCTGTAACTGGGCCTGTGTCTGACTAAGGCGATCCTTAAGTTCACTTAGTTGTTGGCGGGTCGTTTCAACCTGAACCGTCAAGTCTTGGTTAGCTTTTTTAAGGTCTGCTAGCCCTTGTTCATAGGTTACTAATTCAGACTGCATCTGGGCAACGTTAGCTGCAATTTTTTCCGCGGATTGTTGCTGTTGGAGTAGCCCATTATCATCATGGCGAGTCGCACCACCGGTGATGGCCCCACTGGCCGCAATCGTTTCACCATCAATGGTTACCAATTTGCACCGAAAACGTCTGCTCCGTGAAATTGCCATCGCGTGGTCTAGCGTGTCCACAATCGCCGTTGTTCCTAACAAGTAACGTTTGATTGCCGTCAATCGTGATTCACAATCGACCAACTCGCTAGCCACGCCCAACACACCAGGTTGTTGTGATAAATCGCGCTCAGTGTTAACGGGAAGTTGACGAGCCGTGATCCGCTCGATAGGCAAAAAGGTTGCCCGACCGGCGTGATTTTGTTTTAAGAAATTAACAACAGTTTTAGCCGTCTGTTGTGTGTCACAAACAACATTTTGCAACTGTCCGCCCAGTGCAACTTCGACCGCCTTAGTATACTGATCAGGAACGGTCAGGAGTTCTGAAACGGCCCCGGCAACGCCACTAAACTGTTGGCGATGTTGTAAGACCATTCGAACGCCCGCATAAAAGTTCGTATAGCGTTCCTGAACAGCTTGCAACGCCTCTAGCCGTGACTTTTCACGCTGCATCAAGCCAGCCGCGTCTAACCAACGTTGCTGTTGCTCGTCGATCCGCTCTGCATTCGTTTTTACTTGGGCTTGTTGGGCTGTTAGCGTGGCCTGCTGCTGACTGACTTGATTTTCTAAATCACGTTGCTCACGATTGTGCACGTCCACGGTCGTCTGCACCCGTTTCAAGTTAGCCTGAGCCTGAGCTAGCCGTTCTGCTAACGCTGTGCTCTGACTGCCAGACTGTTGATGTTGCTTAACGAGGTTCTTCGCTTCGTTATTCAGTTCAGCCTGAACTTGTTTTTCATCAATATAAGCATTGCGTAATTTTTCCAGCTCATCAGCCAACTGCTGACGGCCGGCCGCACTCGTTGCCGTCGTTAACTCGGCAACTTGCGCTTTGACTGCCTTAACTTGGGCTTGCTGCTCAGATAATGTTTGTTCTAATTGGGTTTGTTGCTCGGTTTGCGTCGCAATCTGTTGCTCAGTTGCGGTCAAACTGGCCGTCAGCCGTTCCTGCTCAGACTGTTGGTTTTGCCGCCGTTCAGCGTCAACCCCTTGTTGTCCTTGCGTGTTTTCGATGGTCTTAATCAGCTCAAGATTTTGTGCTACCAGCTCATCTTTTTGCTTTAATTGAGCTGTCTGCTGGGTTTTTAAATTAGCTAGCTTGGTTGCCCCAGCATCAACTTGTTGCTGATACTTAGCCACTAACGCCTTGGCACTAGCTAACTTTTCATTGACACCTTGCAGTTGATCACGAGCAATCGTCAACTTCTTAACGAGCCGCGAACGGTCCAAATAATCAAATTTTTGTTTTTGATCTTGATAATCCCGGGCAAGACTCGCTTGTTCTTCCAACGGCCCCTTTTGCTGATTCAATTCAGCAATGATATCGTTCACGCGGTCTAAATAATCCGTCGTTTCCGCTAATTTATTCTCCGTCGTGAACTTATCCTTTTTGTACTTTAAGACCCCAGCGACATCTTCGATAATGCTGCGGCGCTCTTCTGGTTTCGCATTAAAGACCGCCTCAACACGACCTTGAGAAATCACTGAAAATGAGTCTTTTCCCAGACCAGTATCAATCATCAAATTCGTAATATCTTTCAACCGGCAACTCTGATTATTAATTAAATAATCGCTGTCACCGTTACGAAAGAGTTTCCGCGTAATACTAACTTCTGCGTAATCCAAAGGTAAAAAGTGGTCACTGTTATCAAACGTGATCGTGACTTTAGCCATATTCAACGGTTTTCGATTAGCCGAGCCGGCAAAAATGACGTCGGTCATCTTAGTGCCGCGTAAACTTTTGACGGCCTGTTCTCCGAGGACCCAGCGAATAGCTTCAATAATGTTACTCTTACCACTACCGTTTGGGCCGACAATTCCCGTCATTCCGGCTTGAAAATCAATTTTGGTTTTATCAGCAAATGATTTAAATCCGCTGATTTCTAATGATTTAAGTTGCATTCGACACAAACTTCCTGTAATTATTAATGGTTACTTTTGCTGTAATTGTGAATAAGCTTGCCGAGCAGCGCTCTGTTCGGCTTCCTTCTTGGAATGCCCCCAGCCCTCACCGATTTTTTGACCATCGGCAAGTACGGCAATCTCATAAGACCGCTCATTGGCTGGACCATCTTGTTCAATTAATTGATAGTCGATTGCGACATCGCCATCCCGTTGCAAGTATTCTTGCAAGGTCGTCTTATAATCAAAAACGCCATCAAAACGACCCTCATCCAGCTTAGGAAAAATTACTTGATGAACGAACTTCAAAACAGGTTCCCGTCCTTGATCCAGGTACAATGCCCCGACAAATGATTCAAAAATATCACATAAAAGTGAATCTCGTTCCCAAGCATGCGCTTTTTGTTCGCCCTTGCCTAACCGGATGTACTGAGGAAAGTCACATTCACGGGCAAAGCTTGCAAAACTTTCTTCACAAACCATGGCGGCCCGTAAACGAGTCAACTTACCTTGGGGCATGTCTTTATAACGTTTGTATAAATATTCGGACACCACTAACTCCAAGACGGCATCCCCCAAAAATTCGACCCGTTCGTAATACTTCAACTGTTGATCCTGATGTTCATTGACATACGAGGCTTGTGTAAACGCCTCCGCCAATAAATCGGGATCGTTAAACACAATGCCAAACCGTTCCTTCAACATTGCAGCTAATTCTGTAATCATTTGAAACTTCCTTTCGTTATCATTCTATCGACTAACCCCATTGGATCAGCCAGTTATCACAATCTGTTACTGGTGGTGCCTAACTTAGCATGAATCATTATTTAAGGTGGTCATTCATCTGCCGTTCGAGTGCTTCCGACATGTATTTAGTGCTACTCTTACACGCAATGTTCAGTCTCACCCAGCCGTGGCAGTCGACCGTGGATGATCAGAAGCTAACAAAATAGAAACACAAGTTAAAGGTCCGCTTAAGTAAGGATTCATCTGATAATCAGTCAGTCAACAGGTCACACATTGCATATCATAACATTATACTATGATTTAGTGGTCAATAACAATGATATCGGTACTTTCGTAGTCAGACAAGTAAAAACAGGTAACCATGTTGGCTACCTGTTTTTGCTTGGTCAATTAACTTATTTTGCTTGGTGCGCTGCCACGTAATCGACGACTTCGCCGACCGTTGACAATTTTTCGGCATCTTCGTCTGAGATTTCGCTACCAAAGGTGTCTTCTAATTCCAGTACAAACTCAACAAAATCGATGGAATCAGCATCCAAATCGGTTTGCAAGTTCATTTCGTTGGTAATCGTTGCTTTATCAACTTCGAACCGATCAGCAATGATATCCGCAATTTTATCGAAAATTTCTTCTTTCGTCATGTAAAGATCCCTCACTAACTTGAATTCACTAAAGTATTCTAATCGTTTTCAGCAGGAATGTCTACACTTGCTTGCTGATTAGCTTGTTGATTAGCAAAATATTCCGCAACTCCTGGGACGATATCCGTACTGACCATCTGGCGAATTTGACGGATAGTATTCACGATTGTTGGCGCTTTGCTGGAACCGTGCGTCTTAACGACCGGCGCCTTCAATCCTAGTAAGACCGCGCCACCGTACTGAGAATAGTCCATTTGAGACCGGATTTCATTAAACCCATTCTTAAGCAATAGGCCGCCTAACTTGCCACTGATACCGGTGTTATAGACGGCATCTTTCACTAAACCGAGCATGGAACGCGCCGTACCTTCAATGCTCTTCAAAACGGCGTTACCCGTAAAACCATCCGTTACGACGACATCAGCAACCCCGTTCAACAAGTCCCGGGATTCAACATTACCGACAAAATTGATACCGTCAGTCTGTGACAAGAGTTCAAACGCTGCCTTATGGACCTTATTTCCCTTGTCATCTTCCGTCCCGTTATTGAGTAGGGCGACCCGTGGATGCTTAGCTTGCATCATCCGTTCTGCATAGTACGTCCCTAACACACCGTATTGTTGCAAGTTCAGTGGCTTACTATCAGCATTAGCACCAATATCCATCATCACAAAGTTCGATTGGTTAGCATTGCGTACCACTGGCAATACCGTCACTAATCCCGGTCGGTCGATGCCCTTGATCCGGCCCACGATAAATAACCCGGCTGCCAGAACGGCCCCCGAATTACCGGCAGAAAAGAAGGCGTCCGCCTGACCATCCTTCACGGCCTGAGCCGCCATTACGATTGATGAATGCTTCTTACGGCGAACGGCACGTACGGGTTCATCCTCCATCGTAATAACTTCATCAGCATTGATGATTTGAATCCGATCACGGTTCTTCAGTTGCGCGTTAATCACGTCGCGTTGACCATATAATAAAAAGACCGTATCCTCAAACAAATCACGAGCCTGCTCGACCCCCTCGATCACAGCGTTAGGGGCGTAATCGCCACCCATGGCATCAATCGCAATTTTAATCATTGTGTCACCATTCCTCTCATCACAGTACTGTATTTAGGTTATTAATCGAGCGTCCCCACCGCAGCCAACTTCTGGCTCAAATAGGCGGCTAGTGCCCGATTATCCGGTTGACTTTGCCAATCCGGTTGCTGCACGATTGCGTGGGCATCTTGCTGGGCAACTTGTAGCACGGTCAAATCCGCAATCGGATCACCCACTTTAAATTCCGGCATTCCCGATTGCTTGACCCCCAGCACATCACCGGCTCCTCGTAATTCTAAGTCTTTTTGTGCCAAAACAAAACCATTTGTTGTCTGCGTCATGATCTGCATCCGCTCAATCCCTTGCTGGTTCTTGGGATCAGCCACCAAAATACAGTATGAAGCCTTGGTCCCACGACCGACGCGTCCGCGTAATTGATGTAGTTGCGCCAAGCCAAAACGGTCAGCATCATAAATCATCATGATTGTGGCATTCTTGACGTCAACACCCACTTCAATCACGGTCGTGGAAACAAGTAACTGAATGTCTCCCGCCTTAAAAGCCGCCATGACCGCGTCTTTTTCCTCAGGTTTCATTCGACCGTGCAACAGTCCAACTTTAACACTCGCCCCAAAATACTCTTGTAAATTAGCTGACAGAGCCTCGGCGTTTTTAACATCCAGCGTCTCGGATTCCTCAATCAATGGTGTCACCACATAGGCTTGCGATCCATTGTCAATCTGTTGATGAACAAAGCTTAGCGCCGAATTAGCTTGGTTGCTCCGTACCCAAGTGGTTTGAATCGGTTGCCGACCAGCCGGTAATTCATCAATTTCAGAAACGTCCATTTCACCATACGCCGTAATCGCCAATGTCCTTGGAATTGGTGTTGCCGTCATGGCTAGTGCATCAGGTTGCCCGCCTTTTTGACGAAAGGCGGCCCGTTGGTTAACCCCAAAGCGATGTTGCTCATCGGTAATAACTAATCCCAAATTAGCATAAGTCACCCCGTCCTGGATCAGGGCGTGCGTGCCAATCAATAAGTTGATCTCACCAGCAGCCAGCGCTGCTAACAATGTCTTGCGGGCAGCTGGCTTGGTCGCACCCGTTAACAGCGCAACGTTGACATCCGTGTCGGCAAAGACCTGGGCCAAGTTATTTGCGTGTTGTTCAGCCAAAATTTCGGTTGGCGCCATCAACGCGGCCTGATAACCAGCGGTAATCGCCGCATACATGACAATGGCAGCCACAATCGTTTTCCCGGACCCCACGTCACCTTGAAGCAACCGATTCATATGCTTCGGTGACTTCAAATCCAAACAAATTTCATTGACGACACGTTTTTGGGCGTGGGTCAATTCAAATGGCAGTGTTTTAATAAACGCCTTTAGTCGGTCATTGTCATAAGCGATCGCAATACCGTTCGTCGTCGCGTCCGTTTGCTTCAGAACTTGCATTTGCATTTGAAACAACAAGAACTCCTCGTAGGTCGCTGAGCGTCGAGCGGCCGTTGAATCGGCTTGACTAGCTGGGAAGTGCATATCATGAATCATTTGGCGCCGCGGTAACAGTCGGTATTTAGCACGTAAGTTAGCAGGCACAATGTCCGTAATGACTGGGGCATATAACTCATATGCTTGTTTGATCATCTTCTGAATCGTCCCCTGCTTGACCGTCTTGCTGGCCGGATAAATCGAACCAAACGCTGAATCCGCATTATTGGGATTGATGATCTTCATTCCCGTCAAGCTACTGCGCGTGGCGTCCCACTTGCCATAAACGGCTAAATCTTGGCCAGTCTCAATCTGTTTCATCAAGTATGGTTGATTAAAAAAAGTCACCATATAGACGTCATGGTCGATTAACAAGCGAAAATTCAGGCGATTCTTCTTACGGCCAAACCGTGCTAGCACAGGTTCAGAAGCCACAGTACCCTTTAGTGTCACCTTTTCTTGATCGGCGATTTCATTGACGTCTTTGACCTGTAGATCTTCATAGCGAAAGGGATAATAGGTCAATAGATCTGCAATCGTATTAATCCCAAGCTCCGCTAAACCTTTTTGGCGGGCTGGGCCGACACCACTTAAAGTTGCAACCGCGTCACTCAACTGTTGTCCCATGCCTGACCACCGCCCTTTCTAAAATAATTGCCTTTACCAATATTAATTATACCAAAAAAACGTTTCAATCCCGCGGGAAGTATCCGTCCGTACAAAAACAGGCCCCAGCATCACTGCTAAGCCCTATTTTTAACGGTTAGTCCTATTCAACTGACACAAGGAATGGGTAAACTGGTTGATCACCTTCATGAATTTCAATTTCTAATTCATCATCCAACTCTTGCACCTTAGCTGCCAAATGATCAGCGTCAGTTTTAGTTGCATCCTTGCCGTAAATAATCGTTACGAGTTCGCTATCTTCGTCGAGCATGGCTTTGACCATATCCAAAGCAGCGGTATCGCGATCTGGATTCGTAATTACGATTTTGCCATCAACTAAGCCCATGTAATCATCTTTCTTGATTTCAAGGCCATCAATCGTCGTGTCGCGAACAGCATGTGTGACTTGACCACTAACAACCGTACTCAAGGTTTCTTCCATCGCGGCCTGATTATCGTCTAAATCAGCTTCAGCATTGAATGCCAACATTGCAGTCATGCCTTGCGAAATCGTCTGACTGTGGATAATTTTAACTGGGACATCGGCAACTTCCGCAGCTTGTTCAGCTGCCAAAAAGATGTTTTTGTTGTTTGGCAATACTAATGCTTGTTGGGCACCACTGTCATTAACAGCTTTGACGATATCCGCGGTACTTGGATTCATTGTTTGACCACCAGCAATGATGTCGGTGACACCCAAGCCCTTAAATAGCTTGCCGATCCCATCACCCGATGACACAGAGATGATCGCATAACCATGCATGTCAACTTGTGGTTGTGAAGGTAAGGCGGGCTCAGCAGCGGCTTGCGCTTCGTCTTCCTTATCATGTTCCATGATGGTTTCTTGTTGTAGACGCATATTATCAACTTTAACTTTGATCAACGCCCCAAAACGTTGGCCCCACGTCATGACATCGCCAGGATGTTCCGTATGAACGTGCACCTTAACGATTTCATCATCGTTGATGACAAGTAATGAATCGCCCAATCTTGCTAAGTACTCATAGAAAGTGTCATAGTCGAACTTGTGATCAACTAACTTACCATCGCCGATTCGCACCATAATTTCGGTACAGTAGCCATACTTGATATCATTCGGGTCTAATTGCCCCTGCACACTTTGATGGTGGGCAGCATCAATCATCGAATCCATTTCAGCATCGTCCGGAACATAGTCCTGTGATTCGTCGACCTTGCCGCTTAATGAGTCACTAAAGGCTTCCAGCACGAAGGTCAGCCCCTGACCACCGGAATCAACAACCCCAACTTGTTTTAAAACGGGTAACAAGTCCGGCGTGGACTTCAATGCAGCTTCAGCAGCCGTAACGACGGCATCCATAACTTCACAAATATCATCGGTCGTTTTAACAGCTTCCTTACCGGCACCAGCAGCTTTGCGGATGACAGTGAGGATAGTTCCTTCAGTCGGCTTCATAACGGCCTTGTAGGCGGTCTGAGCACCGGCTGCGAGGGCGGCTGCTAAATCGTTAGCGGTTAAGCTCTCCTTATCCGCTACGGCTTTAGAAAAGCCCCGAAAAATTTGTGATAGAATCACACCAGAATTACCACGGGCCCCCATCAAGAGTCCCTTGGCTAAGGCTGACGCTAGGTCGCCTACTTTTGTACTGGTTTCTTCACGTTCATATTTGGCACCGCTGGCCATCGATAAGCTCATATTAGTCCCGGTATCACCATCTGGTACCGGAAAGACGTTCAAAGAATTAATAAATTCAGCACGTTGGTTCAGCTTTTGTGAAGCAGCCTGCACCATTTTGCCAAATTCAAGATTAGTAATCGTGGTGATTTTCAATTTCAAAATTCCTCCTTGGCTTCCACCAACATCAATTTAGTCGTTCATTACCCGGACACCTTGGACAATGACGTTGACCGAATTGGCCGTAACGCCAAGCATGTTTTGTAAGTTATATTTGACCTTGGCTTGGACATTGCGTGAGACTTCTGAAATTTTGGTCCCATAACTGACGATAATGTTGACATCAATAGCCACCCCATTATCCTCTTGGCGAACAACCACACCGCGCGCATAGTTTTCGCGGCGTAAAATTTCATTAACATTATCACGAATCTGGTTCCGACTCGCCATACCGACAACCCCGTAGTTATCCGTTGCGGCGCCACCGACGACCGTCGCGATAACATCATTATCAATATCAATGGTTCCAAATTGCGTTTTGATTTTGACAGCCATGAAAATAGCCTCCTTGTTTTAACGCGTTCATTTACGATAGTTTATCATAGCACAACCACTCTTGAAAGAAAAATTAAGCGACTGCTTAACAGAAGCCCGGAAACTGGGAATTTAGCAGTAAAGTAAAATTACTTGATAGAAATGTATTGCAACCTTTATTAATCTATGATAAATTATTCTAGTGAATGATAAAGACGACCTTTTATCAATGAATTACCGAAGGAGGCAGATCAACATGGCAAAAGACTACGTTACAGGCAAACGGACGCACTTTGGTAACACGCGTTCTCACGCTTTAAACCACAGCCGCCGCAGCTGGAAAGCTAACTTGCAAAAAGTTCGCATTTTAGTTGATGGTAAACCAAAGAAGGTTTGGGTTTCAGCTCGGACTTTGAAATCAGGTAAAGTTACGCGCGTTTAGCGCAGCAAATCGCCAGCACATTTTTTGTGGCTGGCGTTTTTTGTTGTCTAAAATTACTAATTTCTCGTCAACTTTTTATAAAGTTTATAATTCAGCCTTGACCAGCCCATTATGATGACCTGAATCATTGAGGATGCTTGCCGTACCATCGTCGGAAACAACCAGCTGGGTCTGACCAAAAAGTTCTGCTTCAACATAAGCTTTCCGGTTAGGTCTACTAACGACCACCGACCTAAACATCAGCACGTTTCACCAACAAGCTCCCCGATGATACGTCGTTACTGCATATTAAAAGACCGGTTGATGAGTTTATGACTCACCGACCGGTCTTATTTTAGCTGAAACCTTGGGGTACCCTACGCATCTGCCATGCTGTCATCACGACTTTGAATAACAGCTAGAACCCCCGCATCAAAGCTAAAGTGACCAGTATTGCCACTGAATTCGTTACTGGCCCATGAAATCGGGTACGCATTATAAGCAGCGTCCAACTGATACTTTTCATCGGGTAACGTGAGATGCATCGGCATCAGCGGTACAAACGCCAAATAGCGTTTATCCGCTTCCTTCGTGATCTGGTAGTCCCCTGGTAGAAAGAACCGAACCGAATTTTGCTTATCAATCAGTTTGATCTGCGGAGCCCACTGACGAAATACCGGATCAAGTACTAACCACATATTGGCCAGTAAATGGTCTAACCGACCACCCGTGGCACCATATAGATGCACTTCATCCGGTTGCAACTGCTCGAAAATGGATTTAATCGCCAATTGTGTATCCGTATGGTCTTGGTCGGGTTTGACAACGATAGCGCCCACCAACGCATCTTTGACAGTCTGGAGTTCAGCCGCATCAATTGAATCAAAATCACCTACGACCATCACGGGCTGGATACCACGTTTCACCAAACGCAACGCGCCACGGTCAGCGCCGACCCATGGTCCTGGAATCGTCGTTAAATCTGCTGGATAATTAGCAGTCGGTCCGCCAACCAGTAAGTTTACGATGGTTGCCATTAATTGGTCGCCACCTTCAAATCTTGAATACGTTGCGCTGGGTCCGCACTGTCATAGACATACGAACCAGCAACAGCGACCGTAGCACCAGCGTCATAGCACGCCTTGACGGTCTGGTCGTTGATTCCACCATCAACTTCAATCTCAAATTGATAACCGTGTTGTTGCTTCAATTCGTTCAACGCCGCAATTTTAGCAACCATCTGGTCCAGAAAATGTTGACCACCAAAGCCAGGATTGACGGTCATAATCAAAACTTGATCCACTAGTGGCAATAATTCACTAATCATGCCGAGTGGTGTTCCGGGGTTCACGACCACTTCGGCTTTCACACCAGCATCTTTGATTAATTGTAAGGCGTGATAAATGTGACGGGTACTTTCAACGTGCACACCAATCAAATCTGCACCGGCCTTTGCAAACTGCCCAACAAACCGCTCTGGGTCCATAATCATTAAATGACAATCTAACATTAATGACGTTACTGGCCGTAAATCCGCCACAGTACTCATTCCGAATGACAAGTTGGGGACAAACTGACCATCCATCACGTCAATATGCAACGCATCGGCACCGGCATTTTCAGCCATCTGAACGTCACGTTGAAGGTTCGCAAAATCTGCACTTAAAATTGAAGGGGCAACTTTAATCATTAGTCTCACTCACTTTTTCTTATTATAGATTACTTTTTTATTTTTAATGGTTTCATAGAATTGTAAATAATTATCATAGCGACTCGCTAACAGCTCCCCAGCTGCCAATGCCTGTTTAACCGCACATTGCGGTTCGTTAATATGCACACAGCCTCGGTATTTGCAATCAGCGCTAAGTCGCACAAACTCTGGAAAATAATGGGTCAACTCGTTAGCGGCAATATCGAAAACTTCATAGGATGAGAAACCCGGCGTATCAGCGACCAACCCATCCGCAATCGGGATCAAGCTGACTTTACGGGTCGTATGTTTCCCACGATTCAGCGCCTGCGAGATTTCACCAGTCGCTAACGCCAGCCCTGGTTGTAAATGATTTAGCAGTGTTGACTTACCAGCACCAGTTTGGCCCATGACAACCGCCACATGACCAGCCAGAGCCGTTTTAACTGCGGCTAAGGCGGCCGGTGAAAATGCGGTTCGTTCGCAGATGACCTGGTAACCAATCTGCCGATAAGCGTCCGCTAATGTTAATCGTTGTTGGTACACCTCATCGGTTAGTAAATCAGTCTTCGCAAAGTAGAGTAATGGTTCAATACCTGCCACTGCCAAAGCTACCAGTTGTCGATCCAATAAATTCGTTGAAAATTCTTGTTCCGTTGTAGCGGTTACCACGATACCTAAATCAACATTAGCCACTGGCGGCCGTACCAACTGGGTCTGTCGATCAAGAATATTTAACACGTAGCCCTCTTGTGGGGTCGCCGCATCAAACTCCACATTGTCGCCGACAAGTGGCGTAATGCGCCGCTTCCGGAAATTCCCGCGTGCACGGGTCCGATACATTTGGCCATCAGCATAAACGTCATAAAAGCCGCTTAGCGATTGCCGAATTTGTCCAATTTTCAAATTAGCACCACCTTTTATATTATTTGGTACGGTCCACTTTTCTCTATTGTACCAAAAAAGTCATGCATTGCGCATGACTTATCTTTATTTTGTTGCATTTTTGCTTGTAATATTCTTCTTTTCCATGATCGTAACCCCGTTACGCACGATTCGGTAATGCCCCTTCGTATTACCGGTCAGCTGAAACGGTAAACTAATCTTAGTCGACCGCATGATTGCAATATCGCGATAAACGGTCTCAATCATATGGGTATCATCATACAAATAAATCTTAACATCGTTGGCCTGGGCAGTGGTGGCCGATAACGCTTTGTATGGCACCGTTAGTTTAACATAAAAATTCTGTGGTGTCGTCACGTTATTATCACTGCCCCTTGACATGGTCACCGTAATAGTCGACCCAGTCCGGACATTGCCACCGCCATCTGGATCTTGATCATAGGAATAACCTGCCTTCTGTTCCGAAGAGTAGCCCTGCTTAAAGTTAACATTAAGATCATTTGCCTCAGCATAGTCCAGAATATCGCTCTTGCTCTCACCAGTTAAATCTTTTAGCTCGACGTAGCGGCTACCAGCGCTGACCGTAAACGTCACCGTCGTATCTGTCGGCATCACGCGACTACCAGCGACAACATCCTGACTGATGATTTGTCCTGCTGCAACCGACGACGTACTGTAAGTTTCCTTAACTTTGAACCCCGCCGATTTAAGCGTCTGTCGAACATCATGGTAATTATCATTGACATAATTACCAAAGCTCATAACCTTGGCACCGTTGCTGATAACCAAATTAATGCGAGCACGTTCTTGGACCCGCGTCTTAACACTGGGCGTTGATTTGATCACCTGATTTTTGGCTACCTGATTACTTTTAGCATGTTGAACAGTTCCGACCGTGAGATGGTGTTTTTTGAGGACCTTAGTTGCGGCACGCTGACTTAAGCCCGTTACTTTCGGCACCGTCGTCATCTGTGGCCGACTTAATTCCAAACCGACGATCACGGCCACGACTAATAACAAAATAATACCGCCCCAAAAGAGGAGCCGACGCCGCAACGGATGTCGTTTGGACCAAGAACGTGTTGGTAACGGTTCTTCATCAGCATCTGTCTGACTCTCAGTCGTTTCAGCCGGGCGCTGGAGTGTTGGTTGCTTGCTTTTATGCGCCACGACCTGGGTCTTACCGTCTTGATTGGCCGCAATTGCTGCTTGAATATCCGCACTGGGCATGATCTTAGTCTCATCATTACCGACATCTTGCGGTACAAAGCGCTTTTCGCCCGCACGGCTACTAGCAAGCACCGTCAATAAGTCAGTGGCCATGTCCTCGACCGTAGCATAACGTTCCCGTGGATCTTTCGTTGTCGCCTGCAAGACGACGTTTTCAAGTGCCTGCGGAATATCCGCATCAAACTCTCGCACGGATGGCATTGCATTTTGAAAATGCTTTAACGCAATGGAAACTGCCGTCTCACCCTTGAAAGGAACTGAGCCTGTTAACATCTCATATAAAATAATCCCTAACGAATAGATATCCGATTGTTTTGTCGCCATGCTACCGCGGGCCTGTTCCGGTGACAAATAATGGACCGAACCTAAAATCGTGTTAGTCTGCGTCATGGTATGTTCAGATAACGCAACCGCAATACCGAAATCAGTGATTTTAGCATTGCCCTGCTCATCAATTAAAATATTTTGTGGTTTTAAATCCCGATGAATAATATTATGCGCGTGGGCCGTTGCCACGGCACTTAATATCTGCTCCATGATGTCGATTACTTGCTGTAACGGTAACGGAAAGTTCTCTTTAATATAATTTTTAAGATCCATCCCTTTGACGTATTCCATGACCAAGTATTGCATGCCATTTTCTTCGCCAATATCGTACAAACTGACAATGTGGGGGTGAACAAGTTCCGTCGTTGCCAGTGCCTCACGTTGGAATCGCTTGATGGTCTTAGGATCATCACGTAAGTCTAACCGGAGCAGTTTGACCGCAACATCACGATCTAATATTAAGTCATGTGCCAAGTAAACGTTGGCCATCCCACCTTCACCTAAGGACCGAACGATCCGATATCGTCCGCTAAGGGTATAGTTGGGTGTCATTTACTGGCCACCTCACCATCAAGCGCCATCAGCAGCGCCGTAATGTTGTCCTTACCACCAGCTGCATTGGCTAATTTGATCAACGTCTCACACTTCTGGGTCGAAGTCTGCGTCGTTGCCAAAACCGTCGCAAGCTGTTGGTCAGTCACCATATTCGTCAGCCCATCTGAACATAATAACAATTGGTCCCCAGGTTGTATCTGGTAAAGGTTCGTATCGATATCCGCATCTGGTGAGATGCCTAGTGTCCGCGTAATAATATTTTTCTGCGGATGTTGTCGGGCCTGTTCGGCTGAAATCTCTCCTCGCTTGACCAACTCATTGACTAAAGAATGATCCTCCGTCAGTTGGTGGAGTTGCCCATCGCGAAAAAGATAGCCCCGACTATCACCAATGTTAGCCATCAAAAACTTTTGATCAAAAAGCAAAGCGGCGACCATTGTCGTACCCATGCCGTTTAGATCTGAAAATTCACGGGCCTTTTCAATAATATGCTGATTTTCATCTTGAACTTCACTTGCTAGCCACTTGACGGCATCATTGGGTTCCTTGAATGTTGTATTTTCAAACCGAAAACCCATGTGCGAGACTGCCATCTCGGAAGCGACATCGCCCCCCTGGTGGCCACCAATACCGTCCGCAACAATTGCAAAATTGATGCCCGCTTTATTTTGAAAAAAGCCGACATAGTCCTCATTTTCTTCACGTTGTTGGCCAATATCCGACCGGTATGCAAAATCCATTGTTTACCACTCCACCATTATTTTTTTCGCAAACAAGCAATGAAAAAGCCGTCGGATAAATAATCATCGGGATAAATCGACAAAGTCTTTTCCGTTCGATCAGTTTTCAAGTCTCGTTCAGTTGGCGTTGTTTGCAACTCAAAATCTGGGTGATCCGCTAAGAATTTGGTAATCACATCCTGATTTTCCTGTTGCAAAATCGTGCACGTACTATACGTCATGATACCACCTTTTTTCAAGGTTGGGGCGACTGCTGTCAAAATTGCCAGTTGAATTCGTTGCAAGTTCAAACTATCCTGCAACTGTTTCTCATAGCGAATCTCAGGCTTCCGGCGCATCAATCCCAGTCCCGAACACGGAGCATCGACTAAAATTCGATCAAAACTTTCAGCATTAAACTGCGTCTCAACTTTACGAGCATCGAGTTCGGTGGCTTCAACGCGATCAGCAACGTGCATGCGCGCCGCATTTTGGCCGATCAGTTTCACTTTATTAGCATGAATATCAAGGGCAACGACTGTGCCACCCTGCTCAGCATCTAAACTAGCCGCAATCTGGGTCGTCTTGCCCCCGGGGGCCGCACAAGCATCCAAGACTCGATCACTCGGCTGCAGATTGAGTGCTGGCACAACTAATTGTGCACTTTCATCTTGAACTGTAAACATGCCATACCGCATCGCTTCAGTATTAATAGCCTGACCATCCGTTGCAATCAGCCCTAACGGTGAGATTTCACTCGGCGTAATTGTCAAACCATCATTAATCAGCACCGTTGTCACATCTTCAACCGTCGACAGGGCCGGGTTGACACGTAAGGCTTGCTTAGCTGGTTGGTTCAATGATGATAAGATTCGCTCCATCTTTTCAGCACCTAATTGACGCCGCAATTCTTGAATCAACCATATTGGCATGCTATAAGTCACACTCAACCGTTCATCAGGATCCTTAATCGCATCAAAACTCGGTAATCCTGAGCGATCCATTTGATGTAAGACGCCGGTTACAAACCGCCGAATGCCAGGGTGACCTTTGACCTTAGCAATTTCAATCGTTTCGTTGAAAACGGCCCGTTGTGGAATCTTATCCAGATACTGCCATTGATACAATGCGCTCAATAAGAGTTCCCGTACCCAGGGGTCAATCTGGTGCGGATGTCGAACAAACGGGGTCAACCAGTATTCGAGAGTCAACCGATGTTGAATGACACCGTAAACCATATTTGTCAGCAGATTAATGTCACGCCGATCCATCTGATGATCATTGATTAACTGGTTTAATTGCAAATTTGAATATGCACCGTTCTTAATCTTCGCTAAGGCGGCGACCGCTAACCAGCGGGGGGTATTACCAACTGTACTCATTTATTAATAACCTGCTCTCCGGTAGCGAACTTATCTGCCGCACCATTTAAATAGTCTGTAATTGTCATCTTCGGTTTACCAGCTGGCTGCAACAGATTGATTGCAATCGCTGTGTGGTTAGCAGCTGCAATCACAAGCTCATGTTTCGTCTTGCGAACCACTTGTCCAGGAGCTTGCGTGACCACTTCGTCAGCTAACGGGGTCACATCCCAGAACTTCGTGCGCTTCCCATCCAAGACCGCATAGGCGATTGGTGCTGGCCGCATACCCCGAACTTGATTATCAATTTCAACGGCCGTTTTTGTAAAGAAGTCTAAGACCTCTTGTTCTGGCTGAATGTTCGGTGCAAAGGTCACTTGGGATTCATCCTGTGGCACCGCCGTAATTTCGCCAGCAATCAACTTGGGCAATGTTTCCAGTAACAAGTCGCGACCAACTAAGCTCAACTTATCAAACATCGTCCCGGTGTCATCGTTTTTTTCAATTGGAATCGCACGCTGAGCCAGCATATCGCCCGCATCCATCTTTTTAACCATGTAAATGATAGTAATTCCAGTTTCAGACTCACCGTTGATAATTGAATATTGAACAGGCGCACCACCACGATACTTAGGCAACAACGAGCCATGGACATTAACGGCACCAATTTTGGCAGCTTTCAACAATTTTGTTGGTAAAAACTGTCCAAAAGCGGCCGTCACAATTAAATCGGGCTGCAAGTCAATAATCTGTTGCATTTCAGGACTACCACTAATCTTTTCCGGTTGGAAGACGGGAATATCATGGGCAACCGCGACTTCTTTGACTGGCGAAGCTGTTAAGACGTGTTTGCGACCAACTTTTCGGTCTGGCTGGGTCACAACGCCTAGTACCTGGTATTGTTCTTTAATTAAACTTTTGAGAATCGGTGCCGCAAACGCAGGCGTTCCCATAAAAACGATTGATGTCATTGTCAAACTTCCTCCTAATCCCATTACATGAAATGTAAGGGTTCTACGTCAATGCCAATCTGTAGCCCTTGTCGTTGTTGCGCCTGCGTCTCATGCAGTAGCGTTGTCAGCGTCTGAGCTAAATTGGGTTCTTGTTTATATTTAATCACGATTTGATAATAATAACGGCGATTGACTCGTGCGATTGGCTTGGGCGTTGGACCTAATAGAATCGTTGACGGTGCCAACCGCGGGCGTAACCATTGCAATAACTGATACATGCGCTTGGCCGCTACCCCTTCATCTAAGTCACTCGCTGTAATTTGAACCGTAAAGTAGTACGGCGGATAGCCACCCCGGTGCCGCATCTGCATCTCATACTTGAAAAAGCCTTCGTAATCGTGGTGTTGTGCAAACCGAATCGCATAATGATCCGGATTAAATGTCTGGATATACACGTGACCACTCTTTTCCGCCCGTCCAGCTCGACCACTCACCTGGGTTAATAGTTGGAAGGTCCGTTCACTGGCGCGAAAATCTGGCAATCCTAGGGCCGTATCAGCATTCAAGACACCGACCAAGGTCACGTTAGGAAAATCCAGTCCCTTCGCAATCATCTGGGTACCAATCAAAATATCAGCTTCACCACTCCCAAACTGTGCTAAAAGCTTGGCATGGGCGCCCTTTTTACGGGTCGTATCATTGTCCATCCGAATAATGTTAGCGTCCGGAAGCAAGTCTTGCAATTCTTCTTCGACTTTTTCAGTTCCCGTCCCATAATAACGGATCTGACGACTATGACAGTTCGGACAATTCCGCGGAATGGCTTCTTCGTGACCGCAGTAATGGCACTTCATCGTGTGCGTATCCATGTGTAGCGTGAGTGAAATATCACAATTAGGACACTTCAAGACAAAACCACAATCTCGGCACAACACAAACGATGAATAGCCCCGCCGATTGAGCATTAGAACACTCTGCTCATGACGTTCAAGCCGATCCTGCAAGGCAACTAACAGTGGCGCTGAGAAATTGCTTTCAGCGTGTTGTTGCATTTCCTTTTTCATATCAATAATTGAAACCTTAGGAAGGGGCCGTCGATTGACCCGATCCGCAAGCAGTAAGCGCTGATAAACGCCCTTTTCTGCGCGGGCGCGCGTTTCTAACGATGGGGTCGCCGAACCCAGTACGACTGGACAGTTATGGTAACGACTACGCCATAAAGCCACTTGCCGAGCATGATAACGCGGGGCATCATCCTGCTTATACGTGCTCTCATGTTCTTCATCCATCACGATTAAGCCAAGATTTTTTAGCGGGGCAAACACCGCTGAGCGTGCGCCAACCACCACCTGAGCCTCACCTCGTTGGATTCGCCGCCACTCATCATACTTCTCACCACTGGACAATCCACTGTGCAAAACGGCAACAGCTTTACCAAAGCGACCCTTCACGCGTTGAACCATTTGGGGTGTCAGTGAAATCTCCGGCACTAACATCAACGCCGTTTTTCCTTGTGCCAATGCGGCCGCCATCGATTGCAAGTACACCTCAGTCTTACCGCTCCCCGTCACACCCTCTAACAAGAACGTGGTGGTTGCGGCTTGGTCAACGGCTTGCGTAATCTGATCGACGGCCACTTGCTGTTCATCATTCAATTGTAACGCCTTGGTAGTCTTAATATCACTAGTTGCGTAGGGATCACGATAAACCTCGACGGCCACTTTTTTAAGCCAGCCTTTCTGTACTGCTGTACGAATGGCACCGTCCGTGACATCAAAACGAGTACAAAACGCCTTTTGCGAGAGCTGTTCACCATTTAAAGTGAGCAACCCCTGGAGCACCGCCAATTGTTGTGTAGCCCCGGCGCGTACCTGGTCCACTGCAGCCTGTAGCGCTTCGTTAGTTAAGGCCGCTTTCACCGCCGTTTGCGTTTTACGCCGTGCTTGATTTTTAACTTGGTAGTACACATCGACTTGCCCAGCCGCCTGCAGCCGTAATAACTGGCTGACGATTGCCGGCGTCGTGGCGACGTCATCAAACGGCACCATCGATTGGTCCCCAAACAGCGTCGTTCGAATCGTCGCGGGCGTTGTTGCTGTTGTTCGCAACTGTTTTTCATACTTTGCACGCATGACCGCCGGCAGCAGGGTCTGTGCACAGGTAATCTGAAATGAAAACGTGCTGGCAGCCAACCACTTGGTCAGTGCTAAGGCTTCAGTATTCAGAACCGGTGCTAGGTCAACGACCGCGTCGATTGGTTTCAGCTCACCATCAAAGTTAGTAACGTCATCAAGAGCTAACACAAACCCCTGCACCCGCCGTTTACCACGGCCGAATGGCACCACGACGCGCATGCCGGGTTGCACTTGTGATTGCCAGGCGGTTGGAATTCGATAACTATAAGGTCGATTTGTCTGCATAGTGGGCACATCGACTAATACTTGGGCAATTTGTGCCACACAACTCTTCCTCTCTACTTAATCATGCCTGTGTTCCTGCACCATCCGCAATTGCCGTCATCAAGATCTGTTTGGCAATTGCAGTTTTCGTTGTCAATTCCGTCGTAACTGGTTGTTGCTCAGGCCGCAACAGTGTGACCTGATTAGTATCACCATTGAACCCAACTCCCGGTTTGGAAACATCGTTAGCAACAATTAAATCTAATTTTTTACTAGTTAACTTACGATTGGCATTAGCCAGCAATGATTGCGTTTCAGCTGCAAAACCAATCACATACTGTTGGTGCTTCCGGGCCGCTAACGTTTTTAAAATATCCGGTGTTTCTGTCAATCGTAACGTTAAGTCAGCATGGTCAGCTGGCTTTTTAATCTTCTGATCAGCTAATTCAGCCGGCCGATAATCAGATACGGCCGCCGCCATGACCAAGATATCCGTATCATCAAAAATATCACTGACTGCCGTCAATAAGGATTGAGCCGAATCAACCGTCACGACCTTAACACCACTAGGCGCTGCTAAATGAGTCGTGGCGCTGATCAGTGTCACAGTTGCACCTAACTCCCGTGCGACTTGAGCAACTGCGTAGCCCATCTTCCCCGATGAACGATTCGTGATAAATCGTACCGGATCTAAGGCTTCTCGGGTTCCGCCGGCAGTGACGACAACTCGCCGTCCTGCTAATGGCAAATCAGGTGTCAACTGAATCAGTTGATCTGTCAACCAGGCCAAAATCACCGCTGGTTCCGGCAAGCGTCCTTGACCACTGTAGCCTTCCGCCAACATACCCGTAGCAGGAGTTAAGACGTGTAACCCATCCGTCGTCAGTTGCTTCAAATTGCGCTGAGTTGCTGGATTAGCGTACATATGTGAATTCATTGCTGGCACCACAAACTTGGGTGCGGTCGTCGCTAAAATTGTCGTCGTTGCGGCATCATCGGCTAGACCATTAGCCACCTTAGCAATCAAGTTGGCGGTAGCCGGAACGAGAATCATCACTTCAGTCCAGTCAGCTAACGCGACGTGGACGACGTGATGCGGGTCAGTCGTTGTGAATTCATCAATGACCACTGGCTGCTGCGTTAAAGTTTGAAAGGTCAATGGCGTGATAAACTTTGCCGCATGGGTTGTCATCGCAACTCGCACGACGGCGCCCTGTTTCATCAAACTACGAATCAATACTAACGCTTTATAACTCGCAATCCCACCACTAACGACTACCGTTACATGGCGTTTTGTCCATATACTCACTTCTTCACGTCCTTTGAAAAATCTCGCAACCGTGCCAGCGAGATTTTTACACTTTAATAAAACAATTGTATCAAGAATCGACAGTAACGTGAAGCTGAACGTCCGCGTCATTCTTCATAAAAAAAGTGCCAAGCCCCAGCTGGCTCAGCACACCGTTTTGTTACTAATCTTTGTCAGTTTCATCTGGATCGATCATTAAGTCACCGGCCGCAATTTCTTCCATGGCCCGACCAATCGTTTTAACCGATTTGTATTCGCTAAGCATTGGTGCTGCACCAGCGTCCAATTCATGGGCCCGCTTGCTAGCTAACATAATCAATGAGTAACGCGAATTAACTTGCTTCAATAAGTCATCAACTGATGGATATAAGATCATGATTCCGCATCTCCTAACATTTCTTCATACTCGGGCATGACCCGTTTAACACTAAACCGTTCACTACGAATAATAGCCTTGATTCGTTCAGCAGCTAGCGGGACTTCATCATTGATAACCGCATAATCATAATTACGCATCATCTTGATTTCATCAACCGCTTTTGCCATCCGCTTGTTGATCACACTCATATCATCAGTCCCACGACCAATGATGCGGTGCTTCAATTCTATCAAATCCGGCGGCGTCAAGAAAATGAAGACGCCATCAGGCATTTTTTCGCGGACTTGCATGGCCCCGTTAACTTCAATTTCTAAGAAAACGTCTTTGCCAGCCGCCAACGACTGCTTAATATATTTTAAGGGCGTCCCATAGTAATTGTCAACATACTTGGCATATTCAAGCATACCGCCGCTCTTAATTTCATCCTCGAACTCTTCTTTGGACACAAAATAGTAGTCCTTGCCATCTACTTCGCCCGGACGCATTTGCCGCGTCGTCATCGAGACTGAATATTGAAAATCGTTATCATCTGAGTCAAAGATTTCCTTGCGGACGGTACCTTTACCGACACCCGAAGGACCTGATAAGACGATTAACATGCCTTGTTTCGCCATGATCACAAATTCCCCTTAATTAAAATATGTTTTAAAGTTTATTTTGCACTTTTTAACCCTATATTGCAAGTATTATCAAGGTTACACAGCTTTTTTTCATTTTTATTCGTGAATTTTCTCAAATTTTAGGCTTGCTTTTTAGAACGCCTGTTCGTATAATGGAAACACAAACAAATGTTCGAGGTGGCTAATATGCAAAATCAACAATCTAATTTGAAACTAATTTCCAAGAACTTACACGCTTCCTATCGCCAATTTATGGATGACTTTACTGCTGCCCCGACCGTCGTTGCGCCGTTACTGCCAATGATGCCGGCTTTCCAGCGGGATTTGTTCTTAGCTCAAGCGCACACGGAACACTATCAAATCATGCTCCAGATGCAGCCTCAGCTCACTGAGTCCCGACCATATAATATTCACGGAGTGTTAAAAACCCTCGCTAGTGGTCAGTTGGTTCTAGTTAATCGGCAGTTACACCTGACCCACTTGGTCGACCCGGACGCCATCCGTTATATCAAACGCGTTTAGTTTAATCATTAATACTTGCATCAAAAGATGAAATCATGTTCAATACAACCTTGCGTATTCTCATGGTGTTTTTGATGCAAATCAAAAAGATTGATGTTACAGCTCCACTGACTTCCCTGAATGAGTGAGTACGGAGTACCTGTAAATCAATCTTTTTTAGTAACTTAATTTTTATATTGCTTCTTTTACTTGTCGCTCACTGACGTTATTTTTGAGTTGGATCAGCACGCTTTTCAATCCAAGCCAAGACCGTATCAGCAATGATTGCCATTAAGGCTGTTGGTAACGCCCCGGCCAAGATAATGGCACCACCATTCGTAGCATTGGTTCCTCGAATAATGATATCCCCTAAACCGCCGGCACCAACGAAAGTCCCAATGGCCGTAATCCCGATAGCCAACACTAATGCGTTCCGAAGTCCAGCCATAATGACGGAAAGTGACAGTGGCAACTCCACCATTCGTAACAATTGCCAACGTGTCATCCCCATCCCCTTACCGGAATCCAAAATACTAGCACTCACATTTTGCATTCCAGTATAGGTATTCTTGATAATCGGTAGCAATGCGTATAAAAAGACCGTGACGATTACCGTGTTCACACCTAAGCCCAAGCCAATCATGATGATTGATAACATCGCTAGTGACGGAATCGTTTGAATCACATTGGCAATCGCGATCACTGTCGCACTCAACCGACTATGATGGGCAATGAAAATGCCAATTGGAATCCCAACAATTGCCGCAAACAGCACGCCATAAATTGAAATCAAGAAGTGACGTGAGAACTGGCTTAACACGTACACACCGTTTTGTTGGTAATAATATATCAACTGTTGCAGTAAGTTCATCTGAGCCATTATTTGTCACTCCCTTCAAAGTAATTATGTTTTTCAAGGAACTGTTTAGCCACAACTTCCGGTTCCACTAAGTTATTATCAACTTGATAGTTCAAGTTTTGCATCGTCTTTAAGCTGATTTTACCGTTTAATCGATTCAAGATTGGCTTCAACTTCGGATGAGCTTTCAAGATCTTGTTCATTGCAACCGCACTCGCATTGTATGGTGGGAAGAAATTCTTATCATCCTTTAAAATCTTCAGATCATAACTACCAATCCGACCATCAGTCGAGTATCCGAGGATGGCATCCATTTTACCTGATTCCAAGGCATCATAAACTAAACCAATTTGCATTGGATAAGTCTTCCCAAATTGAAAGCCATACAACTTCTTAAAGGCAGGATAGCCGTCACCTTTTCGTTCAGTCCAGATTTGATCCAAACCGACCGTCAGCTTCGAGGCTACTTTTTTCATATCACTAACCGTATTTAGATGGTATTTTTTGGCCGTCGCTTTCGTCACCATAAAAGCATAGGTATCTGCGAACCCATAACTTGGGAAATAGGTCATTTGATACTTGCTGTTGAACTGTGAGCGAACTTTTTGGTCAATCGACTTGATATTACTCCGATCCATCTTTTCACCCAGAATCGTCGTTAAGTCCGTCCCAGTGTAACGAATCGCTGAAATATCAGCCTGATCATTCTTCAAAGCATTGAAACTAACCGTCCCAGAACCTAAATTGTTAATGATCGTCGTATTCAAATTAGAATAATGCTTAATCATATCTTGAATCATGTACGCCATGATCTGTTGTTCAGTCGTGTTTTGTGACGCAATCCGGATCGTATCGGATGAAGTTCCTGACAAACCCGGAAAGCCACAGCCGGCCAATAATAACGCACTGGCGACCGTTGCGAAAACACCTAACAACCACTTTTTAATTTTCTTCATCTTTAATCCCCCTTACGCTTGTGTGGTTCTTGGGGTAACCGCTGCTTCTAGTTTACCCAACAGCCAATCAACGATGAGGGCTAAGATAATCACTGGAATCGAACCGCCTAAAATCAAGTCAGTTCGATAGAGGTTTAACCCATTAAAGATAAAGTCCCCAAGGCCACCGGCACCAATGTATGATGCTAACGCGGCCCAGGCAATAACGTACGTTGCGGATAATCGAATACCAGCCATAATAACTGGGGCTGCCATCGGTAACTCAACTTTAACAATTGACTGCCAACCGGTCATTCCCATTCCCTTAGCCGCATCGATCAAGGCCGGATCAACGTCTTCCAGTCCAAGATAGGTATTGCGGAGAATCGGTAATAAAGAATAGATGAACAGCGCAATGATAGCTGGAATTGCACCAATCCCGAAAAACGGGATCATCAATGCCAACAACGCCATCGCTGGGATCGTTTGTAACATACTAGCGATTGACATGACCACATTCGCAATCGGCTTCACCCGCGTAAGCAGAATTCCAATCGGAACCGCTACGATAATGCCTAAGAACAATGAAAACGCTGAAATATACAAGTGTTGCCACGTCTTAACCAGCAGCTGCATGCCGTAGTTTTGTAGGAAAGTTATCATGCCTGTTCACCGCCTTCAGCGGGCGCATCGTCCTCCCCATGATGAATATTATTTTCAGCTTCATCTTCGTCTTCATCACCCCAGAGAGCATCATAAACAATATCGACCAGGGTGGCCCGCGTTACAATTCCGACCAGGCGATGTTGTTCATCTACGACTGGAATGTTCTTCAAGCCGCGTTTCAAAATACGTTCGACCGTATCCCGAATCAATGAATTTGACTGAACATAGAACAAATCAGTCTTCATAATGTCGCCCACACTAGTAGCCGAGTTAAAGTTGTAATCAACGTCTTCAATGCCGATCACACCCTTCAAGATGCCGGCTTCATCGGTGACTAACAACGAGTCAACGCGTTTATCATGCATTTGTCGTAATGCGACCGTCAATGACTTTCCTGGTGTGGTGGCAATTGGGTCTTTCAACATCACTTGCCCAACAGTGGTAATACTTGGCCGTGCTTGAATCAAACGATCCTTACCAATTAAGTTCTCAACGAATTCATTAGCTGGATGACGTAAGATACCGTCTGGCGTATCCACTTGCATAATGTCGCCACCATCCATGATTACGATTCGGGTCGCTAATTTTAACGCCTCATCCATATCATGGGTTACAAAGACGAACGTCTTACCTAAGCGTTCCTGCAAATCCTTAACGAGATCTTGCAAAGATTCACGGGTAATCGGGTCTAACGCCCCAAATGGTTCATCCATCAATACTAAATCTTGGTCTGCTGCTAACGCCCGAACAACCCCGATCCGTTGTTGTTGCCCACCGGAAAGCTCCGACGGGTACCGATCCAAGTAATCTTCTGGCAATTCCACCAGTTTGATCATCTTCTTAGCACGTTCATTCATTTTATCTTGGGGCCACTTTAGCAATCGTGGTACCAAAGTGATATTGTCTCGAATCGTCATATGGGGCATTAGCCCAATATTTTGAATCACATAACCGATTTGTCGCCGTAATTTAACCGGGTCAATCTGGCTAATATCCTTACCATTAAGTTTAATGGTACCGGAAGTCTGACTTAACATCCGATTAATCATCCGCATCGTGGTCGTTTTACCTGAACCAGACGTCCCGATGAAACAAACAAATTCACCTTTTTCGATTTCCAAATTAAAATCTTCAACGGCTACTTTGCCACCAGGATACGTTTTATTCAAATGTTCCATTGTCAGAAACAACCTCATCACTCCAATCATTTACTCAGTTTATTTCGTTGCCGAATAAACTGTACTGTAATTAAGCATAACTTATAACGAAAGCAAAATGCAAACGTCATGACATGTAAACTGAACATTTTATCGTTTTAACGGTATATTTTGGTAGTCGGAGCTTCAGATTAGCCACCCACTACCAACCAGCCCGACAGTTCATTAAAACGTGTCCGTTGACCCATATTTCGTCTATTTGCGTTTTATATTGTAAAGAATTATCGTCGCCTTGGCAATAATACCGAAACCTCACTCGACACTATCGTCACTAATTAACACCATCAAAAAAGGACCGACCATAGTTGTCCGTCCCTTGTGGTACCGATCAATTAAGCCTAATCGTCTTTTTCCTCATCGGCCAGTCGCAATAACTCTTCCGCATGCTCAAGCGATAACTTAGTGACTTTAGTTCCCGCCAACATGCGTGCCAGTTCTTGAACCCGGGCCGCATTATCCAGCTTAGTCACACTCGTTTTCGTGCGTTTACCAGTAATCTTCTTGGCAATGAAGTAGTGGTGATCACTCATCGCCGCAACCTGTGGCAAATGGGTAATACAGAGCACTTGTGAAAAGTGTGCAATGCCGTTGATTTTCTCAGCAATCGCTTGAGCAACCCGACCGCTAACGCCCGTATCAACTTCGTCAAAAATGATACTGGTAATTCCCTGTGATTCAGAAAAAATGGTTTTCAAAGCCAGCATCATCCGTGAGAGTTCCCCACCAGACGCAATTTTAGCCAATGGGCGCATGCGCTCACCAGGATTAGTCTGAATATAAAATTCAACACTGTCCAGACCACTCCGATAGATCTGACCCTTAGTCGGTTTGAATCGTACTTCAAAGATTGCCTTATCCATATACAAATCTTTGAGTTCTTGATGAATCTGTCGTTGTAACACTTTCGCCGCAGCCCGCCGTTTATCGGACAACGCTTCGCCTGTCGTAAGTAGTTGTTGTTTCAGATCGGCGACCCGCTGGGCCAGATCTTCACTATTTTCTTCAGAGTCAGTCATCTTGGCTAACTCAGCCGCGATTTTTTGGTAATAATCTAAGATTTGTTGTTCAGAGTCCCCATACTTACGTTTTAACTGGGCCAAAACGTCCAGCCGCTGTTCGATTTCATCCAAGCGACCCTCGTCGAATTCTTGCAAATCGAGCTGATTAGAAATCTGACCGGCCGCGTCCTGCAGCCCATAAAAGGCATTCTTGACATTCACGGTAATCTCATTAAAGGCGGGGTCCAAATTAGCAATCGGTTCTAGTGCATTCATCGCCGTACCGACCATATCAACCGCACCAGTCGTCTCCTCACCTGCAGCTAACAATGTGTAACTCTGTTGAAGCGCTTGATTGATCATTTGGTAATTATCCAAGCGGTCACGTTCCGCAGTCAAACTGGCCTCTTCACCCACTTTGACTTGTGCTGCTGCGATTTCGTCCACTTGAAAGTTCAGCATATCTAAGCGTTGAGCCCACTCTTTTTCATTCGCATTCTTTTGCCGCAGTTCACGGTTTAACTGCTGATAACGATCATACTGTTGCTGGTAACGCTGCTTCAATTTACGAATTTTAGCGGTGGCAAACTCGTCCAGCAATCCCAGGTGTTTTTCAGGTTGCATCAACTCTTGATGTTCATTCTGACCATGAATATCAACAATTGTTTCACCAATCTGTTTCAAAGTCGTCGTATTGACCAGCATACCATTGATGCGACATGTATTACGGCCACTTTTAGTAATCTCGCGCTGTAGAATGACGGTATTATCCGCATGTTCGATCCCCGCTTCGTCCAACAATTGGGCCGTCACGCCGTCAGCCGGCAAAATAAACATGCCTTGCAAAACGGCTTTATCAGCACCGGTCCGAATAAACTCTGCCGAGCCGCGGCCACCCGCTAATAAACCGACTGCATCAATAATAATTGACTTACCAGCACCGGTCTCACCAGTTAAAACCGTCATGCCGGCTTCAAAAGCAATGTCTAAGTGTTCGATAATTGCAAAGTTCGTAATTGATAATTCTTGTAACACTGCAAGCCCTCCTTAAAAGCAATTGGTTACCAGCATCCGTTAGTTAATTTTGAAAAAAAGCGACCTGACACACATGTGAGCAGGTCGAAGATAGCTTACTAATTAGTGATCACTCAGTAAGCGTTGAATTTTTTGTTGTAGCTCTAAAGTCATCGCTAACGACTTGCAAATAATCAGAACATGAGCATCATCGCCTAGCGTTCCAAAAATTTCGTCATAATGCATTGCTTCAATCAACGTTGCTAGTGCTGGTCCGTTACCCGGCAACACCTTGATGAGGACAAATTTATCCTGAGTCGCATACGAGACATAAGCATCTTTCAGTGTCCGCTTGAGCTTTTTCTCCGTATCCATTTGTTTCTGAACTGGCATACTATAGTGGTAACCGCCCGTTGCCGAGGGAACCTTGACCAGCTGCATATCTTTAATATCGCGCGAAATGGTTGCCTGTGTCACGTCAATATCTTCAGCACGTAACAGCTTGACAAAGTCTTCTTGACGTTCAATTTCGTTCGAACTCAATAATCGTTTAATGTAGCGTTGGCGCTCTTGCTTCTTCACCCGATCACCCCCGGTAGCTATTCATACTTATTTAAACACATCATAAGCCAAAATGCATAAATATGAAAGTCCGGATTTCAATTTTAAGCTTGATTTAATTGTTCATAAGCGGCCGCCTGAGTTTTTTCAATCGACACAGTCGGCGCAATCCGTGGTGTTTCATCGGTAGCTTGTAAATGAATTAGAAACTCAATATTACCTTCACCACCCTTGATTGGTGAATAATCAAGCCCTAGAACGTTATAACCATTCGCTTGCGCAAATTCCACGATATCTGTCAACACCGCCTGATGAACAGCAGGATCACGGACAATTCCGTGTTTGCCGACATTCTCACGGCCAGCCTCAAATTGTGGCTTGATTAGAGCAACGACTGAACCACCGTTTTCAATAATCGCGTGTAATGGGGGCAAAATTAAGTGTAGTGAAATAAATGAAACGTCGATGGACGCGAAGTTAGGTTGCCCCTGCGTGAAATCTGCCAGTTTACTATACCGAAAGTTAGTATGTTCCATCACAACCACGCGCGGATCTTGGCGTAACTTCCAGACCAACTGATTACTACCGACATCCAAGGCGTAACTCATTTTTGCCCCATTTTGTAAAACCACGTCGGTAAAACCACCAGTCGACGAGCCAATATCTAGGACCGTTTTGTCGGTCACGTCAATTTCAAAACTTTTGAGTGCTTTTTCAAGTTTGAGACCGCCACGTGAAACGTAGGGCATCGGTTTGCCTTTCAAATGTAATTCAGTTGCCACTGGGATCTTCATGCCCGGCTTATCTAAGCGTTCTTCGTTGACACCTAAGATTTCACCGGCCATTACGGCACGCTTAGCCTTTTCGCGGGTATCAAATAATCCTTGTTGTACTAATAATACGTCAACTCGTTCTTTTTCCATCTAAATTTAAGTCCTTAATCTGTAAAATACGTTAGAAAAGCTGCAAGCAAGCCCATGCCTCGTTGACTAGCAGTACTAGCTTTTACTAACGCCGTTTGAGCAGCTGTTACCGCTTGTTCTAACGCTGTTCGTGCGCCTGCAAGCCCCAGCAAACCTGGATACGTATTCTTATGCTCATCGGCATCCTTATGCGTAGCTTTTCCTAACTGAGCAGGCGTACTCGTCACGTCTAAAATATCATCGTAAATTTGAAACGCCAATCCATAGGCATCAGCATATTGTAATAGCAATTCCTGCACGGTTGGTTGCACTTGAGCTTGAATCAACCCTGCCTGGACAGCGTAGTGAATTAACGCCCCCGTCTTCTCGCGATGCAGCTGTTGTAAGGCTGGCAAAGCCAGATGTTGTCCCGCTCCAAGGACATCAGCAACTTGACCAGCCACCATCCCGCGAGGTCCGGTGGCCTGCGCTAATGCTAAGGTTTGATTAGCGACGATCGATGCCGGTAACCCACTATCCGCAATCCATTCGAAAGTCAACGGTTGTAAAGCATCCCCTGCAAGAATGGCAACGTCTTCCCCAAACTTAACATGGTTAGTCGGTTCGCCACGTCGTAGCTGATCATTATCCATCGCCGGTAAATCATCGTGAATTAGCGAATAAGTATGCATCAACTCAACGGCCACACTTGCCCGCAAGTTTGCAGCCGTCGTTGTGATATCAAAAGTATCTAAAATGGCTAACGTCAATAACGGCCGTAACCGTTTGCCACCTGCTAGTACCGAATAACGCATGGCGTCAGTCAGGGTTGATTGGTCAGAACACGCTTGAAGCTGCTCATCTAAATACTGATTAATCTGAGGACGCCACTTGGATTCAAATTCAGTTAATAATTGCTTATTCATTGGCGTCAGCTTGCTCAAATGGAACTTCGTCGCCATTTTCATTCATCATCTTAGTGAGCGTCTTTTCAGCACCTTCAAGGGTTGCTTGCAACTGCTTGCTAAGTGCCACGCCCTTTTGAAATTGATCCAAGGCTTGTTCTAAAGGGACATCGCCTTGTTCTAATTGATTAACGATCGTCTCTAATTGTGATAAATTCTGTTCAAAAGTTGGTTGTTCAGCCATTATTTTCCTCCATCAATCTTCGTAATCTGTGCCTGAGCCTCACCATCAGCCATGTGAATTGCAACCGTTTGTTCTGGCTGCAATTGTTTGACCCCGTGAACCACCTGTTCATCCGCCGTCACAAAGGCGTAACCACGCGTCATGATTTTAAGCGGACTAAGTAGATCCAACGATTGGACGGTCTGCGTCAGTTGTTGCCGTTTTTGCCGCACGACTAACTGGGTACCCCGATTCAGCCGTTGCTGCAAGTTAAGCAGTTGCGTTTGTGCCTGGCGAACTTGGTGAATCGGCGTTTGCTGTCGTAATTGTTGAAAAACACGCTGGTAGTGCTGGCTTGCCAGATTAAAGTTATTTTGACCAGCCTGTTTAAGTCGCTCATTTAAGAAGTCTAACTTCTGCAAATACCCTTCGTACAAGCGGTTCGGCTGAGTAAACACGTACGACGTTTGTAATTTATTAAGTCGTTGTCGATCGCGTTGAACGAAATTCTGAAATGCATTGAACACGCGGGTCTGGTCTTGCTTTAATTGTAATAAAACATCGTTATATACTGGTACCGCTAATTCGGCAGCCGCAGTTGGGGTGGCCGCCCGCACATCTGCGACCAAGTCAGCAATTGTCGTATCCGTTTCATGCCCCACGGATGAAATAACTGGCAGTTGACTCTGTGCGATTGCACGCGCAACCACTTCTTCGTTGAATGGCCACAGATCTTCGATTGAACCACCACCACGCCCAATAATTAATGTATCAAAATCACCTTGCGCATTGGCACGTTCGATCTGCCGACTAATTTCGGCCGCAGCCGCATCACCTTGAACTTGAGATGGAAACAAAACGATCTGCGCAATCGGAAAACGGCGCCGAGTAGTCGTGATAATATCGCGAATCACTGCGCCACTACGACTAGTGACCACTGCAATTCGCTTTGGAAAGCGCGGAAGCGGCTTTTTGGGTGCACTAAACAAGCCCTCAGCCGCTAATTTCTTTTTAAGTTGTTCGTAGGCTTGATACAACGCACCCACGCCGTCTGGTTCCATGCGTTCCACATAAATCTGGTAACTACCACTGGGCTCATACAGACCAATCCGGCCCACGACCAGAACCTTCATACCTTCTTCAGGCTGAAATTTGACCTTGGCAAACGCCGACTTGAACATAATGGCTGAAATCTTGGCATGGTCATCTTTCAAACTGAAATATTGATGCGTATTAGGCCGGGGACGATAATTAGAAACTTCCCCCGTTAGGTACACTTTACCTAAATACGGATCAACCTCGAATTTACGTTTTAAATACTGAGTTAAAGCTGTCACTGTCAAATATTGTTGACTTTCACTCACTTACATCACTCCACTTTGCAAGTTCCACCGTTGTCTGCATCAAGGTGGCAATCGTCATTGGACCCACACCACCAGGAACGGGCGTAATCAACCCTGCGATGCCTTGAGCAGAATCAAAATCGACGTCACCCACTAGTTTACCATTTTCATCACGATCCATGCCAACATCAATGACCGTCGCGCCTGGTTTGATATCAGCACCAGTGATCAGGTGTGCAATCCCCGTTGCAACCACCAAGATATCCGCCGTCCGGGCGACCGCCTTTAGGTCAGCTGTTTTACTATGTGCAATCGTTACAGTTGCGTTAGCATTTGTTAACAAAGCGGCCATCGGCTTACCAACAATGGTACTCCGACCAATAACAACCGCCGTTTTACCAGCCGGATCAACCCCATAGTCAGCCAACATCGTCATAATACCGCGAGGCGTATTTGCTACAGGATAATTACCTGGAAAATTGGTGATCAACTTACCAACGTTCGTCGGGTGAAAACCATCGACGTCCTTTTTAGGATCAATGGCCATCGTGATCAATGGTTCATTAATTTGGGCTGGTAGTGGCGACTGCACCAAGATGCCATGAATGCTGTCATCCGCATTGTATGCCGCAATAATGGCTAACAGTTCGTCCTGACTAGTAGTCGCTGGCAACTGCCGCACCACGGAGTGCATCCCCAACTTAGTGGCTTTACGATTCTTATTTCGAACATAGATTTGACTGGCTGCATCGTCCCCAACAATAATTACAGCAATCCCTGGTTGAATTCCCTGAGCAGCCAATTCCGCTACTGCCGTTGCCGTCTGCGCGTTAACTTTCTTAGCTACTGCCTTACCATCAATAATCTTCGTCACAAGTGCCACACTCCTCTTTCTCTGTCTGGTCTTATTTTAGCATATTCACCACAATGATTTATGACCGGTTTACTAATAAGTTATTAAAAAAAGTCTGGCAAATCGCCAGACTTTTACGGTAGAACATAAGATTGTTCGGTTTTAGACTAATTGGCTTGGTTTTTAACCACTTTACCAAGCACCCCGCTAACGAATTTCCGAGAGCGGTCATCACTGAACGCCTTTGTCAATTCAATTGCTTCATTAACCGCGACCTTAGTTGGAACGTCGTCAACAAATTGCAATTCAAAGAACGCGATGCGTAAGATAATCAAATCGGTCTTAGCCAGTCGGTCCAACGACCACTTCTGACTTAAATAAGGCTGAATTTGAGCGTCTAATTCAACTTGATGTTCACGAACACCAGTTACTAACGTACTTAAATATGCGGGAATTTCAACTGCATCCGCTTCTTCAGGGTTGAGTAACTGTTGGAACAACTGATTTTCATCAGCGTCTGGGTTAGCATTCAACGCGAATAAAGCTTGAAATGCTTTTTCCCGGATTTCATGACGCGTTAAACTCACGATTCTTCACCATCTTCATTTTCATCGGTCTGGGTATCTTCATCACCAAACAAGTTGTTTGGATCAATGGCACTTTCAGTCTTCTCAGTCACGATACCAGTGATGTGGACATTGACTTCACTTAAGGCGAGGTCGGTCATAAATAAGATTTGTTGCTTGACCTTATCTTGAATCGCTAAAGCGACTTTTGGTACCGAAACACCATAGTCCAAGTATGCGAACACATCAACACTAATCTGATCATCGACGATTGTTAACTTGACACCCTTACCAAGATTCTTCTTGCGACCGAACAACTCATTTACACTGGAAGAAATCGTCCCTTGCATCCGGTTAACGCCATCAATTTGACTTACCGCGATACCAACGATTATTTCAAGCACTTCTGGTGCAATTTGAATTTGTCCTAAGCTGGGTTCTTTGCTTTGTAACGTAATATTGCTACTGTCAGCCATTTTGACATTCCTCCAATTCCATGTTTGCCGGTATTAGTTTTTCTAAAAATTAAGCCCGTGAAACGTACGTGGAGTCAACGGTGTTAACGATCAGCTTGTCACCGGCCTTAACGAAGAATGGTACCTGAATAATTGCACCAGTTTCCAACGTAGCTGGCTTGGAGCCACCGGAAGCGGTATCACCCTTAATCCCTGGTTCAGTTTCAGCAACTTCCAAAGTAACCGTGTTTGGCAAATCGATTCCCAACACTTCACCCTTATAAAGCGTTACTTGAACTTCCATGTTTTCCTTCAAGAACTTCAATTCGTCTTGAATGTGGTCGCCAGGAATTTCAATTTGTTCATAAGTTTCCGTATTCATGAAGACATAGCTGTCACCATCGGCATAAAGGTATTGCATCGTACTCTTTTCAATTGGCGCTTGTTCCATCCGCGCACCGGCACGGAAAGTCTTGTCTTGAACGGCTCCTGTCCGTAAGTTCTTAAGCTTTGAACGAACAAACGCGCCACCCTTACCAGGCTTAACGTGCTGGAATTCCACGATGCGCCAAATTGCATTGTCTACTTCAATCGTCAAACCATTTTTAAAATCTGCAGTTGAAATCATTTTTAAAAATCCTCCTCAAATATATCTTTATAACTATAACAAGACCGAGCCGCTGTGGCAACTGTCTTAACTATAAAATCAGTAAATCACGAGTTGCAGTCGTCAGTCGTTCATGGCCCTCAGCAGTCACTAAGACATCATCTTCGATCCGCATTCCGCCTAAATCTGGGAAATATACCCCGGGTTCAACAGTAATCACACTGTTTGCAACTAAGGTGCCAGTCGTGTTTTTTGAGATCAACGGGCCTTCATGAATGGCAAGACCAATGCCGTGACCCATACCATGATTGAAGGCGTCACCATAGCCCGCTTTTGTCAGCAAATCGCGGCCAACTGCATCCAGTTGAGCAGTGGCTGCTCCTGCTTGGACCTGATCGATCACAGCCTGTTGAGCGGCCTGCACCGCCTGGTAGGCCGTAACCAACTTATCATCCGGAGTACCTAAAGCAAACGTCCGTGTCATATCTGACGTGTACCCGTCCAAAAAGTAACCAAAATCAAGAGTAACAAGTTGCCCGGCCGTCAAGAGTGCTTTAGAAGCCGTCCCATGTGGCAAAGCCGCTCGTGCACCACCAAGTACGATTGTCGTGAACGACGGCCCACTTGCACCGTGCGTCCGCATAAACGCGTCTAACAGGTTGCTAACGTCGATTTCACGCATGCCTGGTCGCACGATACTCGTTACGTATTCGAAACCAGCATCCGCCAAACGTGCACTCGCTCGTAGCCGGTCAATCTCATCAACACTCTTGGTGATGCGCAACTCATCGACCACGTCTGGTAACGCAACCAAATCACTGACCAAGTTCTCATCTAAGTAACTGTAGGCTGTATATGGAATCTCGGCCTCGAAGCCCATGACCCCAGTACCGGTTTTGGCAATAATATCACAAACGGCCCCCAGATAATCACGTGTAATGACTAGGTGCTGGTCATCATAGTGACCGGCAAAAGCTGTCTGATAACGGGCATCCGTAATCAGATAGGCTTCCTGTGCCAGTACTAGCAGATAACCATCGCCGGCCATATCAGCCATTCCTGTTAAATATTGAAGATTAGCTCCATCTGAAACTAAAAACGCATCAATTTTTAACTGATCAAACTTATTTTGTAACCGTTCAACTCGACTCATTATTTCGTCACTCCCATCATTACCTCACGCTTCATTATACCAAACTTTCCAAAAACTGAAGGTAATGATTTATTGAAGGCCATTCGTCAATCAATTACGTTTACGGCTAAGCGGCCCGTGAACCAATAATAGTCGCAGGTATCCCTAGATTGCTTCACAAAAAAAGAGCCTCCCTGCAGAGGCTCTTCAAAAATTATTTTGCTGGGTAAACAGATACTTGGCGCTTGTCGCGACCTTTGCGTTCAAAACGAACGACACCGTCAGCCATTGCAAATAATGTATCGTCGCCACCACGGCCAACGTTTACACCTGGGTAAATATGGGTTCCGCGTTGACGATAAAGAATGTTACCATTCTTAACAGTTTGGCCGTCAGCCCGCTTAGCGCCTAAACGCCGACCAGCTGAATCCCGACCGTTGGCAGTTGAACCGCCACCTTTATGGTGAGAGAAGAATTGCAAGTTCATTAACATAGTAAAGTCCACCTCCGAATGTGGTTATCGTGTTTGTTCACGAACTCGGATGTAATCTCCGTAATTCGTGGCCACATCGTTCAAACCAAGTGTGAAACTTTCAAGTAAGGTTTGTAATTGTGTGTTCGCCAAGTCCAGCTTAGTGAAATCTGCAATTAATAGCCCACCATTGGTTTCATCACTTTGTACTACGGGTTGCAAGCGGGCAACTTGTTCAATCCCATTGATTGTACTAATTGCTAACACCGAAACCGCTGCACAAACGATGTCTTGTCCATAAGCACCTGAATCAGCATGTCCCGTCAACTTAAAAGCGGTCACTTGACCGGTCGCATTACGAGAAATGGTTGCCTGAATCATAAAGAATGCCTACTTTCTTAATTATGCATTAATTGTGTCGATCGTTACCTTAGTGTATGGTTGGCGATGACCCTTCTTAGTATGTTGGCCCTTCTTGGCCTTGTACTTGAAAGTAACCACTTTACGGTCACGGCCTTGCTTTTCAACAGTACCTTCAACCGTCGCACCATCAACAGTCGGCGTTCCAACCTTAGTTGTGTCACCACCAACAAAGACTACTTGATCAAAAGTAACCTTGTCGCCAGCAGCAGCGTCAAGTTTTTCAACGTAAATTGCTTGGCCTGCTTCAACTTTATATTGTTTACCACCAGTTACAATAATTGCGTACACGTTTGTGCACCTCCTTAAATTATAAATCACTTAGACTCGCCGAATGTAAGTGCCATTGCTGAACTTAAGACTCAATCCGTGCGGTTGTAGCTGTAGAAGTCCACAAATACAACAGGAAAATATTATCAAATTTTTTCATAATAGTCAAGGATTGATTTCACTTCACAAAAAAGTCCGTGAAACTAATGCTCCCTACCGTCATCAAATGGTGCATTTTTTTAATACACTTGGTTAAGTAATGTGGCGTGTAGATCATATCATTAGCTAACCAATCAGTAATCAGGCCGACTGTCGCAGAAACGTAATACGCGATTTGAATGCTGACCGGTACTTCCAAATCAGCAAATTGATCCTGAAAATCACGGTGAAATTTCGTCATCCACGTCGTCATCTGCTGATTGATCCGTTGATTGACCGCTAACTGGCGCTGATCTAACAATAGCGTCTCAAAGGCTTCCGCGTGCTGACTGATGTAACCGAGTGCCTTTGATAAGGAAAAAACATGCACCCGCTGTAACGGGTCAGCCGGATTGGTCATAATATCACCCACTGAAACCGTCACGATGGCCGTTTCAAACAATTCACTTACCAAGTCATCTAGGGCCTGATCAACAAATGCTGGCTTGTCTTTATAGTGGAGATAAAATGTTCCGCGGGTAACTGCTGCCGTACTAGTCAGTTTTTGCACGGAAATGTTATCGACTGTTTCTGTCTGTAATAGTGTAATTAATGCTTGTCGCAAGCGCCGCCGAGTTTTATCGACACGCGGATCAACTTCATGACTCATATCTGCTCCCTACTTTCATTTCATAATTAATATAACATTAATTACTAAGAGCGTCTAACAGATGATAATCAGCCGGACAAATAGTTAGATTACGTCTAAGATGGTTCTCAGTGATCTATCTGGCCCATTCATTCGACTGACACATGATTGATATGGGGCTCACCTACCTGCCACTATCATACTAGCTGGTTAGTCCTTACATGCCTTAGCATCAATTCAAAGCTAAATTGATCTTTAGAAACGCTGTAAAGGATTTTATCTTGACAACCGACCGAAATAACCGTTATACTAATAATGCAATTTTTGGGAAAAGTCTGGCTTTTCCTGTTAATTCGGTTGCAATGTACACTATTCTTGTTTAATATAGTCGTTATTGGACTAATCAAAGGAGGGACATACTCTTATGACTGTTGTTGCAAAACCATATAACACATGGGCATCACGTCGGCCAGTTGCTGGGAAGCAAAAGCGCATTCGTCGCGAAAAAGAAGTTGCTGCTATCCAACGTTGGGCTGCCGGCAAGACTGACATCATCGAAAAAACACCAAAAATCAAGTAATTAAAAAAGAACTGCTCATCTTGAATGAGCAGTTCTTTTTTAATTACTTGATTGTATAATGCCAATGTGCAAGATAAGAACTCCCGTTGACTAACGGTCATTACGGGAAGCAGTGAAATGCTTACTGCTTGCATTTTCTTTGGCAACAAAGTTTGAATAATATTGAATGCCACCAGCGATGGCGATGATCCCGACGATTGCAAATACTGAACCCATAAGAATTCTCCTTCCTTGTTACATGATTATTATCATTTTGTTACAGTAACATTTCAAGCGAAATAAACTATTTTAGTCAGTTTTGTTAATTTCTTTATCTTTTCTTAAGTATTTTAGGAGATATTGGTTCTTCGCCGTCGCCATTTAACAACCCCGTCTTGCAAAAATTAAATTAATGATGACCGGACTTAGTTACCGCTATTACAGCGTTTATATTGTGTCGTTCTTCAAGCATTAATTGGTATTCATGAAAACAATTTCCTCGTTCACCAGGCTAACTTCATTTTTGACTTTCACCATAATGACCAATTATCTCAGCAAAATGTGCTTACTGTAATTTAGTGATTTTTCATTACAAATATTACATTTTTACATCATTCTGCTTACTCACGCCTTTTTTTAACTGCTGCACATCGGTGAAAAATTAAATAAAAATTGACACTCTCCAGTTTCTTAACTATAATTAATCTTGTTGTTGTCACGGTAGCTCAACTGGATAGAGCATCCGCCTTCTAAGCGGAGGGTTGTGAGTTCAAGTCTCACTCGTGACATACCATCGATTCGGACCTGCCATTTTAAAATAGAGAAGCTTGTTAAACCAACGTTTAGCAANCACGGTAGCTCAACTGGATAGAGCATCCGCCTTCTAAGCGGAGGGTTGTGAGTTCAAGTCTCACTCGTGACATACCATCGATTCGGACCTGCCATTTTAAAATAGAGAAGCTTGTTAAACCAACGTTTAGCAAACTTCTCTATTTTTGGTTTCTAATAAATTTCGGCAGCCAAATCGTATTCGTGCTTATTAAATCAGCCAATTGACGGCATAGATATTAAAAAGGTCAACAACTACCTAAACTGAGCATCCACATAAAAAAACAAAAGTATTAGGTTCACAGCTTGTATGAGTGAAAGAGCATTTGCCGCATTGGACAATATCACCCTATTACCTAAAAATTGCATTCTATCCAATTAATTTGGTGGAAGACAAACTGAAAATATCAAAATTGTAACAGTCGTCGTTTATAATACCAATTTACAATCAAGACACCGTCCAATCCACCACAACCTTGGTGTAGTACAATCAACGTATCTAATACTGTCTGGGGGAATCAACAATGCTTTTACGCCATGGCTTAACCAGTAACATTTATCTGAACGATTACTTAACGTTTATTCAGCAAGGGCGTGACACCTTTGAATTTCATCATAACTTATTAGTCGCACAGCACCATTACCACCTAGTCATCAACGCCCACCACGCCTTTAACGCTTTCTACGCTGAACAGAAGCGGCTGGCCGAGCAGCTGATGGACTAAATCAATTCTCGCATCCCATCCTAATAGTGCGTATAATATGTTTTGAGGTGAAACATATTGAAACTTGAAGCAATTGCCGGAAATATCGCGCATGCCATCAAAGATCGTTCAACTGACGGGCCCTACGTACTCGCGGTCGAGTTTACGGACAAAGCCACCAAGGGAAAGTCAGCCACTGGTTGTGTCATCGTCCGGATGCCAGATCACCAGCACTATACGATCACCAGCAATGACTTTCGGTATATGGATGCGGGCAAAGATACTTTAGCTGAGGAACTCGGGGCCTTCTTTGAATGCGACGATGATCTTGATCAACGACAAACATTGATCGACCAAGTTAATGACTTAGTTGCACAAGACGCCGATAACGACGCGCAATTAATGACAGAGGCTTAAAAATAACCTAGTTACGTGATCAAATCGCGCAATTAGGTTATTTTTTTAATAGTTATTTGCTTGTCGTTGCTCATTGACATGATTTTTGGCCGTAAACGCCGTCTGTATCTCGTCCTGAGTAAAACCAAAATCAACTAGCCCAATCTTCAAGAAAACGTGCCAAGCGTGCTGGTAGCTCTCCTGACGATGGTTAAAGTAAGCATCATAGAGGAGGTGCTTGATCGCCAAGTACTGTTTATTCAAATCAGTCGCCGGCTTAGACGCAATCGTAGTCAATTGCTCAGGCGTTACTGGAATCAAATGCGTCCACTGTTGAATCGCTGAGACAAGGAAGAAGAAGTCCATCGCATCTACGTATTCGTTCAGCAGCGTTGCGCGGTGTGTCTTATCAGGATCCGCTTTGCCACGATGAATCTTCCAAACTTTGAACCATTCCGACGTATTAGCCATTTCTGCCAATTCGACGTCCAGTGAGACCATCGCATTTTGCAACCGTTCTTGTGGCCGCCAATGAATCTGTTGACGGGCCGTAATATCGCGGTCTAAACGAATCGACTGTTGTAATAACGTTGTTAGTTCTAACATCTAATACCCCCGTTACTTAAGCAAATACTAATGGATCCGCTTTTATTTCTAGCGAATCGATATTTTCTAAGTACCAATCACGCATGAACCCAAAGTGTAACAACACGTCAAACCACGAAACTGCTTGATCAGGATCATGAACAGTCAGGACCCATTGTTGACTACCGCCAGCTTCAGCTGCATCAAAGATATCAACTGTCAAACCAGCCCGCAGTTCAATTTGGGCACCATGTCCTTGCTGTGAATTACGCAACATGTGCTCATTCTTAGCCGCACTGACAAACAATTTGTCAACGATTGCCCGATCTAAATTAGCCGACCGAAGTTCATATTTAGCCGCGTTAGCAACGTCCAAAATATTAAAGTCGACGTTAAAGCCAAAATCATCTTGTAAGCAATGTCCAAATTTAATTAGCGTTGCGAGAACCGTATTAATTTGGTCAACCCCAGTCCCCTTCAACAATAATTTATTAATAAATAAATTCGTAAACGCCGAACTATTAAACCGTAACAAGCGCCGTTCTAAATGAATATAAAACAAGTTTTCGCCAGTTGTTTGTTCACGATAATATGCACCACCGTTGCCGTTGTTCACCACTTGATACAAGAAGGTGTAATCATCCGTTAGCGCCCCGTAAACGTGATACAGCGCTTCAGTATGCCGTTGAGAATTCAGCACCGCTTGTTCATCACCATGCATGCCCAATAACCGACTCATGAAGATCAAATAATAATCGGCATTCTGATATTGATGGGGAAACGTCACGTAAGCCGTATCCAGTTTAAAGTCTGCTAGCTGTTGTGCCGCTGCTAACAGTGTCTCCCCGTCAGTTGTATCAATCAGTTGGTCCATCAAGGCCGTAAATTTTTCACCATTAGCGAGTCCTTTTTTTAAGCCCTCATTGAACGTACTCAGCTTACCGTGAGTGCTCAGTGTTGCCGTGTCCATCTGCTTGTCCGTATTATTCGCCATCAGCCGCTACCTGCGCCTTCCCAATCAGCGTGGTCAAGTAGTCAACATAAAGACTACGGTTACGCTCATTAAAATTCTCAAAACTCTTAAAGGCGTTTTCAATCGCTTGTTTCTCATAAGCTAAAATCGTATCTTCCTTAGAAAGCGTTAAAATCTTAGCTTCGTTATCCTTCATGGTTGCATGGGCATTATTAGCTTGTTCGTCTTCATCGGCCAACTTAGTTAACTGGTCAATAATTTGCTGCCGTTCTTCTTTGATCCGACCAGAATCAAATAGTGAGTTACGTTGCCCATTTTCCTTTAGTTGCTGCCGCAATTCTTCTTTTTGCGCATCACGGTCTGATTGCGCGTCAATCAGTTTCTGTAGCTGATCGCTACCAGCTGAGATCTGCTGAATACGATCTGTATTGAAACGTTTGTGCGCGGGAGCCAGTTCAAACGTCTTTTGTAATTTATTGTATTCTTCCGAACTAAATTCAAAGGCGACTTTCAAAACGTTCAATTTACCAAACCGGCGCCGATCCCACCAGTTACCAAAGTAAATCTGAAATTCGCCGAGTTGGGTTTCTTCATAATAAAAGAATGGGTACTCATGAGCCAAATAATCAATTAACTTGGTACTCAAGTAGTGACTGATTGCCGGATAGACATCCGTAATTAAATCCACTTGGGCGTTACGGGTTGGATCCGGTTCCTCGTTAAGTAAGGCTTGGTGATAGTGGTCACCATCGATCAATTCGTAGATCAACCGGTCGTCACCAGCCGTAATTGCTTGGCGCACCGTAGTTACATAGTCTAACTTTTGTTGAAGTCGCTTCGTAAGCGCGCGCGTAGGTTGATCTTGTTTTTCAAGATCAGGCTGATTTTGTTTTTCCATAATAATCTCCTTGCAATCAATAATAATTGAAAACTTGCTGAATTGCATTGCTGTTCCTAATGTTACCGAAAATTAGTGCATTAATAAAGGTTAACACCACTAATTTACCAATTTTATAACAAAAACGGCTAGTTCGCCATTTAAGGTGCCCTAACCGTCGTATTTTTATCTCAATTAATGGTTTAGTACAATTCCATGTACTGATCACGTTCCCATTCACTAACTTGTTGACGGTATGAAGCCCATTCAAGCCGTTTAGCTTCCAAGAAACTCTGATAAATATGTGGCCCTAACGCCTTCTTCATCGTCGGATCTGTCTGGAACTCTTTCAGCGCATTGTGTAACGTTGATGGTAAGTCAGCGATACCAGCTGCAGCCCGTTCATCTTCATCCATAACATAGATATTACGATCAACACTCTTTGGTGGTTCAATACCGTTCTTGATTCCGTCCAAGCCAGCTTCAAGAACCGCTGCAAAGGCCAAATATGGGTTAGTTGAAGCGTCCACACTCCGTAATTCAAGGCGCGTTGACAAGCCCCGTGCACTTGGAATCCGAATCATTGGTGACCGGTTAGATGCTGACCAGGCCACGTAAACGGGCGCTTCATATCCAGGAACCAAGCGTTTGTATGAGTTGACTGTCGGGTTAGTGACAGCAGTGTATGACCGGGCATGCTTCATCAAACCACCTAAGAAGTGATAAGCGTCTGATGATAACTCTAAGCCATTCTTATCATTAGCATCATAAAAGGCATTGCCTTGATCATGGAACAAGGACATGTTCACATGCATCCCAGAACCATTGACACCGTTTAACGGCTTAGGCATAAAGGTTGCCCACAAATTGTATTTCCGTGCGATGGTCTTAACGACCAATTTGAACGTTTGGATATGATCGGCTGCAGATAAAGCATCCGCGTACTTAAAGTCAATTTCATGTTGACCAGGTGCAACTTCATGATGGCTGGCTTCAACGTTAAAACCAAGTCGTTCAAGTTCAAGTGCAATGTCCCGGCGGCAATTTTCACCCAAGTCCATTGGTGATAAGTCGAAGTAACTTCCCTTATCATTCAATTCGGTCGTTGGTTCACCCTTTTCATTCATCTTGAATAAGAAGAATTCAGGCTCAGTCCCACAGTTAAATGACGTATAACCTGCTTCGCGCATATCGTTCAAGACACGAATTAAGTTGTTCCGTGGATCCCCTTCGAACGGCTTACGGTCAGACGTGTAAACTTCACAGATAATCCGTGCAATTTTACCATGTTCCGTGTTCCAAGGCATGATCAACCAAGTTGATAAGTCAGGATACAGGTACATGTCACTTTCTTCGATCCGAACAAACCCATCGATGGATGAACCGTCAAACATCAACTTGTTATCCAAGAGTTTGTCGAGTTGTGAAACTGGAACTTCAACGTTCTTAATTGTGCCGAATAGATCAGTAAACATTAACCGTAAAAAATTAACGTTTTCTTCTTTGACGATGCGGCGGATATCGTCTTTTGAGTAGGACTGTTTTGCCATGAAAATCGCTCCTTAAATTGATTGACTAACGAATGCAAACATCTTAGTGTGCCGGATAATTGGGGCCCTTGTCGGACTGCAAGCCTCCGAGATTCAGGAATTCATCATGAAGGATTCGGCGCACATCGCGATCAGTTAGCGGCTTAGCCAAGTCAGCTTGCTTCTGCTCAGCTCGCTGTTTTTGGAGCGCATATATTTCTTTGATTCCAGCCATATTGATGCCATCTGCTAAGTAATCCTTGATTTCAAGCAAACGATCAACATCATTCAACGAAAACATTCGCCGATTACCGGCATTTCGTTCCGGCGTAATCAATTCTTGCTCTTCATAGTAGCGAATTTGTCGCGCAGACAAATTGGTCAGCTTCATAACCGTACCAATTGGCAAGACGGCCAACGAGCGACGGAGTTCCTTTTCCTTCATAACGACCCTCCTCTTTAATACAGACTTAATATTAGCAATGTTATCATCGAATGTCAATCATTCATGTTAGAAAATATCACACGTTTTATCATAGGTATACCAATTTATAATTTAGCTTAACCAACTAGCTAGCCGTTGGTCAATCGAGACCCGTAATTCAGGGTGTTCCAATAGATTGATCCAGTCGACCGACATCTTGTTACGGAACCAAGTCAACTGACGCTTCGCATAACGACGTGAGTCCTGTTTGATCTTAGCAATTGATTCGTCACGCGTCTGCTCCCCATTAAAGTAAGGGAACCATTCGTGATACCCGATCCCCTTACCAGCCGGTAACATGGCGCCACCTTGGTCAAATAGCCACCGCGCCTCTTGTTCCAATCCGGCCGCTACCATTTGATCGACACGTTGATTGATCCGAGTATACAGCAGCGCTCGCTCCGCGGTCAGACATAAGGTATAAGCATCCAGTGTGTCACCGTGCGTATCCGCCTGCTCAGAAAAAAGCTGACCAGTTGTATGCACGTACTCCAACGCCCGTACGACCCGTACCAAGTTAGCGGGCGCAATTGCGGTGGCTGCCTGCGGATCACGCTGTTTCAACGCCATCCACGCCACATCCGAACCTTCGACAGCGGCACGATCAAACCAAGCTTGACGATACACCATATCAGGTTCATTATCCGCTGGTCCAAACTGATAGCCCGCCAACAAGGACTGCAAGTAAAAGCCAGTTCCACCCACAATAATAGGCAGTTTACCCCGAGCACTAATATCAATGATCAACGCCGTCGTCCGACTGACAAATTCAGCGACTGTAAAACGCTGATCAATATTTTTGATATCGATTAGATGGTGGGGAATGCCCGCCTGCTCTTCCGGCATTATTTTAGCCGTACCAATATCCAAGTGACGATAGACCTGCATTGAGTCTCCTGAAATGATTTCACCATTCAGCTGTTTAGCCAGCGCTAGCGATAATGCCGTCTTACCGACTGCTGTTGGTCCCGCGATTAGTAATACTTTATGTTTAGTTACTGTTGTCACTCGTTTAACCTCCTTGTACCTGCTTACGAATTCTTCGTGCTAATCCAGGGTAGTCGGTAATCAGTCCCGCAAACCGATGACGATAACAGAACCGCATATCGCGTTCCGTGTTGACCGTCCATGGCCGCAACTGCACTTTTGGCAATAAGAGCCAGTGAACTCGCACCCAACGAATATCCGGATGATAACCGAGAACAATGTGTTGCGCATGAAGCCGCTTCGCAGTTTGAACCTTAGTCTTGAACAGGCTATCCGATTCGACCTCGGGCTGTAAAATATGCAACCGTTCGATCGACTTTCCGTAGAAGCTCGAATAAATTAGCGTAAACGGAACTTGATGATGGTTAAAATAATCCGCTACCAAGTCTTCGATCCCCTCATAATGAATCTTATTAGTTTTGATTTCCAGATTAAAAATACCAGTAAAGTTGTATTGAATCAATAATTGAACCACTTCATCTAAAGTCGGAATACGCGTTCCCGCATAGGCTGATGCATACTTAACACCAGCGTCCAATTGCTTTAACTCGGCCAACGTGTGATCCACAATCCGACCCGTTCCGTTAGTCGTGCGGTCGACGAGCTCATCATGCATAATAATCAGTTGCCCGTCTCGCGACAAGTGTACGTCAGTCTCAATGCCATCCGCACCATCCTCGATAGCCGCAATAAACGCTGGTAACGTATTTTCCGGCCTGGTCCCCTTGCTACCACGATGAGCAATAATTTGAGTAAGCATTGCGTTTCACCCCACTTTTTTAAAAATCAGATTGAATTGATTGCTATCTCCGCATAAAACAAGCATAATAAAACTAACAATTGCTAGGAGGTTTTACTAATGAAATCATTTACCCGTGGCTTCTTGTTTGGGGTCGTCGCAACTGCTGGTGCCGTAATTGGCTCCGTCTTATCATTTAAGAAGCAAGTTGTTGATCCAATCGAAGACCAAGAAAACAAATTCGAAGAAAACCGGAAAAAGGCGATGCGCAAGAGTCGCTCAGCTCACAACGGTTAATTAAATAAAAAATGGTGGCCGAACAAGTTGTTGTTCTAGCCGCCATTTTTTAATACTTCGCTTTTTTCGTCTTACCTTCCCAACGTGCGTAACCGGGTTTTAAAATGTATAGCTGTGAATAACCATTCTTAGCTAATGTGACGACGGCCCGTGTACTTAACGTATGGGTTTGATCGTAAACGTAGATTGGCATATCCTTGCGAAGTTCGTTCATCCGAACTTTCAAACTGTTGAACGGAATATTCCGAGCCCCCAGAATATGACCAGCGTCAAACTCTTTCTTTTCACGCAAATCAATCACTTGTGCTTTACGCATTCCCGCCTGAAACGCTTCTTCGTCCAACATCGTGGACACCTGACGCCGTCGAATGTAACTATACAACTCATAAATAAAGTAGGCCGCGATTATGATAACTAACACGATGTTAACATACGCCATGCCGCTCAATGCACCTAAAACCACGTTATCCCTCCTAATTTCTACTTATCTATTTTACACAAAACCGCTTACTTTTACTAGGGGTAAGCAGGAAAAGCCGCGATTAAACTGCTGACTAATCCTGAAGTCCCACTGATTGCTTTATGGCCGTACTCACCCACGGTTTAAAGAAATCCATTAAAACGGTCGGGGGCCTGAGACCCGCATTTAACCACGCTGTTAATTCAAAACCAAGCATCGCGGTATCACATTTATGAATCTGAATCGATCATCTGAATCTGACTACCATGCACCAGTAATCCCTGATTGTTAGTCAACCGTTTGACCGTAACGCCCGTCTTATGTTCCCAGTCAGTGATCAACTGCGGCAATTGCGGCTTTACTTCACAATGAACATCATAATGCGGATAAATACGGATCGTCGTCGCATTGATGGCTGTTGTGCTTGCCAGTTGCTCGGTGTTGTCCTCCGGGTATAAATAGGCGTACAGGTCTAAATCCGGGCCTAACAAGATAGCCCCGGCGCTAATACCGTAGATTGGCTTGCCCGCCAGCGCGAGAGTCCTCAGTCGTTCCAGCACGTGCGTTTCACGCAGATTCTTCAACAGTAAAAACTCGTAGCCACCATTCAAAATAATGACCGTTGCCGTATTCAATGCGGCCAAATCATCCGTCAATACATCTAGGAGCTGCACGTGCGCATATCCAAGCTGCTGAACCGTTTGTTGTAGTGCCACCATTTGGGGGTGATTTTTACCCGTGCTGACCGAATTGACAATAATCACAATTCTCGCACTGTTCTTAGCCACCGGCGCCACTAAAGTGAAAAAGGCGTCCGTTACGGCCACAGTGCTAAACGCCCGTGAAGACAATAATAACTTTACCATCCTGCTTCTCCAATCAATTCTGTCATCTAATTCAATTCACGCTAGTCGATTCGTATCCCTTGTGCCAAATCGCGTAACAGTTCATACGCCGTTACAACAACATACCGACATGAAACTAAAATCGCGCATAGTCTGAGGACATGAGCCCAAATCAGCATCGGCAATTGGCGCTCAGTTTTTAACCACAACCTAATCAGCACAGTTTTTGGAGCTTAGTATAAAAAAGAAGCTCGGACATTACTTCCAAGCTTCTTGACGATTGATTTTAACTTAAATAAACCGTTGGGCCAATGAACCTGCTCCGATAACACCAGCGTCGTTACCTAAGACCGCTAACTTCAAAGCAGTCGTGTCGCGAATCGTTGGGAATGTGAATTGGTTAAAGTAACTGATGACTTGATCTAATAAGAAATCACCAGCAGCTGAAACCCCACCACCGATAATGATTGAAGATGGGTTCATCGTGTTCCCGACATTAGCTAATGCCAAGCCTAAGTAATAAGAAACCCGATCAACAACGCGTTTAGCCAAGACATCGCCTTCTTTAGCTAAATCGAAAGTGATCTTTGAACTAATTTCTTCACCGTTGTCTAATAATTGTTTCAACTTAGAAGCACCAGAGAATTCTTCTGCCATATCGCGAGCAACGTGAACGACACCAGTTGCAGAAGCGTATTGTTCCAAACAACCTTTCTTACCACAAGTACACATGTAGCCGTTTGGTTCAACCGTTACGTGACCAATTTCACCGGCACCACCGGCAATACCATGGAGTAAACGGCCATCGGCGATGATCCCACCACCAACACCAGTTCCAAGCGTTACAAAGACAACGTCACTACCGTTTTCGCCAGCGCCCTTCCAACGTTCGCCAAGTGCAGCAACGTTAGCGTCGTTATCCAGCGTAAATTTGATGCCAGTTCCCTTTTCGATTTGAGCCTTAACTGGTTGTAAGGTCTTCCAGTTTAAGTTGTAGGCACCGATAACCGTACCATTATCCAAATCAACGGTCCCGGGAGTCCCCATTCCAATTCCGATAAATTGAGAACGGTCCATCTTATATAACTCAATGTGGTGGTTGATGGAATCGATGATGTTAGGCACAATGTGGGCCCCTTCATCTAAAATCGTGGTTTCAATACTCCACTTTTGTTGAATATCACCATTTTCTGTTAAAATGGCAAACTTAGTTGTCGTCCCACCAAGGTCGACTCCGATTAACTTACGCTCCATGTTGCTAAATCCCTCCATTAGTCATGCGCCGCGTCTTCACGGGCGCGTTCTGCTTCTATCCGGTGCTCATGGCTCAATACGAGCTTGACGCGGGCATACATCTTCGGGTCAATGACACCAGCTTGATAGAGATGATCGATCTCAATGGCCATTAACTCAATGTCCCAAATTCGCTTGCCTACGTACACGTACACGCCAAATTTTTTAAGTAATTGTTGGACGTCGTAAAGTGTTTTCATGTGCATATCCTCGATTAATTATACAGTTAAATTAGCATTTGTAAAACCCATTTTTAGTAAAGCTAACCAGCCAATGACTAGAATAACCGTTGCCACAATTCGTTTCAGCGGCGCAATCTTGCCAATTCGTGGTACACCCAGCAGATAGCCTAACAAAAAGCCACCAACTAGACCCCCGACATGTCCCCAGATATCAATGCCATTCGAGAACATATCGAATACTAAATTCAAAACGGTTAGTAGTAAAAATTGGTTCGTGAGCTGGCGAATCACTGGATTTTCCCAGAACGATTCCCCAATCGTCAAAAAGGCACCAAAGAGTGCGAAACACGCCGTACTGGCCCCTACTGACTGATTATTGGATAACGCGAAACTCATAATATTACCACTAATGCCACCCAAAATATAAATTGCCAGCATCCGCCAATGACCATACATTGCTTCAATTTGCATGCCCATAAAATAAATAACGACACCATTCAGTGCAATATGGGTAAGTCCCATATGTAAAAACATCGGCGTCACCAATCGCCACCACTGGCCGGCCGCAATTGCTTGATTGTTCTTAGCACCTAGTGAATTAAAAATCAGCATGGCGCCGTCGCCCATCAGCCACTCGACTAAGAAGACTGCCACAGTAATTCCAAGTAGCACCTGCGTGATAGCCGGTTCAGTTTGCCACCAGCGTTTAATTCTCATCATGTTGTTCATCCCCTGCTACCAAGAGTTCGTCTAACAAGACGTCATATTGATCAACCGGCCATTCAGCGTGTTCAAAAGCCATCTCGTCATAAGCCAGTGTCAACTTCTTACCCGGATAATCAGCGAGGTAACGATCGTAGTAGCCACCACCAAATCCAATCCGGGCGTGCCGGTCACGGCTGTACCCAAGACCAGGAACTAAGATCAGATCGATCTGTTGCTTGGCGACTGGTTCACCCGTGACGGGCTCTGGAATTCCAAAAGTCGTTCGCTCAAGTCGATCAGTCGCTTGGTAAGGATAAAAAGCCATTTGACGATGCGGCAGCGTTTTTGGAATAACCACCATTTTGCCCTCCGCCCAAGCTTGTTCAATAAGTGGGCGCGTCGCTACTTCGATGTCACTACTAATTGTCATGGCAATGACCTGGGCAGTTTGCCATGTTGGGCTTGCAAATAATTGGGTCTGTAACGCCTGGTTTTGCCGTTGCCGGTCAGCCGGCGTCATTTGGCTTAATCGCCCAAGCTGTTGCTTACGAAATGCTTTTTTCTCCACGTACGGCACCCCCGAAAATAAAATTGGTATAAAAAAATCTCATTCATTAACATGTCAAATTGAAAAATCAATTTGGCAGTTGCCAACAAATGAGAAACCCATTGTCTGATGACAATGTTACAGAAAAAACAACAGGAGTCCCCGTTGTTATTTTGTTTCACGATGTAATGTCACTTTGTGTTCCCGTGGACAATACTTCTTAAATTCAACCCGGTCCGGATTGTTCCGGCGGTTCTTTGAAGATAAGTAGTTGCGTTCATGGCATTCTGTACATTCAAGTGTAATGTGTACCCGCATGTTGTTGACCCTCCAAACTCATTCGCATATTACAGGGCCGGAACCCTTAACTTGAACTACTATACCATTAATGATTGAAAAATACCAGTATCAATTAAGATACTGGTACGAAAAAAGCTGATTTTTTACTTGTTATAATACTTCCAGAACGCTGCATAAATTTGCTTAGCAACGACCATATTATAATCACCACTAGTAGCAGTAATTCCTGGAAAGGCAACCGCTATCACTACTTTAGGGTTCTTATAAGGCGCATAAGTCACCAAACTTAAGGTTTCAGTAGATGTCGTTCCGTGGAATGTCTCGGCAGTCCCAGACTTAGCTGCAACCGCTGGTGATAAACTAGCTAGTGCACTCCCCGTCCGCTGCGTCATACTCCCATGGACCACATCCCAATACCCTTGGTGTACGACATCAAAGTATGAGGATGGGACGTCAATGGTATTCAGGACACGTGGCTTAACATTAGTCTTAACAGCCCCTTGGGACCCGTTAGATTTAGTCCCAGTAATAGCGGAAACGATGTGTGGTGCAATGCGTTGCCCACCATTTGCCATTGTCGCAATGTATTGCGCCAGCTGAATAGTCGTGTAAGCATCGTAGTTCCCGTAGGACAAGTCTAACGCTTTACCAATATCCTTCTGTGCCGAAGAACCTTGGTAACCTGAGGCTTCACCCGGCAAGTCGATCCCGGTCTTAACACCTAAGCCAAACTCGTTAAAATAACCACGAAGTTTAGAGAAGACCGAATTAGACATCGTCAAGGCTTTCCCAGACGCATAGCTGAAGTTACCTTCCTTCATGGCTAATTGCATCATATAGGAGTTAGAAGAAACTTCCATGGCAGTCGAAGCGTTAAGACTCAGACTAGTTCCACCATTCTTGTTAAACCATGACGACTTGGTGGCCGTTCCGGCTAACTTGATTGGCGTATCGGTCAAAGTACTATTCGTGGGTGTAATCACACCATCTTGCAAGGCACCCATGACCGTGGCACCCTTAACGACCGACCCCATAACGAAGGATTGGTTGATGGTTCCCAACGCATTTTCAGTCACTTTACCAGTGGATAGATTCCGGCTGGCACCTGCTAACGCATAAATGGCACCAGTGCTAGGGTTCATTACAACAGCATAGGCTCCTGGCGAGTAGGCATTACTACTCCCCACCGTTTTGGCTTCAGACATAATGATACTTTGAACCTTTTTCTGGAACTTCGAATTAATCGTCAGCTGAACGTTGTCACCCTTCTGGCCACCGTACTTCTTAATCTCCTTTTGAATGACCCCATCCTGCGTCTTGACCTCAGTCTGTGACTTGGTTCCACGAAGGACATTTTCGTACTGCTTTTCCAATTGGCTTTGACCAACCGAATCATCACGAGAATAGCCTTCTGCCAGCAAGGTTTTAATGCTATCACTCGGTAACCCTTGCTTTTCGGTCGTAACTGTCCCGAGCACACTACTCAAGTCAGTCCCATTAGGATAACTCCGAGTCCAACTCGTTCCGACCTTAACTCCTGGCATTTCGGATTGGTGCTCACCGATTTCAGCAAGCTCCGTACTCGTCACACCAGTCGATTTGATATTGACCGTTGACAGCGAGTACGCCGAACTCATCTTATAATAAATCGCCGCCGCATTCTTTTGCGTAGACGTTAAATTATTAATGATATGTTTTTCCGCATAGGCGACTTCCCGTGCGTACAAAACATCATCGTCGCTAGACGTTTTAACCTTCTTAGCAACCGACTTTAAATTAGCCGCCCCCGCTAAGTAATAATCAGCCAAGTTCCGATCCGTTAATGTATCCGTTGGAATGGTTAAGTACTCACCTAACTTATTCGCCACTTCGTACATCTTAGTCGACGCAACTGACAGCCCCTTCGTGTATTGAATCGCTTGGTGGGATTTGTTTCCCACTAAGACCCGACCGGTTGAATCATAAATCGATCCCCGTTGAACGTTTCCCGTTGCCGTCGTATTATTGGCTGAATTCACTGTACTTCGGAACTTCTGTCCGTAGTCAACTTGTAAGTAAGCTAACTGCGCAATCAACGCAGCAAATAACAAGAAGACGATGAAAAACAAGAAGTTCAGCCGAAATGGAATATGCGACTTGTTGGGATCACGATTTATCGTAATTTTCTTAAACAATTTCAATTCTCAGGCGCTCCCATTCTTAATTTGGTAAACATTTCGCAAAAATTTACCAGATGATACTAGCAATCCTAGATAAATACCATACTTATGTTATTCTAAACGATAGACATAAAAATTTCAGCCGTTATTACGGATTTTAATGTTTTTTTGATTATTTTTCTGTTTGGCTGTGAATTATTAGAGATTGAGGTGGCAATTTTTGAAACTCCGTCGTTTTTTTGACAAGCGCACATGGCCATTATGGATCAGCTTTTGGTTACCTTTACTGATCATGACCGGTTATTTTATTTATCGGCACATGGCTCCCTTTGGATCAAGCAGTCTGTTAACGGTCGATTTAGGCCAACAATACGTTGACTTGTTTTCCTATTTCCGGCATACCCTACTGCACGATCCGAGTGCTTTCTTCTATTCCTTCTCCAAAACGATTGGTGGCGAGATGGTTGGGGTCTGGGCTTATTACTTAATGAGTCCCTTTAATTTAATCTACTTACTATTCCCTGGTCAATCAATCACTACCGGCATTTTTATCGTCACTGTACTAAAGTATGGTTTCGCAGGGCTATCCTTCGCCTGGCTACTAACTAAAACGCAGACGCAAAAGGGTTGGTTGGTGCCAACTTTTAGTACCGCATATGCACTGATGGGCTGGATGGTCGCCAATCAGCTCAACATGATCTGGTTAGACACGGTCGCCATTTTACCATTGGTCATTTTGGGACTGGAACGCTTGTTTACAACTGGTAAAGTCCGTTACTTCGCTGGCTGGCTGGCCGTCATGCTAATTGACAACTATTATATGGGCTACATGGTCATTTTATTCAGTTGTTTATACTGGTTGTATGGTGCAACTAAGTATTGGCAAAACGTGAAGACCTTAGCAACTCACGCCCTCAAATTTGCTTGGGGTGGTCTGCTAGGTGTCGCATTCTCCGCATGGTTGCTATTACCAACTTTCTGGGCGCTCATTCAAAGTAAGGCTCAATATAATGTGACCAAGGTTCATTGGAAACTTGAATACGCGCCCTGGAAGATGTTAGCTAAGTTCGTCACCGGTACTTTCAACTTCGATCAGATGCCATCCGGTCAACCGAACTTTTACGTGGCATGGTTAGCAGTTCTCGCCTTTGTGCTCTTCTTCTTACGGCGCCAGTTCAAATGGTCCGTGAAGTTGAGCGCCTTGATTGTAACCGCGACGCTTATCTTATCATTTTGTTACGAACCACTTGATTTATTGTGGCATGCGGGCCAATTTCCAGTTTGGTACCCTTACCGCTTCTCCTTTGTCTTTTGTTTCTGGGTCGTCTGGATTGGTGCCCAAGCACTGACAGACAAAATAACGATCAAACTGTGGCAAGCGCTAACGATGCTCGCATTGCTGGTCGGTTTGTTTACAACCATTTACTTGAACATTAAGAAAGTCACCTACGTCACCCAAGCTAATCTCTTAATTACAATTGGCTTGGCAGCAATTACATTGATTTTCTTAACGTTGCCTAAGGAACGACGTCTCATTTATCAAATCGTCGCGTTAATTTTAGTTGCGACTGATATGTCGATCAACGTGGTCGCTTCATTAAATAATATTTCCTACGTGTCACAAAGTGAGTTTGGTAAATACACGCAAGTCCTTGACAATGCCGTCAACAAAATTAAAGCTAGCAACAATCGTTTTTATCGAATTGGTAAGACGTTTACACGAACTAAAGACGATCCGATGCAGGCGGCCTATAACGGTGCTGATCATTTCAGTTCGACCTTCGAAAGTATTATCCCTAACTTTTTCGGTTCAATTGGTCAGCCGGATGGGGACGGTGTGGTCGCCTACACCAACGGGACCATGATTACCGATTCGTTACTGGACATGCAGTACTTTATGGATAAAACAGTACCGACATCCCAGACTGATAACGCGAACTATCGTAGCTACATTCCGGTCACCAGTACCAAGAAAGATCTGACGAATTACCAAAAATCGGCAAAGCTCAGCACTAACAAAGTCACGACCTACAAAAATCCATACGCCCTGGGTCTTGGTTTCGCAGCGTCTGACAAGATTACTAGCTTGAAAGTCTCCAAAACAACTGGCGATCCGATTGCCCGGCAAGAGTTGATTTACCAAACCTTGGCAAATCGTTCAACCAGCGGCTTGATCAGTGCCGAAAACTTTAACGAAGTGGTCTTCCAAAACGTTAAGAAGGTCACGACGTTAACTGGCGCCGTCTTGAACAAACAAAATTTAGCGAAAACGGGATCGGTTTACTTTAAGTTCACGCCGACAACCAATGATTCCTACTACATCACGCTCGGGCAAAACCTAACTACTTCGAATGCGAGTTACTACATTAACGGTAAGGAACTCAAGCAGTACCCAACTTACCGGCACACGATCGCTGTTAACGTTGCATCGAATAGCAAGAGCAAGACCGTGACATTCGGGATTCAGATGAAGAAGACTTCTCTCTGGTTACAAAACTTCACCCTCTACAAGTTGGATAATACCCAATTCAAGAAGTCGGCGCAGAAACTCCAGCAATCCCCTTGGAACATCACGGCCCACTCAAGTCGTAAGATTACTGGTACAATCAACATCAAGCATCGTCACCAAGTTTTGATGACGACCATTCCTTACTCCAAGGGTTGGCATGCCACTGTTGATGGAAAATCCGTCGCAACTAAGAAAGTGATTAATACCTTTGTTGCTGTCCCATTAAGTAAGGGCAAGCATACGGTCACCTTGACGTATCGACCGCCATTCTTAATCACTGGTAGTCTGATTACTGGGATTAGTGCACTCGCAACGGCTGGTTGGTTTATCGTCCGGCGTCGACGCCACCACGCCTAGCCCAGTTCACAGTCAAAGATGTGGTCAGCAAAAATCAGCGTTACCTGAATTGTTAATTCAGGCAACGCTGATTTTTTGTCCAAATATTAATCGCTATTGGCAAGCACTCACCAGAACTACTCGTTATTGGGCGTGTAGTCATACTTCGGGCCGTCACTTTGTTCATCATAATCAACTGTGAGATCATAGCCCTTAAAGAACCATTCATCACGGTCGTTGACATAGTAATTGACACCATCCTTTTCAACCATGGCAATCGGTTGATGGGGTTCGTCATCACGCATGATCCCGATTGAGAAGCCACTGTGAACTGCTGTCTTGCCATAAGTTTTGCCGTAAAAGCGCACCCCATTACCAGTGGTTACACCCATGTCATCATGAAACCACTTACTGGCCAAATCTGTAATTGTTATTTTCATTACTAACACCTCATCATTGAAATCGTTTACAGTAATTGTGCCCTTTTTGCCCATAAAACGCAACATTGACAGTCGATGAGCAAGCCAATGACCAGTTGCGTTCCTGAAATGACCGCTAAGGGAGTCTTTATTTACAGCGTCATTGTTTTGTGGTGTACTTAAACTACTTAAGGAGGTGAAACCCATGCAAGTGAACATTGAAACGGATCCCGGCACCTCAATTCCAACCGTCACACTGCATGTTCCAGTCGACTACCCCGAAACGGCCGCCCTCACTGCTGCTCTCAAAAATCTTTCAATTGAGGCCGCTACGTTAACCGTTTCACAACGTGGTCAACTCGTACAGTTACCGCTTACTTCGATCCTATTCATCGAAGCAACTGGTCACCAGGTCGCCGCCCATACGCTGGATAATGTTTATCGTGTTCCCAAGTCGCTGACCGCTGTGGGCACAGGCTTACCTGCTTACTTTCTTCGCGTCTCCAAATCTGCCATTGTCAATACCAAACAAGTCTATTCCTTGACCAAGACATTGACCGGGAACTTGATTGCGTTTCACCACTCACCTAAACAACTGTACGCTTCAAGACGCTACTATCGCCAACTCAAAATAAGTCTTGAACAGAAAGGACTGTTATAAATGCATAAAAATTGGTTTTGGCCCGTCTTCTTAATTGCCAGCGCCGTCGTTCTTATCGTTAGTCAACTCAGTCTCTTCACGCTCCACGTCAGCATCTGGAGTCTCTTGTTAACATTGATTCTAGTTGCGGCTTTAATTAGTAGCCTTCGTTACTTGAATATGCCGGGCGTCGTCTTCGCTATCGCATTCTTAGCCATGATCTATGCGCAACCACTTGGAATCACTAAGCTCGTACCATGGACAATTTTAGGGGCTGCCGTATTACTCAGCATTGGTTTGGGTCTTTTGATTCATCCCCGTTATCAATATCATTATCGCTATCACAACCATGATCATGCTCATTACAATCATCATAACCACGATGACGTCCATGAATCAACGAGCACAATCAACGATGACCATGTTAATTTAGATCTCTCACTAGGCAACAGTATCCGCTACGTTCACAGCGAAAATTTTCGTTCTGCGGATCTGAACGTATCAATGGCTGGTGCCAAAATCTACTTCGATGACGCTGACATCAAAGAAGGCCGAGTAACCATCAATGTCGACGTTTCATTAGGTAGCCTTGAGTTATACCTCCCTCAAACTTGGCAGCTACAGGAAAATCTCAGCAACTCAATGGGCCACATCTCATCGACAGGTACACCGACCACTGCTGGCCCGGGTGTCATACTAACCGGCAGCGTCTCGCTTGGTGAATTACGAATTATCTATATCTAATCCTACTTTACTGTCGGCCATATCCTGATCAATCTGTCATGAATCATGATTAAAACATACCAGTTTTTAAGTTCAAAAAGGGCCAGCTATGGACCCACTGGAAAAAGTCGAGTTCGTATAGACTTGCTTGGTTGAGCGCTTCCTACACCGACTTCCAGGCATCTCTGCCAATTGCTGAAACGTGGTGGACAAAGATTTAAGCCACAAACCACGTCTTAAATACTGGTCTTCCACGCTTTAATGCCATATTGGTGAAACGTGTTCGGGTCAGGCTGAGACTTCCGGTTAGCTACGCTATGACGCCAAGCGGAAATTCACCGCTTAACGCCCTAGCTAGGCTAATCCTCAGCCCCGGAGGTCGGAATAGGACGTGCAAGTGCTGATGAACAGTAACCCAACCAACTGGCATGTTTTCATCATAGTAAATGCTCAACAAAATTGTAACGTGTCCGATTTACTCACCCGTTTACCTGCTTTGTGCAGATAAGCGGGTGTTTTGCTTGAATTCCGAACTCACACGCAAACGTGCTTGTTCAGTAACGTTCGTTAAATAGTGGCTGGTAATCAGTAATCGCGCTTCTAAACCACCAAAAAAGACTGTTTCAAGGTATCCGCTACCTCAAAACAGTCTTAAGCATAAAATTACGCGTTTTCAACCTTCAAAATTTTAACCGTCATGGTACCGGCTGGAATGTTGATGGCAACTTCTTCATCAACGTGATGCCCAATCAAGCCCTTGGCGATCGGGGAATCATTAGAAATCTTGCCAACCATTGGATCAGCTTCGGCAGCACCAACAATGGTGTAGCTTTCTGGTTCTTCATCAGGTAATTCTTTGAACGTCACGATTTTACCAACGGAGACTTCCGTTTCGTCAATCTTGTCACTATCGATGATTTCAGCATATTGAAGCATGTGTTCAACCGTCTTAATCCGGTTTTCTAGCAAGCTTTGTTCATTCTTTGCTGATTCATACTCAGAGTTTTCTGATAAATCACCGTAGCTACGTGCGATCTTAATACGATTAATAATTTCTGGACGTTGATTAATTCGAAGGTCTTCAAGCTCTTTTTCCAGCTTGACCTTGCCTTCTTCTGTCATTGGATATGTCTTATCTTCAGCCAATGTGTTTCACTCCTCAAATACGCAATATAGTTATCAAAAACCAGCCTACCATTTCAGATTTTAAAAGTAAACTCTTAAATCTAAAATAGCGCTGGTTAAGACGTTATTTTTTATAAAATTGAACGAACTTTAGTTGTCAATAAATCAATGGCAACTTCATTTTCGCCACCTTCTGGCACAATTAGATCGGCATAACGTTTCGTTGGTTCCACAAACTGATGATACATTGGTTTGACCGTCGCCAAATATTGACCAATCACAGAGTCTAGTGTCCGGCCCCGCTCTTTGATATCACGCTGAATGCGCCGAATGATTCGAATATCATCGTCGGTATCGACGAACACCTTAATATCCATCAGGTCGCGTAAACGCTGATCATCTAGGATCAATACCCCTTCGACAATGATCACATCACGCGGTTCTTGATGAATGGTCTTGTCGCTACGCGTATACTGCTCGTAATCATAGACCGGCTTTTCAATTGGTTGATAGGCCAGCAACTGCTTGATTTGCTTAATCATCAAATCTGTATCGAAAGCCAGTGGGTGGTCGTAATTAACGGCATGGCGCTCAGCCATTGTCATTTCACTTTGATCATTGTAATAGGAATCCTGTTGTAAGATCAACAATGATTGACCAGATAATTGGTTGTAAATTGCATTGCTGACCGTAGTTTTACCACTACCGGAACCACCAGTTACCCCGATGACTACTGGTCGGCGATGTTTATTTTCAGTCATTTAAGTTACGCCTCATTCTTATTTTTCAGCGGCTTCGTTGTGCTTCGAAACCTTCTTGATGTTTGCCGCGTGACCCGCAGCATCCTTTGCATAATAGACATCACCAGTCTTCAAATCTGCTACGAAATACATGTAACCCTTGCTCCGTTGTGCAGGATCTAAGACTGCCTTGATCGATGTTAAACTAGGACTGTTGAACGGTCCGGGGCCGTAGCCTAAGTTCAACCGTAAGTTATACGGTGAATCAGTCTGCAAATCTTTATTCGTTAACGTTGACTTGTTAGAATTGATCGCATAGAACACTGAAATATCAGAATCCAAGCGCCACTTAGCATCTAACCGATTCAAGAAGACGCCAGCAATCAACCGCCGATCTTTCGTCGTACTGCCTTCACGTTCAACTAAGGACGCTAAGGTCATTACTTCTTGCACGGACATCTTCGACTTCTTAATTTGCGCGTAGTATGGTTCAAGCTCATCATTAGTCTTCGAAACCATCTGCGTTACTAATTGTTTCAAAGTTGTTTTCTTACCAACAACATAAGTTGCCGGGAACAAATAGCCTTCTAAACGATAGCGAACTTGCTTAGCACTCATCGCTGAATTCAACAATTGTGGATACTTCTTGGCCAATGATTTGATGAATGTTTGATCCTTCATTAAGGCTAGAAATTCTGCCGACGTGAAATCAGTTTGTTTTTGAACCGTCTTCGCAATCGTCTTAATCTGACTACCTTCAACGATTAGGACTTTACCACTAGAACTCTGAACCGGTTCCGATGAACCACCTTTATTCAAGGCCTTCGCAATTTGAGCAAGTGACATCGAAGGCTTCAACTGATAGTAGCCCGCGTGAAAGTTTGATAAGTTGTGTGCTTTCGTCCAGTATTCAAAGACAAAACCACTCTTGATCACCTTTTCGCGCTGTAAAATATCGGCAATTTTCTTACCATTAGCACCGTACGGGATATCAACTTGAACGACGCGATTGTCGCTACTGTCATATGGTTGCGTCGCATTATCAAAATATCGATAACCCAATACCCCCACAATAATTAAAAGTACGACTAAAATACCAACAACGCCACCAATAACGTGTTTCGAAAATGATTTCCGCTGTTTTTGTTCTGAACGATTAGGTTCATTTACCCCACGATCTTGTGAATCGTTTTGATCCTTCTGATCTTGGTTATCCTGGTTGTTATTCAAGACTCGCCCCTCCATTTATTGATTAATCTTATCAATTATACAAAACTGTTGCCCAGTTTGCACTAGTTCGCCATTAGTTTTATGGTTTTTTAGGATCTTGGACACACATTAAACGCCGAATGACTTCAAATCATTCGGCGTTTAACAAGACTATCAACAAACTAACGAATTTCAGCACCTAATTCATCCGTTAAGGCTGTCAGTACTTTTTCAAATGCTGTCGTAACATCATCATCGACTAACGTTGCGTTTTGGTCTTGATACGTTAACGTATAAGCTAGCGACTTTTTACCCGCTGGCACGTGACTCCCATTATAAACATCAAAGAGTTGAACGTGCCGTAAATGCGCGCCGCCCTTCTTGTTGATCAAGGCAACCACGGTTGCGTTGGTCACATCGTCATCAATCAACATCGCCACGTCCCGGGTGATACTTGGGAACTTGGAAATCGGTTGATACTGTTGACGCGCTTTTGGTAAGGCAATCAACGCCGTTAAATCCAGTTCAAAGACATAAGTTTCCCGAATCTTGTAGGCTTTGGCAGTCGTTGGATGAACTTCACCGACGAAACCGACTAACTGGTCACCAACGTAAATATCAGCTGTCCGACCAGGATGCATCTCTGGATGTTCGGCCGTGGCAACGTAACTAACGGCATCTTGCAACGCCAGACTCTTCAGATAACCAGCCACGATACCCTTAATCTGGAAGAAATCAACGGGTTGTTCGGCAACGCCCCAGCTCTTGGGAACCATGGAACCCGTAATAGCTCCGGCAATGTGTTCAATTTCCTTCGGCCGGACTTGTTCAGGTTGACTGTAAAAGACCCGTCCTTCTTCATACAATGCCACATTGTGTTCCTTACGAGCATTGTTATAAGCTAAATCATCCAGCAAACCAGAAACTAGACTCAAGCGTAGCGTGGTCCGTTCTGAACTCATTGGAAAGTCTAATTTAGTGACGTCACTAGCATGAAGCGCAAAGGCCTTCGACTTAGTCTCCGTGGTCAATGAGTAACTGATGGCTTGCGTGAGGCCAGCACTTTCCATTAACTTACGTGAGTCACGAATCACCTGTTGGGTCTCATTAAGCTTACCGATTGTTGGTTGGCCCGTTGGTAGGGTCGCTGGTAAGTTATCATAACCGTATAGCCGGGCGATTTCTTCGATAAGGTCAGCCGGAATATGGATATCCCAACGCCGTGATGGCACCGTAACCGTGAACGTTTCATTAGCAACGACCGTTGGAAAGTCCAATCGTTTAAAAATATCACTGACCGTGTCCAATGACAACTCAGTTCCTAAGACGTGGTTGATCCGTGCTAAGTCAATGGTTACTGTCGTTGGTTGCACATCCTCATCACGACCGATGACCATACCACTAGCAACTTGACCATCACCAAGTTCTGCAATCATGGCTGCGGCAGCGTCTAAGGCCGTTGCGGTCATGCCGTGGTCAATGCCCCGTTCGTAGCGCATTGAAGCTTCGCTGTGTAAGTCATGATTATGGGCAGTTTTACGAATCTTAACTGCATCAAAAACCGCACCTTCCAACGCAATGGTCGTAGTCTGATCAGTGACTTCGGTCGCTAGGCCACCCATCGTCCCAGCCAAACAAATTGGTTGATCGCCACTACAAATCAACAGATCACTCGTTAGTAATTCGCGATCTTCACCATCTAACGTCGTTAAATGCTCGCCAGCTTTCGCCAACCGGACGTTAATTTGACCGTCATTCAATTGATCAAAGTCAAAAGCATGTAGCGGTTGTCCATATTGCATCAAAATGTAGTTCGTTGCGTCAACGACGTTATTGATTGGCCGCATACCAGCATTCCAAATTCGAATTTGGAGCCATAACGGACTTGGCTTAATCGTAACGTTTTTAATTAGACGCATTTTGTACATTGGGACATCATGTTCGTCGGCAGCGACAGCCACATGTAGATCATCCGCAGCCACCGTCGTAGCATCTTCATGCAAATCAACTTTCGGCATCGTTGGTTGTTGGTCGTAAATGGCAGCAAGTTCATGCGCCGTACCATTCATACTAAGCATGTCACCACGGTTAGGGGTAACGGACATGTCAATAATTTCATCATCCATCCCTAGGTATGAAAAGACCGGATCACCTGGCGTGGCATCGTCAGGCAGAATGAAAATACCATCCGCAACTTCTTTTGGAACTAACTTTTCATCAAAACCAAGTTCGTCTAAGGCGCACAGCATCCCATTTGATGGAACTCCCCGCATCTTACTCTTCTTGATCTTAGTGTGACCACCAATCCATGAATTCGGTAACGCCACGATCACCTTTTCGCCAGCCGCAACGTTAGGTGCCCCACAAACGATTTGCAAGGGTTCTGATTCGCCTACGTCCACTTGACAAACGTGGAGATGATCAGAATCTGGATGTGGCTCACACGTTAAGACGTGCCCCACTACAACTTTTTTCAATCCTTCACTGGGACGAATAACACCGTCAACTTCAACGGCCGTCCGTTCAATCTTTTCTGCTAATTCATCGGCCGGAATGTCCAGCTTCAAATAATCGCGTAACCATGTCGTAGAAATTCTCATGTGGACGCCTAACCTTTCTTATAGAACTGTGACAAGAACCGCACGTCATTCAAGTAGAAGTTGCGGATATCGTCAACACCGTATTTCAACATTGCAAAGCGGTCTGGTCCTAACCCAAAGGCAAAACCACCATATTCTTCTGGATCAATGCCAGACATTTCTAACACGTGGGGGTGAACCATGCCGGCACCCAGTACTTCGATCCAACCCGTTTGCTTACAGATTGCACAGCCCTTGCCATTGCAATTAAAGCAAGTTACATCAGCTTCTACGGATGGTTCCGTGAATGGAAAGAAGCTTGGCCGTAGCCGAACATCGAATTGATCGCCAAACAAAGTCTTGGCAACCAGAATTAAGGTGCCCTTCAAATCAGCCATCGTAATATGCTTGTCCACGACTAACCCTTCAATTTGATGAAATTGATGGGAATGGGTTGCATCATCCGTATCACGCCGATAAACGCGGCCAGGTGACAAGACCTTCAGCGGTCCTTTAGAAAAATCGTGATTTTCAAGTGACCGCGGCTGATCAGCAGACGTCTGCGTGCGTAGTAGCACGTCTTTGGTAATATAGAACGTGTCTTGCATGTCACGGGCGGGATGGTCCTTCGGTAAGTTCAACCGTTCAAAGTTGTAGTAATCTTCTTCAACTTCATCACCATCAACAATTTGATAGCCCATTCCCATAAATAGATCTTCCAATTCAGTAATAATCTGGGTAATCACGTGAGGCTGACCTTGTGGAACTTCCCGACCCGGTAACGTCACGTCCAGTTTTTCGGCAGCCAATTGCTCATTAACGGCTGCTTGTTCCAGTTCTTCACGGCGTTCATCAATCGCAGCCTGAATCCGGTCACGAACTTCGTTGGCATAAGCGCCCACCTTTGGCCGTTCTTCCGGGCTTAAGTCGCGCATTCCGCGCAATACTTCTGTAATCGGACCCTTTTTACCAAGCAAATCAACTTTGACTTGGTTAACCTTTTTCAAAACATCGGCGGATTTAATATCGGCCAAGCCTTGATCGCGTAATTCGGTTAATCGATCTTGTAAACTCATATGCTGCCTCCAATTTTTAGTTGCGTTGCGGACAAAAAAAGACCCCATCCCTGAAAAGGGACGAGGTCATCGCGGTACCACCCTTGTTTGCATAGTAGTCACTATGCACACTCACTACCCGTCATAACGGTCGGGATACCGGAAAATTATTTGTTTACACAAACGCCCAATTTCAGCTCAGAGAGTGAATTCGTCAATCTTGGTCGCCAGGGTGCTTTCAATCGGTGACACCCGTCCCTACGACGCCGTAACTAACTACTATTTCTCGTCAAGGCTTTTATCTACATTGTCAGTTTATGGCAAAGTGCCCTGCACGTCAACCCCGTATTAGGATTTGGCCGGGCTGAACCACTTATCAGACCAGTTATGGACCGTATCCATGACCTGTCGTAAATCTTGCCCCTTCGTAGTCAAGCGATACTCAATCAGGGCAGAGTCACAATGGGTTACCCGACTCACAATGCCGTTTTCTTCCAATTCCTTGAGACGAACGACCAGCACCCGATCACTGCACTTAGGAATCCGGCGTGCCAGATTCTTAAAGCGTTGGGGACCGTCTTCCAGTAAAACATCGATAATTAAACCGTTCCACTTTTTCCCTAGAATTGAGAACGTCTTTTCAAATTTTGGACACAGTTCGAAATCCACGTTGGATTCTGTTACCGTGTCAGCTAGCATTTCTGACATGCAATGACCCCCAATTATTGAATTAACCGGCGGAGACCTTGCCTCGGAACCGATCTAGTTGTTTGGCCACTTTCATACGTAATGGTCCAAAAAATTCATGTTCTGCTTCATAATCATCAACTAAAGAGACGAGCAAACTTTCACGATATTTAGGCACAGCTAAAGTTGCACCAAACATATGCTTCAAAATGATATCTTTTTCCATCGGCGTTAATTTCGTTAACTTTTCAGCGTTACGTAACGCTACCCGCGGATGAATAAATGCGTGCGAGCCGAGATCAAACTTGGTTTCACGCCAGTCATAATAAAACAAATCATGCAATAATCCACCACGCGCCACTGCCGTCGTATTTAGATGCCATTTCTTCGCTAAAACATAACTATCATATGAAACTGCAATCGAATGATCCAATCGATTTGAATGGTGGTGCTGTGTAAACTCAGCAAGCCGCTGAACGGCCGGCTGTGCTAATAAATCTTCGACGATCGCCACGTATTCAGAATCTTGTTGCCACGCATTATTAGTTTTCATCTAAAGCTCCCTTTGCTAATATCTACGGCTATTCTACTAAAAAGTCAGTCATTTTGAAAGTATTTTACCTGGATTTTAGCATTTTCTTACTAATTGTAAGTTAGCGATATAAACCGAACATTAAAACGCCAGCAGCCACGGCTACATTTAACGATTCTGCTTGCCCCTTGATGGGAATGTATAAGTTTTGGTCTGTCCGTGCCAATAATTCCCGACTCATTCCATTACCTTCGTTTCCCATGATCAAGCCAAAACTAGCCGGCGCGTCAATATCTAAATACCGGGCTGCCTGTGGATTTAATTCTGAACCGTAGACTGGTGAACCCTGCGCCTGCAATTGGTCAACCAACTTGTCGAGATCAGTACTAATCAGTTGTAAATGAAACTGACTCCCCTGCATAGCTCGTTCAACTTTGGGTTGATGGATGTCCACCGTCCCGGTACCGAAAGCGACGCCGGCAAAACCCGCAGCATCCGCAGTCCGTACCATGGTTCCAATATTTCCGGGATCTTGAACATTATCGAGCAGTAACCAAGGCCGCATTAAATCTAATTGTGATAGATCTTCAATTGCAGCAGGCAGGGTCGCCAGCGCAAACACCCCCTGCGGCGTCACCGTCGCACTGATATGTTTGGCGACTTCATCAGAGATTTCAATGACCGCTGGAAAATGAGTCAAGTCCGGTTCGGTCGCCAGTTGCTTGGCAGTAATGAGCAAGGTCTGAATCGCGACGTGTGCTTTAACTGCTTCGTTGACTAAATGCCAACCATCTAGCAAGTATTGTCCCTGTTGTTTGCGTCCCTTCTTTGTTTGGAGCTTTTTCCACGCCTTGACGTGCGCATTTTGTAATGAATTAATTTTTTCCATCGTCAACTTCCTTTAATTAATCGGTTGAAACATCAGCCGGTCTTGTCAATTCGGGGCACCCTGTATCATTCGAAAGTGTCCGTTTTATCCCAAGTATAGCATATCGCCCGTTGAACATTTCCATGCTATTATATAAGTAATACAGATTGTACTAATTATGCTAACACAATACAATCAGCAATCAGCAATCAGTACAATCAAGATGCTAGTCACAGGTTAGACTAGCTGAACAAGTTAAGTAAGGAAGTGACACAATGCGTGCAGTAACATTAAAAGCAATCGGCCGGGTCCAGGGGGTGGGCTTCCGTTGGGCCACTAAAGTTGCCGCTGACAAATGCGGCGTGAACGGAATCGTTCGTAACCTGATGGACGGCTCAGTCTTTATTGAAGCCGAAGGCGAAGATCAACGAGTGCAAGTCTTTATCGACGTTGTTCGGCAGTCGCCAACCGATTTTGGCAAGGTCAAGCACCTCGAAGTGCATGAAGTTGAACCACAAAACTATCACGATTTTCGGATAACCAATTGAATTCCCCCGACATCTTTAGTATCATCATCATTATATGACTTTAACAAAGGGGGATTATTAACTAGTGAAATCAAAAAAAGGCCTTACGCTCACCATCACCTTAGGAACGTTAGCACTGTTTCTAAGCGGTTGTGTGCAAACGACCAAAGCTGGTAAACCATACGGGTTTGTTTACGAGTACCTTGCAAAGCCAGGGCAAAACGTGATGGAATGGTTGTCACAACTATTCGGTAACAACTACGGTTGGGCAATCATCGGCTTGACGGTCATTGTGCGACTCGTTTTACTGCCAATGATGATTAATCAACAACGTAAATCAACCTACCAACAAGAAAAAATGTCCGCGGTTCGGCCACAGATGGAAAAAATCCAGGCACGGCAAAAAGCAGCGACGACTCAGGAAGAAAAAGCCGCAATCAGTAATGAGCTCATGCAACTTTACCGTGACAACGGTATTAGCATGACTGGTGGTATTGGCTGTTTACCACTACTGATTCAACTGCCAATTTTCTCCGCCTTGTACTACGCTATTCGCTATTCGCCTGAATTATCTAAGGCGACCTTTATGGGGATCTCCCTTGGGAAATCCAGTCTGATTCTAGCCATTTTAGCCTTTTTATCCTACTTGGCACAGGGTTACCTATCCATGATTGGTTTACCTGAAGAACAGAAGAAGACGATGCGTCTCATGCTCATTATGAGTCCGGTCATGATTTTATTTGTTTCCATGTCCGCTCCCGCAGGTTTAGGACTTTACTTCTTCGTTGGTGGTTTGTTTGCCTGCTTGCAAACACTGATCATCAACTTCTTCCGGCCACGTATTCGGCGTGAAGTTGAAGCAGAACTCAAAAAGCACCCCATCAAAACACCAACACCGACGCAACCAAAGCCGATTAATGCAACTGAATCCAAGCCTAGTCATCCTCGTCCGCAAAATAATGCGGGGGGTGGTCGGAATGCCGGTAAACAACAACGACACCGTAAATAACCACTGAAGCTTAATCAACACTAAAGCACCGTCATGAAAATTCTCATGGCGGTGCTTTTTACGTTGCACCTAACCGGCACGCAGCCGTCCCCTTAACTGATTTCGCAAACATTACCACGAGATGCCAATTAACGCTGCCAGGCCGATCAGATCAATTTCTTACTTAGCTGGTAGGAATAACCCACGGTCAAAATCACGACCAACACGATAATCGTAACAAAGACATTGAGAAATGAGTCTGTTGACATCTTTCCCATCGCTACTAACAGCGGTCCTGAGATTCCAAATAATCTGCCTGCTAGCACATTAGTCCGATGCCAGTTTTCTTCTGACAAATAGGTCCACGGAATCCGGATTCCAACCAAGCGATTACGAGAAGTATATGCCATCGGTAATGCGACAATCGAGATGATTATCGCGATCAGCGCAAAGCCAATCGTGGAAATCCGGTTGAAATCAATAAGTAACAAATAAAATAAAACGGTCAAGTTAATATCAGCACCGAGATACGTTCCCTTGCGCCAGTTGGAATTCTGTTTACAGATCAAAATTAAACTAATCCCAATTAAAAATAACCCACCAACCACGGCCAACGGTGCATTACGAATTTGCCACATGGGCCCACCACTGGCCAGTTTAATCACTACTAAGATGACCAAATTGATTAAATTTACCATGATAAGCAATTTAACCCCAAGCGTCTGTTGCCATTTTTCTGGAATCATGAGTAAGCCCCCATTCTAAACTGCTAGCCAGATAAGGTTGCAGCGCCATAATTATTCCAATACCGAGTCCTACGTTATGCGTGACTAAAACACGCAATCGCTGAAAGCAAGGATGACCAGCAAATTACTCACCCGTATGTTGCAATCAATAATTGCTCAACTAGTTAAGCGCAATTATAGCTGAATTGCATAATAAGGGGTAGAACTTGCCCACTTTCAAGTTTGTCCGCCAACATTCCAAACTAAATCAAACGTATTTCGTCAAAATTAATCAACTTTGGGCAGACGACACTTCGAGACCTGAAATTTTATGTAAATATGCGATAATGGAAATTAACAATTCAAACTCAAGGAGGAACTCCCATGAAGTTACTACATACAGCGGATTGGCACATCGGCCGGACGCTTAACGGTTATTCTTTGTTAGATGAACAGGAAGCAGCGTTCAAGCAAATTCTAACGATTGCATTGGCTGAAAAAGTTGATGGTATCGTGATTGCTGGGGACATCTACGACCGGGCCGTTCCGAGTACCGATGCGGTCACTTCACTTGACCACATGCTGCAGGCTATTAATATCGAGCATCACCTACCAATCTATGCCATTGCTGGCAACCATGATGGCGCCAAACGTCTCAACTACGGTCGTGAATGGCTAGCCTATAATAATTTTCATATCAATACGTTACTAGCCGAGGCCTTCACGCCCATCGAGACCCCAACGGCACAAATCTTTATGTTACCGTTTTTTGACCCCATTGACGCGCGGGTCTACTATCAGCAACAAGGTTTGCCCGAAAAACAAGTCAAGGCGATTCACACCATTCACGATGCGATGCAACGCGTGGTTAGTGACCTCGTTGCCACCTTTGATCCTGAAAAACGGCACTTGTTGATTACTCATTTTACCGTTACACCCAAAGCAGATGACGACTTGGAATTAACAAGTGAAACAACTTCCAAAGTGGGCGGTTTGGCGACGCTGACCACCGATTTATTCGCAGACTTCGACTACGTGATGCTGGGCCACATTCACACTCGGTTAGCCTCACCCGACAAAGATCGAATTCGTTATGCCGGTAGCCCCGTCAAATTTAACGTCAAGGAAGCCAACCCTAAGTTCCATGGCAAAGGTGTTGAAATTGTGACAATCACACCCACTGCGATCACCCATGAATTCAAGCCAATTCAGCCGCAAACTGACTTGGTTACGTTGCGTGCGCCTTGGGAAACGTTACTTGATCCCAACTTTTATCAGCAACAGCCGTTAAAGCAGGCTTGGTTTGCGATCACCGTCCAGGAATTCGACCGTAGTAAGCATCTGAACGTCCGGGCGCAACTCGAACAAATCTACGGCACCATTGTCGAACTGGACTACGAATCGAACCACCAAGCCACCGCCATTAGTGGCCCCAAAAACATGAACGAACTGAGTCCTGATGCAATTGTTGGGCAATTTTTCCACGCGATTACTGGTAACCAGCTCTCAACGACACAACAACAACTCGTTGACCAGATTTTCGTCAACTTAAGAAAAGAGGATTAGCCGTGAAACCCGTTTATTTAGCCATGAACTATTTTGGCCCCCACGAACATTCAATTATTGATTTTAGCAAGCTAGAAAGTACCCCGATTTTTCTGATTAGTGGTGATACTGGGGCCGGTAAATCAACTATTTTCGATGCCATGACTTTTGCCCTCTTTGGCAGTACGACGAATGATGGGACGGATGGTCGGGCAGCCAAAGAGATGCGCAGTCAGTTCGCCCCCGCTGACCAACCGACAAGCGTCACCTTCTACTTTGAGCAAGGCAATCAACTCTATAAGATTGCGCGCTCCCCTGAACAATACTTAGCTAAGAAAAAAGGATCTGGACTGACAAAAAAGAATAGTACGGCCAAATTAGCTGTCGTTGATCACGTTGGTGGCGTGGAGATTGAGAGCATTGCAACCAAGCCGGCCGACGTTGGTCCCGAGATCACGACCATCTTGAATTTGACTGCTGATCAATTTAAAAAAATCATTCTACTCCCCCAAAATGACTTCTCGGAATTCTTAAAGTCAAAAACGACTGACAAGGAAAAAATTCTTAAAAAGATTTTTGGAACGCAACTTTATTCAGACTTTACTGCGGAACTTAAAGCGGAGTATCAAACCGCCAGCAAGACTGGTGATCAGTTTGTCGCCGATTTGCGGGTCGCACTAGCCTCAGCAACTTGGAATGATGCGGAACAGGCTCAACTTCAAGCAGTTCCGGACGATCAAAAAATTCCACTACTACGAGCATTTGTTACGACGCGTCAAAGTGCTTTTGACCAAGCACAGCAAACGACTAGTAAAATCAATCGGTCTGTTAAAGCGGCCGAAACGACCTACCAGCAAGCACGCGATCGCCAACAACAATTTGACCGGCTCACACAGGCGCAAGCTGATTATCAAACTAAAGTTGAAGAACAAACACCGGCAATTACCATAGCCAAGCAACAGTTGCACGCGTTAACTTGGGCCCAGCCCCTACAAGCCACCATGCAAGCCCTCACTCAACAAACACGTGACCAAAAGCAATTGACGCTTGACCAGCAAGCAGCTATGGATAACGTGCAACAAGCGCAGGACGACTATCGCCAAGCGCAAGCTGCAGTTCAACAATTACATGACCAAAGTGAAGCTAACCATCAGCACCAGCAGCGCTTGGAACAATTGGCCACGTTGATTCCACAAGCGCAACGCGTTGAAAGTCTCATCGCACAGCTCGCAAAGCTCAAGCCGAGTGTCGCTGATCTGAAGGCGACTTTTGAACAGCACCAAACCGTAATAAAGACATTAACAGCCAAAATCACCACCCAACAAGCGAACTTGCCATCTATTGATGACTTACACGCCACTAAAGATTTGCTGATTAAACAACGAGAACAGTTCGTCGACACCCTGACACCACTTGATAGTCAATGGCGAGGTGCGCAACAAGAACAGCAGCGCGTCACCAAGCAACTGACTGATTTACGGGCGCAGCTTGCCCGCGATGAACAGAATCAGCACAATGCGCAAGTCCAATTTGAACAACAACGTGGTCAACGCCAAAGCTTAATGATTGCCCAATTACAACAAGAACTCGTTGACGGCCAGCCCTGCGTGGTCTGTGGATCAACCGATCATTCACAGATGCCGGTCACAACCATCGTTGCAAATGAAGCTGACTTACGACAATCCATGCAAGCCGTTGACGACGCTCAAAACGCGCTGGCGGCAGCCAACAAGCAAGTGGAAGCAACTCAACAACGTGTCGAACAGGCTGAAAAAGAAGTTGACCAGGCTACGCAGCAAGTAACCACCGCCCAAACGCAACTAACTTCAACTTACCAACAGTTGATTGAAACCAACGGACTAGCACTAAAGTCACCCTACGATTTGACCGCAGTCAGGGCTTTTTTCGCTGAGCAACTCGCCACAATTACGAAGAAGCTTGAGGCAGCCCAACGAGTGGTTCAAGCTATTGAGAAATATACTGCTGAACTGGAAGCACAACAAAAACAGGCCCAACAAACGGAGTTACAGTTAGGCGAACAACGGGCCTTATTGCACAATAAAATAGCCGATTTGACGGTAGCTCAGGCAGCCATTGGTACGGACTTACAAGTCACAAGCGCTGACCTGCTGGCCGAAAAAGCGCATCTCAATCAGATCGTCGCGACCTACCAACAACGCCTAGAGGCCGCCCAAGCCACCGTTCAAACCAGTCAACTTACTTTATCAAATCATCAAACTAAGCTCGATGATTTAAACGACCGGTTGAAGACAACACAGGCCACGCGCACGCAGCTTGAGCAAACAATCGCACAGGCCTTAGCTGACCCAGAAGCACCGACTCATGACCAAACTGTACTTGAAAATTGGTTAGAAGAACTCGCCAATGGTCGACTGACCGACCTGCAAGTCCAAATTGCCACCTATCGGCAAGACAAGGAGCGTCTGACAACCGAAATCAAGCAACTGCAAACCGCCTTAACGAACGTTGAACGACCGAATATTGCGGGCATCCAAGCTCAGCTGGCCGACCTGCAAGCTCATAAGGATCGAGCACTGCAATCCCAAACCGTGGCGGAACAAACCTTAACCGACGCGCAAAGTTGTCTCGAAAAAGTCCAACAAATCATGCACCAGCAAGGCACATTTGCAAAGCGGTTCGCCGAAATTACAAGCCTGTATAATATCATGACTGGTAAAGATGGCAACGATCACAAGCTCAAGTTAGAGACCTACGTTGTCCAAAACTACTTGCAACGCGTCTTAAACTACGCCAATGATCACTTTATCAACCTGCTTTCCAATAACCGCTACACATTTGAACTAGCTGCCGAAGCGAGTGATAACCGCAGTGACCACGGCCTCGATATCAATGTTTACGATAATGAGACCGGCAACTCGCGTTCATCTAACACGTTGTCCGGTGGTGAAACCTTCATTGCTGCTCTGTCGATTGCACTCTCGCTCAGTGAGGTCGTTCAATCTTCGGCTAATGGCGTCCAAATCGACGCACTATTTGTCGACGAAGGCTTCGGCTCCCTGGATGATGAAACTTTGGAAAAAGCGATGCAGGCACTCGAAACAATTGGTGAAAACCGAATGGTCGGTGTTATCAGTCACATTGAATCAATGAAACGAACGATTGGCCAACAAGTTCTCATCAAAAAGATGGGGGATGGCCGCAGTACCGTGCGGTTGATCAGTAAATAGCCGCCGAAAACAACCGCAGTACATGACTCACAAGGTCTGAAAAACAGCGACACAAAAAACGGCGGCCGTCATTCAGCAATTATGCTGGATGACGGCCGCTGTTTTTGTGAACCATCCCAATTAATCAGACCGGATTAAAAGAAAATACCCAGGATCAGTCCAAGTAATTGCATGCCTTGAAACATCATCAAATTTTGTGGTGCCGTATTAAAGGTGGTTTCTTTCACCTGCACCGCGTTAAAGGCCCGAATATTCTTCAAAATTTTTGGTAAAACGAGCAACACTGCCAGCTGATAAATCGGTAGTATTTGTAAAACAACACTCATCAGCACTGGCAAATAACCTAACAGCGCCAGCGTATCGTAGACCCGTAGTGACCAACGATGACCAATATAGTACGGAACCGTATAACGTTCATTGCGAATATCCTGTTGTAAATCTGAAATATTATCAGCTAACATGATATTCGCAACCAAGAAAATCCCTGGTAGCCCCACCAAAATCATGACCAATATGTTCTCTAAATTCCCCACAATCGCAAACTGCGGCCAAGCAAACTTAAAGCCCGCCAGTACGGGGGTCGCGACGTTCATATAAACACTCAGAAAGAAAACGCCAAATCCTTCGACACATCCCGACAGTAATTCACCCAACGGGAAGCGCGAAAACGGTACCGGGCCATAGGTATAGAAGATAGCCACACCAATCGCTGCAGCGCCCATGAACAGTAACAATAGGTTTGTTCTGACGACTAGCACTAATCCTAAAATAATTGCAGTTGCTAACATCGCTAGCATCAAATTCAATGATCGTCGTGGTGATAGGTGCTCACGGCCAACAATGTTATAAGTATCCCGATAATGTAAATCCTTAGCCAAGTAGTAATCCTGCACGTTATTAAACCCCGTCACAAACAATGCAATCGCTACTTGTGCAACTAAGTAAATTAACGAATTGATCCAATTAAACGCATGAAAATAATAGATTGAAAATAAAATACCAATAAAATACGGCACCACACTAGCTGCCTTGGCATTTAGCCGAATGAATTCCAAAAAAATTTTGAACGTCATTGGCCGATAAGTTGGTTCGTTCGTCAACAACTTCGCCCCCTGATTAAATTAACTACTCTTCCACTATACCAAAAAAGGTTACTTGTGAAAATGGTTTCATGATGAACATACCAACAAATATCGGTCAGCTTAAATATATTTCGAGTCGGATCAATCTGAATCAGGATTAAACCCAGCCTGCTGGTGTACAACCTATTCGTCGTTTAATCAGCATCTTACTGCGCCCTATCGAACTGTCAGTCGATGCTCAATATTGATCCAGGCCTCCCTCAAAATCACGATATGATCCCATAGGCCGCGGCTTTAAAATTCATTACAGCGCAATTATCCATACTGAAAACGCACATTCAAGTTAAATTAACTTGAATGTGCGTTTTAAATTCATCAATGATTCGATTACCTAGTGGTCGTGCTCATGATCATCCAAGGGCGCTTCATCTTCATCACGAGTAGCTGGTCGGATTCCGGCTGGCAGTTCCGACTTGGCAATCTTTTCAACATCATTCGTTTCAGCCTCGGCCTTAGCTAAGAGCTTCGCGTCCCGTAGAATCGGTAACTGGAACCGAAAGATCGAGCCCTGGCCCACCACAGATTCAACACTAATATGACCATGGTAACCTTCAACTAACCGTTGCGCAATGGATAATCCTAACCCGTTACCACCCTTATCACGGCTACGCGCCTTATCAACCCGATAAAAACGGTTGAAAACTCGATCGAGATTGTCCTTAGAAATACCCTCGCCAAAGTCTTGGACGGCGACTTCAATGTAGCGATAATCCGTGGATAATGATAAATGGATTTCTTTACGTCGTGTCGAGTACTTGACCGCATTATCCAATAAAATAATCAGAATTTGCTCAAGGTGATTACGGTAAATCTGAGCATACACCGGCTTTTTAACATCATCATCAAACGTAAAATGAAAGTCGGGGTGAATCATCGTAAAATCGTTAAATGCTTGCGTCACTAACTTCTGAACGTCCGACGTCTCATGGCTAAAATTGATTTCCAATTGTTCAGCACGCGATAAGTCCAACATTTCTTGAACTAAGCTCTGCATTCGCTTGGTTTCTGACAAACTAGCCGCCAATGATTCCGACAACACTTGCGGATCATCCTTGCCCCATCGATTCAGCAACTCCATATGGCCCTGGATAATTGCCACCGGGGTCCGTAATTCATGGGAAACGTCTTCAACAAATTGCTGCTGTTGATTAATATAGCGTTGCATCTGATCAAGCATATCATTGAATACGACTGCTAAATCCGACAATTCATCATTGCGTTTAAGATCGGGCACTCGCGAGTCAGTTTGCGGATCATCATTGACCGCATTAATCGTCTGTTTGATTTTACGCATTGGCCGTAATAGAAACGCAGCTAAGAAATAGCCCAGTAGCGTGGCACCAAAAATAGTGATCATTGTCATCACAATAAAGATCCAGATCAAATTCTGAGTCGTTGAATGGTATTCCGCCAAATTATCGGTGACCTGGGTGTAACCAATCAAACGGTGATTGCTAGCCGCATAAATGGGCGCCCGCCCAACTAATTCAGCATCACTTCCTCGGCCAATCACCACCACCTGACGCGTCTTATTCTTAGAGAACTCATGTGCATCCTTGCGGGATAGATAGAGTGTGTTCCCGTGTGGATCATAAACCGTCACAGCTAAGTTTGTACGGGATAAGGCTGTTAAATCAGAATCTGAAAAGATTTTACTTTGCAGCACACCATGCTTACGTTCACTCATGGTAGTTGCCGGTTCAACGCTCGCTTCGGGTTGCAATTTAGCGGCCACCGATTTAATGGTCAGTCCCTTCGACTCCGTTCGTAACGATTGTTGCACCGTTGTAACAGCACTAGCCACGTTCCGTTGTTCTTGGCGCAATAAGAGGTTCGTGAAACTCTTATAGACCAATAATGAAAAACAAATAAAAATGAGCGCGGACCCAATTGCGGTCCCGAGCGCCCATTTCCATTTTAATGACCAACGGCGCCGTGGTTTAGGCGTCACTTGATTCGTATCAGCGTCAGTCATTAAGAACGAATCACGTATCCAGTCCCACGAACAGTTTGGATGTAACTCTTTTCTCCTGGTCGGTCAATCTTGTTCCGTAAGTAACGGATATAAACGTCGACGACATTCGTTTCAACTTCTGATTCGTAACCCCATACTTTGTTTAGTAAGACATCACGAGCGAGGACAACGTTAATATTTTCCATTAAAGTTAATAACAGTTCATATTCACGCTTCGTCAAGTTGATGACTTCGTCGCCGCGTTTAACGACTAAGTTTTCCTTTTCAATCGTCAAGTCTTTATAAGTGACGGTCGTTTGTTTAGTGCTTTGTTGTTCACTTTCCAAATCGATTCGCCGCAATAGTGCTCGTAAGCGGGCAAGTAATTCTTCGATAGCAAATGGCTTAACAATGTAATCATCTGCCCCATGATCCAGGCCGGAAACTCGATCAATCACGGAGTCACGGGCCGTCATCATAATAATCGGCGTATTCTTGACTTCACGAACCCGCCGGCAGACTTCCAAACCGTTCAGTTCCGGTAACATCAGGTCTAATAGGATGGCATCAAAATCTTCAGCTAACGCTGCGTCTAACCCTTTACGGCCGTTATATTCGACTTGAATATCATAGCCTTCGTGTTTTAATTCTAATTCAACGAAGCGTGCGAGGTTTTTTTCATCCTCAATAATTAATATTCGACTCATTTACTTTTAGTCACTCCTAATATTCAACTTATCTAAAAACCGTACGAATCAGTGATTTATCACCACTAACCTGCATTAAGCTAGTACAACATGTTATTTTAACATGAAAACGCTGAATTTCCTACACCCCAACCAGGGTCTGCTCCTCACCCAAATCTAATTTTAGTGAATTCTCATTAAATTGCAATCTTTATGTCTCATCATCTGACGGTTCGGTTTGCGGATGTTGCTGGTGCCACTGGCGAATAGCAGCTAGGCGCTGTTGCCAGGCTTTCTCCTGTCCCTGGCTAGTCGGCTCATAGTACCGGTGCTGTTTTAACTCAGGTGGCATCGTCGTCATCGTGGTTAATTTGGCCGCTGTATCATGGGCATATTTGTAATCAGAACCATAACCTAAATCTTTCATTAATTTTGTCGGTGCGTTGCGAATCTGTAAGGGGACCGGTAAATTACCCGTCGCTTTGATATCTGCTTGCGCTGCCGATTTAGCCGCGTATAATGCATTGGACTTCGGTGCTAAGGCTAAATAAGTCACTGCTTCCGTCAAATTCACGTCACACTCAGGCATACCGATCAACTGGCACGCCTGAAAGACTGCTACCGTCAGTGGCAATGCCTGCCGGTCAGCTAGCCCAATGTCCTCACTCGCAAACCGAATCAAACGCCGAGCGATATACAGCGGATCTTCACCGCCGGCTAGCATCCGCATCAACCAGTAAATCGCCGCGTCAACATCACTATTACGCATTGATTTATGTAACGCGGAGATAATATTATAATGCTCCTCGCCATGCTTATCGTAGCGCAACGACTTAGTATTGATCAGTTGCGATAACCCGGCCGTAGTAATCGTAACGTGCTTGCCATCGCGGTCACCGTTCAAAACAGCCATTTCTAACGTATTGAGCGCCATACGAGCATCACCATTAGCAAATTCTGCGATCAACCGTAGTGTATCAGGCTGCATCGTAATCTCAAGATCCGGAAACCCCTTCGGATTCTGCAAAGCGCCCTGTAAGACAGCTTCTAATGCGTCAGGCGTCAATGCCTTTAAGACCAATACTTTGCACCGTGATAATAGGGCCGCGTTAATTTCAAATGAGGGATTTTCCGTCGTCGCACCAATTAACGTGATACTGCCGCGCTCAACATATGGCAAAAAGGCATCTTGTTGGGCTTTATTAAACCGGTGAATTTCATCAATAAAAACAATGGTCTTTTCACCAAAATCTCGATTAGCCTCCGCTTCATCCATGATTTGCCGAATTTCTTTAATGCCACTCGTCACCGCGCTAAACGTAATAAAGTGCGACTGGGTCTGTTGCGCAATAATTTCGGCTAGCGTGGTCTTGCCGACTCCCGGTGGTCCCCAAAAAATCAGGGATGGTAACTGATCTTCTGCGATTAATTGTCGTAATAGTTTACCCGGGCCAAGTAGATGCTCTTGGCCCTTGAAATCCGCCAGCGTCACTGGCCGGACCCGGTAAGCCAACGGACTACTACTAGATTTATCCGGGTTAAATAATGATTCTTGTCGCATGGCGACCCCCACTTTCGCGTTTATTCATTACTCTCAATTTTAACGCAAACGTACGTTCTAATCCACTCAAACCAACGATCATTACCGCACAGCCACCCACAGCACAAAAAAACTGCGCCTAATCACGCGTAACGTCATTAGCCACAGTTTAGTTCATTCAAAATGATTTTATTGTTCTTCGTACCAACTGTAATGGTATAACCCTTCACGGTCAGTCCGTTCATACGTATGCGCACCAAAGTAGTCCCGTTGCGCTTGCAACAAGTTAGCAGGTAGCACTTCGGCCCGGTATGAGTCGTAGTATGACAATGCCGCACTAAATGATGGTACCGGTACACCAGCTTGGATCGCTAAGCTAAGCACTTCACGTGTTGATTGTTGATACTTGGCGGCGATGTCGGCAAAGTAGTCGTCCATCAATAAGTTATTTAAATCAGGCTTCTTATCAAAAGCATCCGTGATGTTTTGTAAGAATTGGGCCCGGATGATACAACCAGCACGCCAGATTTGGGCAAGTTCACCGAACTTCAAGTCCCAACCATAATGTTCAGAAGCGAAACGAAGTTGTTCGAAGCCTTGCGCATAACTCATAATCTTGCTGAAGTAGAGGGCTTGACGAATCTTCTCAACCAATTCTTCCTTGGCTGGCAAGTCAACGTCAGCGGTTGGGCCAGCTAATTTCTTAGAAGCGGCAACCCGTTCGTTCTTCATCATTGAGATGTAACGCGCATAGACCGCTTCCGTAATAACGGATTGTGGCACTTGAACGTTCAAGGCATCTTCGGAACTCCACTTACCAGTTCCTTTGTTGTTCCCACGGTCTAAGATCATGTCAACGATTGGCTTAGTCTTATCCGCACCTAAATCATCCTTACGTGACAAAATGTCAGCGGTGATTTCGATCAAGTAACTGCTCAATTCGCCTTTGTTCCAGTCCGTAAAAATATCGGACATTTCATCAACGGACAAGCCCGCGACGTTGCGCATGATATTGTATGATTCATCGATTAACTCTTCATCACCGTATTCAATCCCGTTGTGGACCATCTTAACGTAGTGACCAGCACCGTTCGGGCCGATGTAAGTCACACATGGTGCACCGTCTTGAGGCGCTTTAGCAGAAATCTTTTCCAAGATTGGGGCAACTAAATCATAAGCTTCCTTTTGACCACCAGGCATCAATGAAGGGCCTTGTAAGGCACCTAATTCACCACCGGAAACACCCATACCAATAAAGTTGATTCCGGATTTATCTAAGCGGGCGTTACGCGCCATCGTGTCATTAAAGTTGGTGTTCCCACCATCAATCAAGACGTCGCCTTTATCTAATAGTGGTAATAATTCATCGATAACGGCATCGGTTGGCTTACCAGCCTTAACCATCATGATAATCCGCCGTGGCGTTTCAAGTGAAGCCACGAAGTCTTCGATCTTATAACTTGGTACTAATTGCTTGTCAGCATGGTCCTTAACGACCTTTTCAGTTTTGGCACCAGTCCGATTAAAAATCGCAACCTTGTAGCCGCGGCTTTCGATGTTCAACGCCAGGTTCTTACCCATGACGGCCATCCCAATGACACCAATTTGTGGTTTTTCATTACTCATTAGTTTATTGCCTCCCAATTTTTAATACGCAACTATCGTACCAAAAAACACGCTGTTAATAAAGTAAATGACCGCAAATTTTAAAATTAATTTCATATAATTTATCTTGGAAAGAAATTAATTTTCATAGGACCATCCAAAAAGGTTACTTACCTTTCAAACAGCACCAACTGACAAAGTTAAAAACACCGTGCTAGGCTTACAGTAAAATAAACGGATAACCTTCATAGATCGGTTCGTGGTGTTTAGGCTAGTGTCCTCATTGTTATTCTGACGTTCCGCACTTTTTTTATTCGTACATGCCCGCTGGTGGCCACTTTTACCAGAGAGACACCCTAGCACCACTAATCCTGACCAGCAGTCCAATTCAAGATGCGTAAGGAGGCCCCTAATCATGTCGATCCAACGACTGCCAGATTGGCATCAAATTGAACAGCCCGTTGTCATTTCGCTTAAAACGGCCCGTCACCATCTCTGGGGCAACGTGACCGTTTATTTGGGCTTATTTATTATCGAGCTTCTAGGGGCACGCTGGGGCCACTCACAGGCCCTACGTGCGGATGCCTTTAATAATTTATCTGGAATTTTTTCGACCGGGCTACTCATGACTGGTCTATTCATCGCCAGTCGCACGCACGATGACGATTTATTTGGCGCACCCATCGCACCCGCGGAGCAGCAGCAATTAGGACCCCGAATCCAGCAATCCCGCTTTCGTTTTGAGACGATTTTTAATTTACTAGCCGGCACCATCATGGCTGCCATTGGAATCGACATTATTATCAAAGGCGTAATGACATTCGCCACCCGTACCCCCTTCAAAAACCTCAGCAGTATCGCCGGCTTGGCCGCCGGGTTTTCCTTCGTGGTGCTACTGGTCTTATGGGCCTTCAATCATTATTGGAGTCGCAAACTTAACAATGCTGCCCTGACCGCAGCGAGCCGTGATACCTTCACGGACGCGTTGACCAGTCTGACTACCGTTCTTACGATCCTTGTCACGGTCAAGCTCCACCTTCAGTGGTTCGATAACCTGATTAGTATCGGCTTAGGGCTATACATCCTCAATACTGGCACCAAAATTTTTCGAGAAAGTAGTCTGAACCTAGTTGACTATTTCGACCCTTACCTTGAAGATCGCTATCAACGGCGAATTGCTGATTTAACTAGTGTCCGCAAAGTCATTTTTCTCAAGGCTCATTATGATGGTAATCTCATCATGCTGCGAGCCACGATCGTTGTGCCACCTCGGATGACGGCGATTGAAATCACACGTCTGATTGAAACCATCAATCAAATCATGTGGCAAGAATTCGGTGTGATGGAAACGGACGTGATGATTACGACTAGCTATTGATCAAATCAGTGATTTACAAAATAGGCGATACGTTTAGCCGGCTGACCATTTCAAGACTAGTTGCTGACAAAATGAGGCTACATACCGCCCCTTTTCACCAGCAACCACGTGGTACTAATCGTCGTGCTCAGTTTCCAAAATATGACCTTCATAGGCATCAATCTTAATATCGACTTGCTGCTTTCCTTGATGTACCTGGACCTCCCAGTAAGTGGTGCCATTGTCCTTATCGAGCTTGAGCTCGCTAGCATAGCCACCGTTACGGTCATGGATGGCAATCGCCACCGCTTTACTAGGACTGATTACCTTGTTAAGATTCAGCCGGTCACCCTCAGCGTCAGCTTGATCATCTTGATCCAGCATCTCAGACTGCTTACTGATGACCTTCCCGGTTCGCCCATTGAGTTGTAATTCATGTTCCTGGGTGCCGCCAACGCCTTCCAGCGTGTAAACCGGTCGACCGAGTTGGTCTTCTAACTCAATACTCGTCACACTGGCGTCCGGATATTGTTGCTGAAACTTTTTGATGGCTGCGGCTAATGACACTTTCGTTTTGGCTGTCACACTTTTGGTCGAACTACTTTGACTGCTAGTCGATTGGCTTGTCGCCTTATTTTGCGTCGACTGTTGGGTGCCACATCCAGCTAGCAGAACCACGGTGAGTAGTGCTAACCCGATCCCATATTTTTTGCTCATCATCTCCATAACCCCCTTGTCGCTGCGTCAGTAACACTTATTATGAAGCCGTACTCATATTTGATAGTCTTAGTATACGGAAGGGAGACGCCTCATCGCAATCAATATGCAAAGCCACTCGCTTGACCGCGCTGGCAGTTCAGTCAAACCTTATTTCAAGAAGTGCTGGTCCCAACTCAAACTTAATTGAAGACAACAAAAAAAGCCCACCTAAGCGGGCTTTTTGATCGTATTATGGTAACAAAAAGTTTCATGCGCCATGGCCGCAATGCAACTTTTCACCAACTAACAATTAGTTGTTTACTTTTACGACTTGCTTGCCGTTGTAGTATCCACAACTTGGGCAAACACGGTGTGATACACGTAATTCGCCACAATTTGGGCATGGTGCCAAATTTGGTGTAGCCAATTTAATATGACCACGACGGTTGCGTTTACGCATCTTAGATGTTCTTCTTGCTGGTACAGCCATCAACCTACACCTCCTTCAAGTGAATTCACATAATGTGTGTTTTGATACGCCTAGCTAACTTAATCCTTGTCTTCCTGATCAGGGAACAGGTTTTTTAACTTAGCTAAACGCGGATCAACAGTTTTAAGTTCTGCAGCTTGCAACGCTTGGTCGTCCTCGGAGAGAACTTCCCAGCCCTTACCAGTTGGCATTGGGGCGCCGTCTTGTTCAGCTTCAGAAAGAATCTGCATGGGGATGTGAATTAAAATATTATCCTCCACAGCGACATCAAAATCTAAAATATCATCTTCAGGTAAAATAATTACCGTATCAGTTTCTTCATCAAAACGACTCAGATCGGTTCCCTGAGGAACATAATATTCCGTCATTTGAAAAGCCAATGGGACATCCACTGGCGTCAGCGAGCGACTAGACGGCAATGTTAACATTGCGTCAATCTTCGCCGTGATTAACACATTATCCTTATCATAACTCGCTAACCCAGTTGCGTGAACTGACTTAACATCGATAATTTCTGGATAACGGCTCATCAAGGAGTGTTTTAAATCCAATGCTTCATCAAACTGAAGTGGCGTTTCACGGTATGTTTTAAGCTGTGAAAGTGACCATTTCATTTAAAAACCTCCTAATGCAACGTGATAAATTATACCTGTGTAAAAATCCTTTGTCAATGTTTTTTCCTTGACAGTCCAAAATGCCCGTCATTAGACCTAACCATATCAAGAAAGCCCGCCGCGGTCAACCAATTGTTACCGGTAACCGCCATGGTTGTCGATATAAATCTTGCGATTGCCCATTAATTAATTGATAGACGCGCCCCGCCCGATAATCGAGATTCAGAGCATGCTGGCGTAAGTCTTGATTGATTTTCGTATACAGCGGCAACGGGAGCTGTTTCTTCACTTGATGCAAATAAGCCTGCCCCTTAGGTGTGAAGCCTAAGACGCGCAGATAATTATGTGCCTGTGCTTTCTGGACTTCTGCCTGAGTAAGTTGTAGTAGTGCGGCTGTCGCCACCCGCTGCAATCGTGTATACGTATAGCGTTTTGACTTGACCTGATGAATAAAGTCATCAAAAGTCGTGGCGTGTTGGGCCATCGCCTGCATCCGGTATTCCAAGCCTTCCGCCATCTGATCATACTGTCCACTACGGGCAACGTCAACGGTCAGCAATTGATACTGTAAAAACGGCCAAAAGTCGCTCCAGCGCTGCAGTCGTTGCGTAGTCAGCGCCGTGAACGTGTCGGCCGGGACAACTGGTTTCAGCGCCGCCCAATCCTGTGCAAGTGCCGCTTGGCGCACCGCTGTCCCACTGGCGTAGCGACTATCGGCCGCAATTGTCGTCGTCGCGTGATCCGCTTGGCGACGCTTGATCGGCAGTAACTGCATCGGATGTGCCAGGGTCTGATTGGCAGCGTAATAACAGAAGCTCAGCATATCATTGGCTGCCGTCAACGTCACGCCCGTGGCAGCTTGCAAGGCCGCGTTAAACTGAGTGGCAAAAGTCGCATTATAGTGGGTAAAGCTGCCCTGCCGCGCCGCAATTGCCGTGGCCAACCGTTGAAAGTCCAGCTCAGGATGTTCCGCACCAAAAACAACACTCGTACAGTCCAGTGCACTGAGTAGTTCAATACCACCCCGTGCAAATAAATGGGCAGGTTGGGTTGCAAAAAACACGGGCAGTTCAATTACTAGATCCGCCCCATTTTCCAAAGCCAGCTTCGCACGTGTCCACTTGTCTAAAATGGCCGGTTCACCGCGTTGCAGCCAATCACCACTCATCACAACAATAACACAGTCGGCATTGGTCAACTGTTGTGCTTGCCGCAAATGGTAGCGATGCCCATTATGCAACGGATTGTATTCAGTTATTAACCCGACTGCTTGCATTCTTGTTCCTCCTACTACTTACGACACTTGAAGAACCACCGCGTGGTCTGATCATCCGGTTGTTGGCGGCCAAAATCGGCGCTGACCGTGACATGATTAAAACCGGCTGCCTGCAGAGCTTGTTGATAATCAGCCAACACATAAGTTTGTTCTTGATGTAATTCACTGACCTCGTCGAAGGCCTGCTTATCATCATTATAAATAAAGAACGTTAAATCGTGCTCAGCACTGTGCGGCTGTTCACCGGCATAGCTTGTCCACATAAAAGCCCGATCCTCATCGCGATAATTGTACATATAACCAGGATAGACCTCATCCGTCTGATAAGGTGTAATGACGTCGAATAAAAATTCGCCGGCCGCTGTCAAATGTTGAGCCACTTGTTCAAATGCACGTTGGACTGTCGTAATATCGGGCAAATAGCAGAACGAATCAGCAAAACAGGTAACCGCATCAAAGGTCCCAATTTCAGATAAATCGAGCATATCCCCTTGTAATAGCGGTAAGGTCACGGCTGCCTCGTCCGCATGGCGCTGTGCCAGTGCTAACATGTTCTCCGACAAATCTAAACCGGTGACCTGATAGCCGGCTTGGGCTAACAACACCCCTAAGCGTCCCGTCCCACAAGCTAATTCGAGCAACTGACCATCTTGGTTAGGATACTCACGACGGACAAAATCCAGCCATTGCTGGTACATGGCTGGATCAAAAAGTTCGTCATAAAGTTCGGCAAACGTCTGATAAATCATGCATTTACCCATTGTGCAACGTCGACGATGGGCGCATCAGACCATAATTTTTCCAAATTATAGTGTGCCCGCGCATCCTTTTGGAAGACGTGCACGATGACGTCACCGGCATCGATCAAGACCCATTCGCCCGCAGTCCGACCTTCGACGCTCTTAACGTCCGAACCGGCCTTGCGCACAAAGTCCACGATATTATCAGCAATCGCTTGAACTTGGCGCTTGGAATCCGCGGATAAGATGACAAAATAGTCCGCCATCAAACTGACTTCCGCGACGTCTAAGGCCACGATATCGTCGGCACGCTTATCGTCAGCGGCCTCAACAGTTAATTGTAAAAGTTCCTTGCTATCCATAAAACTCTCCCTTAAATTTAATTGGCAAATTGAGGGGCCACACCGCCGACCCACGCGTTATAGGTTGCTAACGTTTGTGGGTAGACTGGCGCACCCTTCTGAATCAGATAATCTAGTGTATGTTGAATCTGGAAACGAACACCGTCAGCCAACGACTTGGCCGTCGCTTCACGAGCCGCTTCAACACCGGGGAAGTCCCGGGCTGGTTCAATAAAATCGGCCATAAAGATGATTTGGTCCAGTTTAGTCATATAAGGCGCACCGACCGTGTGTAACCGCACCGCATTCAAAATTGGCTCATTGTAGATGTGCAACTCATCTTTGATCAGTTCAGCGCCAACATAGCCATGCCAGACCCCGTTCCCATACGAAACCAGGTTGGGGTCCATGCCATGCGTCTTAATGAGCTGAATAAATGTTTGATCATCGCGTTGCTTGGCGTAGTCGTGTAATAACCCCGCAATTCCAGCTAACTCGACATCAACACCGTTGTCAGCAGCTAACTGCCGCGCAGTCTCCTCGACCCGTAAGCAGTGTTGATAGCGTTTGTCAGTCAACTGGGCGGCAACTTTTGCCATTAGCTCCTCGTGACGATATGGAACAATCGCTTCAGTATACTCAATCGTTTTGCTCATACAAATGATGCTCCTTAATATAAGCGGCCACGGCTTCTGGAACCAGATAACGGACCGAATGCCCATGGCTGATTTTTTGACGAATCTGAGTGGAACTAATATCGATCAACGGTGCGTCGACCCAAATAACCGGATATTGACTCGTCGTTGGGTACCCGGTTCGTTTGATACCAACAAAGGTGACTAATTTAACTAGCTCGTCAATGTGATACCAAGTATGCAAATAATCGACCATGTCGCCGCCAATGATGAAATAGTACTGCGTGTCCGGATGCTTAGCTTTCAAAAACTTCATCGTTTCGTAAGTATAGCTTTTGCCACCCCGCTCGATTTCCGCCGTCTCCAACCGAAATAGTGGATTATCAACAATGGCTTCTTGGACCATATTCGCACGATCTTCCACCGCAATCGTCTTCTTTTCGTCGACATGCGGTGGTTGAGCGTCCGGCATAAAGCGAACTTCATCCAAACCCAGTTGATCACCAACTTGCTGGGCCATGATCAAATGTCCCAAATGCGGTGGGTTAAACGTGCCACCTAAAATACCAACACGGCGATGCGGAATTGCCGTCACCGTTTCCGTCAGAACTTTTGTCGCTGTTTGATTAACCGTCTGCACCCGTCATTCCTCCTATAACTTAGCAACTTCCAATGAATAGTGCTGGTCTTCTTCATGACTAGCTGGCAAGTATAAGACTAACACCCGGCCAATTGTTTGAACGACCGTAATCGCGGTTTTCTGTTCAATTGCAGCTTTAACTTCAGCCGTTGTCACATCAGCATTTTGTAAAATGTTGACTTTAATTAATTCTCGCTTATCCAGCGCACCCGTTAGTTGGGTCAACCATTCGTCAGTCAAGCCGTTTTTCCCGACAGCAAATAGTGGCCGCATGTGGTGGGCTTCACCACGTAAATAGTGTTTTTGTTTTCCACGTAAGTTTTCCATTAAGTTTGATTTACTCCTATAATTTTCTGTTTGATAATCGCGAATCAGATTCTACTCCGACCACAACTCATCAACGCTTGTTGATCATAGCTGGGCGCGTCAAGACTGCAACACCCTTTGGTGCCCAGGCCGCTACACGCGTATCCGCAGCCACCGTGACCCATCCGAGGCCTTCAAAGACAATATCACTGATTTCCGTCACTTTGAATTCGTGGCGAACTAGTGGTGGAAAGTCAGCGACAGCATCGCCAGTTGGGGGGGTAATCAGTTCACCCACATGCTTGGTATAAAAGTTGTCCGCATTCTCGGTCCGGGTTCGGTGCAAGGTCAAGTTATTATCAACGTAGACCGTCCCAGTTGCTTTTAACGTATCAACAATATCTAACCGTGCCACCCCACCTAAGAACAAAGTTTGACCGTTGCCTAATTGGAAACCCTTTGGGCGAATCTCGCGTTGTGGTGAGACTAACTTCAGGTCATCGCCTGATAACACGTGGGCCATCTGTTCAGGATGAATAATTCCGGGTGTATCAACCATCATATGACCATCATCCAACGGAATTTCAATCTTGTCTAACGTGGTCCCTGGGAACCGGGATGTCGTGATCAAGTCCTTCAAACCAGTATTGTTGGCAATAATCCGATTGATCAACGTTGACTTACCAACGTTCGTGACCCCTACGACATAAACATCGCGGCCACGACGATATTTTTCAATCATCGCCAAGAGCTCATCAATGGAATGCCCCTTCTTGGCACTCGTTAACGCAACGTCGACCGGTTTGATTCCCTGTGCACGAACTTGTTGATTCATCCATTCCCGCAATTTCGTCCGGCGTAACTGACGTGGCAACACGTCTTCCTTATTACCGACTAACAAAACGGGATTATCCCCAACAAAGCGCTGGAGACCAGGAATGATGCTTCCATTCAAATCAAAAATGTCGACAACGTACACAACCAGTGCGTTCGCATCTCGAATCGTGGCTAACAAATGACGAAAATCATCATCCGTTAAGCCAACCGGCACGATTTCGTTATAGTGCCGAAGCCGAAAACAACGTTGACAGTATAAATCCTGTGCGTCACTAGCTAATGATTTTTGTAACGCACTGTTCGGTGTGTAGCCGGCCGCCTTAGGATCGGTCGTTTGAATCGCCGCACCACACCCAATACAGTATAAAGTTTCTTCTGATGTTTCACTCACTTATTAAGGTCCTCCTGAAAATGCATTTCTGGATAAACATGTGCTAATCGTAATTTGATAAATCGTTCAAAGAAACGGTTTATCCGGGTATTCCACGCGTCCGTCTTCACGATTGGCTGGACTAAGATACTGGGCACGCCCGCAAGATGGGCCGCCCACATGTCGGTGATATACTGATCGCCAACCATGACCACTTCATTTTTGTGTAAGCCCAGGTCATGACGCGCCTTACTGATCCCCAGCGGTAGTGGTTTCAGTGACCGCGAAACAAATGGCAGTTCCAGGCTTTGCAGCGCCTTAGCAATTCGCGCTTCGGAATTGTTCGACACCACCACTAACGGAATGCACGCGTCTTGTAACGCGTGCAGCCACTTTTTCAGTTCCGGGGTGCCATCCGGATTGTCCCATGCGATCAACGTGTTATCAAGGTCGGTAAATACCGCCTTAATGCCCTGCGCTCGTAACTGCGCCGGTGTCACATTGTAGATTGCTGGTATCATCCAAGTTGGTTTAAATTGCTTAATCATCGTTATCCCCTTCGCTTCTCGCTGGATTTTTTGGTTATTGGCATAACCCCACTAGCCCATTTTATCATACTATTGGTGAAATACCGGACTAAATCAGGTCTGGAGCCGGATTTCACTAGGCAATTGTGCTAAATTTTAGTCATCATTATATAATAATTTGTTTTTTGAAAATAAGCAACGAAAATCCTTCCAAGTTGTCGTAACTTGATGACACCACCTGGATCAAATTTGACTAAGTTGATCGCACCCGCATTTATTTGATAGGTTGGGGCCCGAGTAAGACATTGAAAATAGCACTAAAAGTCGCCAGTAAATTCAGCGATGTTTTGCCGGTTGCCCTTTTCTCGCCAGTTTATTTGCAATGGCTAAACCACAAGTTGACATTCAATTGTCGCACTGACCGTTTTGTCAAATTAGATTAACAAAGTATCCCATTAAGTGTATATTAATTAAAGATACGTGGCTTTTACTTATATCATGATACTGATATGTATATTGATTGCACATCAATGCAATCCTCATGTAAGCTTATTGACATGGTTAAATGTTCAGATTGTTCTAAAACTGTTCATCGCAGTTAATGTTAGGCGCCCTGGTGTTGTTCTATGTCGATAAACTGACAATATCAGTAATGATATAAACTATATGATCCGCACGATCACTAAACAATATGTCATCTCGGAGGTTCGTTTATGGAGAAAAAAGATGTTATGAAACAATACGTTACCGATAAATATTTTTCCAAGGGGCACTGGTGGACGAAACTTTGGCAAACCCTAGTCGCAATTATTACTTGGATCTGCGTTGCCGTACCTGTCTACTGGACTATCTCGTCAACGTTACTTGCGAATAATCCCCAGTTCATTCACGCCTGGAAATACGAAGAAGGTAAGACGCTGTTCTACTTTTTTGACCGGTTCTTTATTATTGCGTTTAACTTAATCGCCATTGTGGTCATTGTCTCCACGATTCACAATAATCACCGGGTCAAGCAGCATATCAGTAAAGAACGGCAATACAACGAAGACCAGTTAGATATTCGGAAGCGGCAACTAAATAACTTTTATACCCAACGATTCGGGCAGGCCACTTTCCGGCAACACGTCAAGCACTACACGGTTGACCCCGAACAAAATCTCGATGTTAACGAAATCCACAGATTGTATGAGGACTAGCCAATGGAAATAATGCAAACACTTAAGCCCTTTGAAAGTATCTGGAACTTTGTTCTATTACTATTAGTCTCCTACCCAATTCTCGGTGCATTTGCCTGGTTTATCGGTGTACTCTGCTACCAGCTGATTTACCGCCATCGCCACAAAGACGATATTGAATTTCAACCGCTAACGCCTGAAGAACAACCCTTTATCACGATCATGATTCCAGCGCATAACGAAGAAGTCATGATTGAACACACAATCAACTATTTAATGAACAATTTAAATTATGAAAAATATGAAGTGCTGGTCACAGACGATGGTTCGACTGATGAGACCCCAGCTATTTTAGAACGTCTCCAGAGCGTGTACGACAACCTACGCGTGGTAACAATCAAGAAAAATCAGGGTAAGGCCCACGCGTTCAACGTCGGTGTCGGCTTTGCCCGTGGTGAATTCATTTTAAGTAATGACGCTGATTCCATTCCAGAACCCGATGCACTGTGGAAATATATGAGTTACTTCATGGGCGAAGAACACGCCAATACGGCAGCGGTCACGGCCAACATGGACGTTCAGAACCGAAGCACGATCATCGCTAAGTCGCAAACCGTAGAATTTTCAAGTATCGTTGGTGTTATCAAGCGGAGCCAAGTCAGTGCTTTAGGTAACATGTATGCCTATAGTGGTGCCAATACAATGTACCGTCGTGACGCTCTGATTGACGTCGGCTTATTCCGGCAAGATCGCGCGACCGAAGATATCAGTATTGCTTGGGATCACCAGTTGAATGGTTGGACGACCGTTTTCTCGCCAGACATTCTATTCTATATGAACGTCCCCGAGAATCTAGACGCCCTTTATCATCAACGCAAACGTTGGGCCAAAGGTGGTACCGAAGTGCTGTTGACCAACTTTAAACGGGTTGTCAGTCATCCCGGTAAGTATTTGAAGCAATGGGCTTTTATTACTGATCAAACGCTGAGCATCATCTGGTCCCTATTCTTCTTTGTCTCAACACTGATCTTCCTGATCTCGCTCGTCACCTTCTTCTTTACTGGCAATTACGAGCGCGTCTATCATATGTTCTGCATGGCCTTCATCTTCGTGACCTTCGAAATGTTCGCCGGCGTCTTGCAGCTATTGTCCGCATTGATCGTTGACGACCGTGGCCGCAAGTTTAAATATCTGATTTTCATGCCACTCTACATGCTGATTTACTGGCAGGTTAACGCCCTCGCTCTGGTCACTACGCTGATTCCAGCCGTTAAAACCATCCTGGGTTACGGCAGCGGCACCTGGGTCAGCCCAGTTCGGAAGCACCACATTGAATAATCGAGAACACAAAGTGAGCCTTCAATTGAAGGCTCGCTTTTTTGTTGTGCGGGACTGTGTGGAGACGGACCCAACCTTGCATGTGCGAGAATAGGCTAGTTAGCAACGATTTGAGCGCTTACAATTTTACTATTCTTCATGTATACGAAAGTGGTGTTATAACAGCTACAATCACACGTACTAAATAGATCAAAAATCATTTTTATCCAGTTACCTGCACCCTCCTACCGCCTAATCGATGGCCGCCGACGAAGTATCAACGCTGGCTTAGTTGCCTGTGCGCGTTGGACGGTTGCTCGAGCTAGTTCATACTGTGCGTCAATAATTCGTTCAGAATCATATGGCGCAGCATCCTGAGCCACCGACAATTCGGTGCAGCCGAGAATGACGGCGTCACAATCAGCAGCATTCAATAATTGATCAATTAAGCCATGAAATTTGACCCGATCTACAAAATCACGTTGCTTGATGTCGTCATAAATTAAGGTCATCACTTGAGCTTGCTGCTGCTTATTGGGTATCACAGGAATATGTCCATTAGACCGAATAAGTTGTTGATAAAGTTGCGACTCTAGTGTCCCCGTTGTCGCTAAAATACCGATTCGTAACGGTCGCGGTTGCTGTGATCGACAGGCTGCTGTTACCGCTAAGGCCGGCATATTCAAAATTGGCACGTTAGAAAGCGCCGTCAATGCGGGAATGAAGTAATGTGCTGTGTTACACGTCATCACAATAAACATGACCCCTAATTGATTAAGTAGCTGCACATCCGCTTCCAATGATGGTAACGGGTTGGCACAGTTATGATCCAAAATATATGCGGTGCGATCTGGTATCTCAGCATCATTTAAAATGACGTAGTTTAAATAATCCTGGTCACGATGGGTAACGGTCAGCCGGTTCACGGTATGCACAAAGTCCTCCGTCGCCATTGTTCCCATCCCACCAATGATTCCAAAGCAATTTTTCATAATGGCACCCCCATTTAGCGAACGAGATTCACGGCCATGCTGCACTTCATTAAGTTGTTAATAATTATCTAACATGCACCTCCTAACAAGCAACTAATCCACAACCTATCTCAGACTTAATACGGTATCATTGCTTACTGCAAACCCATGATTATTCAAGAAATGCTGCCAAACAGTGATCTATCGGTGTACTTTTTACGTCAGACTCCCGTTTTATTAGATTAGAAAACAACTAGGCTAGTAAAGAATCACATCAATTCTTTACTAGCCTAGTTAAACAGTCACTATTAATGCGAGCAAGGCACCAAGCACAATCGCCCCTAACAAAACCGACAACAATTCCTTGAAACTCACACTATGCCCGTTCTCACATTCCTATTGACGAGGTTTTCCATTCACTGAATTATACTGTCGGCCCCACGTCTCCATAGCCATAATCACCGGTTTCAAGGTCTGACCAAATGGCGTGATCCAATATTCCGTTTTCGGTGGCACGACCGGATAAACTCGTTTTGCAATCACCCCGTCTTGAACCAATTCTTGTAACTGGCGAGCTAGCATCCGCCGCGAACAACCCGGCAGTCGTTTTTGCAAAATGCTGAACCGGCATGTTCCTGCCGTAAATAAATGATACAAAATCACGCTCTTCCACTTGCCGGCAATAACTTGCAAGGTACTTTCAACCGGACAACCCGGCGTACAATCGTATACTTGTCGCTGCATCTAACTTCCCCTACCTTAATTAAGTGTCTTGATTGTAGCACAACTAATAGGCGTGACAAATATGTCCCTATGTGGCAAATAATTCACGTCTTGTTTATTCCTCACTGGTAACCTATAGTAATGTCATGAAAGGGGTTTGATTAATAATGCATGCAATTGGTTTTACCGACCACTTACCTATTGAAGATCCTGCTAGTCTACGAGACGTGACGATTGCAAAACCTAGCGCTCAAGGTCATGACTTACTTGTTCAAGTTCAAGCCGTCGCTGTCAATCCTGTTGACGTTAGCGTTCGTAAAACGGGGCATGAGCACCTCATGCGACCCAAGATCCTCGGTTGGGACGCCACTGGTATTGTGACCGCTGTTGGAGAAGCTGTCACCCTGTTTCAACCCGGCGACTACGTCTTTTATGCTGGCTCATTTAGACGTCCCGGCTGCGACAGTGCTTATCACCTGGTTGATGAACGCCTTGTCGGTCACGCCCCCGCGACATTAACAACCGCTGCCCGTGCGGCCATGCCACTTACTTCGCTGACCGCATACGAGGCATTATTTGAACAACTTCACATTCCTTTTGACCCAGCTAAACCTAATTCCGAAAAATGCAATCAAACCATTCTCATCATCAATGGCGCTGGTGGTGTCGGTTCAATTGCTACTCAGTTAGCAAAATTAGCGGGGCTCACAGTTATTAGTAGTGCTTCACGACCTGAAAGTATCGCTTGGACGCAGCAACACGGCGCCGATTTAGTCGTCGATCATCATCATGATTTGGTTAGTGAAGTACATGCTTTAGGTATTAAAGATGTCGATTACATCCTCGGATTAAGCGATCTTGACAGTCACTGGAATGAGATATGTACGCTCATTAAACCCGGTGGCCACATCGCATCAATTACCGAAAATCGGCGTCCAATCGACCTTAAAAAACTAACCAAGAAACGCGGGACATTTGCTTGGGAATGGATGTACTCAAAATCCTACTACCACACGGCCGACATGATTAGTCAGCACGATATCTTAGAAACCATTGCGGATTTACTTGACCGTGGCTTGCTTCAAAGCACGCTATCGCAGACACTACGGCCAATCAACGCGCTTAACTTGCGGCAGGCCCATCAACTTATCGAGCAACATCATATGATTGGCAAGGTAGTTATTGAAGGATGGAAATGAGTTGACGGGTATTACGGCTCGCGCGATAATGATCAACTTTAACTCGCCAAATACGCTGTCCTTTTCTGTCTTTTAGTGCTTACAACTGATGTTGCACTCCCCGGGATTCGTTTAATCTGTTTTCCGTATACACGGGGGGTAATTCCAAGCTATTAATCTCCCCAAGCTGACTCAATACCATCTACGAAACAATATCGCCTTTCTCATTCATCAACAAGCATGAAAACTTAAATCAATACACCTTCAACCCATCACTCGAGCCAACGTCAAACCTATGGTATCAGACTCACTCATTTCAGCATCGTTCCCCGCTAACCTGCCAAACTTTCTTTTTCAGTTTCCAAAATATTAGTGCTATGATGATAGCATCAATTTGACTAAAACACTTAATCAGAAAGGACTTTGAAATTGGCATTTAAAACACCACTGGCTGATCAAATGCGCCCGCAATCACTGGAACAGATGGTCGGGCAACAGGATCTGTTGAAGGCAGGCCAGCCATTACGCCAGATTATTGATCAACATGTTAATATTCCCCTCATTCTGTGGGGGCCGCCGGGAACTGGCAAAACTAGTTTGGCGCAGATTATTGCGAGTCAAGACGATTATCCATTCGTGGCTTTTAATGCTTCGACCGAAAATAAGGCACAGCTGACGAAAGCCATCGCACAATACCCAGAGCAATCGTTTGTTCTATTAATTGACGAAATTCACCGAATGACTAAAACATTGCAGGATTTTTTGTTGCCCTACTTAGAGAATGGGCACGTGATGCTAATTGGCTCAACGACCGAAAATCCGATTATGTCAATCGTTCCGGCCATTCGTTCGCGCTGTCAAATTTTTGAGTTTCAACCACTGAGCGATACAGATATCGAGATTGCTTTACGCCGTGCGGTAACCGACATTTACAACCTAACCGACGATCAGGTAGATGCTAAAGCCCTCAACCTGATCGCTATTTCGGCCGAAGGGGATCTGCGAATTGCGTTAAATATCTTGGAAACGCTCCACGCTATTGACCAGAAGCAAATCACTGTTGCTGCGGTACAACACTTTGCCCAGCAACAGCATTTTAGCTACGACCGGAAGGCAACTAAGCATTATGACTATCTGTCGGCTTATTCGGATTCGATGGCTGGCTCAGATACTGACGCGGCGCTCTACTACTTAACCATTTTGTTAAAAAATGATGACTTACCCTCAGTGGTCCGCCGGCTACGTGAAATTCCATACACTTATATCGGCTTAGCTAACCCCGAACAGGTCACACAAATTGTGGTCGCTGCCAATCAAGCCGAAAAGATTGGCATGCCCAAAGCAAAATATCCACTAATGTTTGCCACCATGCTGATGTGCATTTCACCCAAGTCTGGTTCGTTTGACCAATCTTGGGAAAAACTAGACCAGGACACACAAAATCCAAGTCAGCACCCCATGCCCCGTGGATTGCGCGATATGCACTACAAACACTCCGAGGAAATTACAGGTGGTGGTCTGATCGATAATCCATTCCAAATGCCACATCAGATTGCCCAACAAAACTACATGCCTAAAGGATTGGCTGGTCGTCGTTATTATTACCCTAAAGATAATGAAAATGAACGCAAACTCGGTGCACAATACCTAAAACTGCATCGCTTTATTTATAACGAAGATTATCACGAATAGACAATGGCAGACTGGCTTAACCAATCAGAAATCACACTCGATTTTCATAAATCAGAGTCGCGCACTAAATGGCTCACTTAGGCCGTTATCCACGTATACTCCAAGCGGCATCAAAAAATGGACTCAGTCAAATGACCAAGTCCATTTTTATTTGGCATCATCTTTTATGAATCAGTGCACGCCAGAGACCAAGTCAATTCGCGTCACACTATTATGCCAAAGTTCTTGGGCCGTATAAACATCCTTTTCGAACAACACGACAGTGCCATCCGATTCAATCCGAGCATTGGCACCCAACCATTCCCAAGATGGCATTAACCACAAATTGCGCCGCTTTCCCTTACCCTTTTTGGGTGACCACGCAGAAACATAGTCATCAATGAAATGTGTACGCATGTATCGAAACTCCCCATTATCAAACTCAATCTGCAAGATGTTGGCGCCCATCCAGACCTTAACTGCTTTAGGTAAAACTGTTGCCATGGTGACACCCCTTCTCCAAAGCTCCCAGCTAAATAATTAATCAACACATAAGTAAGCGCTTACGTCATTACTATATCACAATAATGTGTCAAATCAATCTCAAGATTCAGTAAGGACGTCAACACACCGAACCATCTTGTCCAGGAATCGTGCCCCTTAATCAAGCGTCAAAACAAAACGACCGCCACCCATACAGGATGACGGTCGTTCAAACATTAGAGCAAGCCCTAATTAAGTTTTAAATTAAGCAAGTGCCTTTTTAGCAGTGTCAACCAATGCCTTGAAAGCATCAGCATCGTTAACAGCTAAATCAGCTAACATCTTACGGTTAACGTCAACGTTAGCTAACTTTAAACCGTGCATTAATTGACTGTAGCTGATGTCGTTGATCCGGGCTGCCGCGTTGATCCGGGCAATCCAAAGACGACGGAAGTCACTCTTACGCCGGCGACGATCGCGGAAGGCGTATAGGTATGACTTCATTACTTGGTCCTTAGCAACCTTAAATTGGATGTGCTTAGCACCACGGTAACCTTTAGCTAATTTTAAAATCCGTTTGCGACGTTTACGTGTTACAGTTCCACCTTTTACTCGAGCCATGTTATTTCCTCCTAGATTTAACTAAAACGTTGTGAATTATTTTTGTAATAACTTGTGGTATGTCTTGACCATTGGCTTTTCGATAATAGCCGTACCACGTAATTGGCGACGTTGTTTCTTAGTCTTACCATGGAAACGATGACTAGTAAAAGCGTTGGCGCTCTTAATCTTACCCTTAGCAGTTACCTTGAAACGCTTTGCAGCAGCGCGGTTTGTCTTTTGTTTTGGCATAATCAATAATCCTCCTAGAAATTACTTATCTGTTTTTGGTGCTAGTACTAGGAACATACTCCGACCATCCATCTTAGGATAGGCTTCGACCGTAGAAAATTCCTTAGTAGCTTCAATCATTCGATTTAAGACTTGGCGACCAATATCCTTATGGGTAATAGCGCGGCCCTTAAACCGGATGGAGACGCGAACCTTGTCACCTTTTGACAAGAACTTTTCAGCATGTTTCAGCTTCGTGTTAAAGTCATTGGTGTCGATAGCTGGGCTCAAGCGGACCTCTTTGATGCTGACCACTTTTTGCTTCTTACGGGCTTCCCGATCCTTCTTTTGTTGCTCGAAACGGTACTTCCCATAATCCATAATTCTGGCCACGGGTGGTTTCGCTTTCGGCGCAACCAATACTAGATCTAAACTAGCGTCTTCAGCAATCTGCATTGCTTCTTGTCGTGACTTGACACCTAATTGTTCACCATCGCTGGCGATCAAACGTACTTCGCGAGCACGGATGCCGTCATTAACCATTGAATCTTTAGCTATGGTAATTCACCTCCGAAATATTTTAGAGAAATTCACAAAAAGAGCGGGCGCATAGTACGCCCGCTCAACCCCGTTAATGGGAATCAATTCATCGTTCATCTGCCCGATGACTCTGGTCACCAAGGCGAGAAGCGGGTGCTTCTGCTTTTTTTCTCAACTCCAATATATTAACAAGAACCACGGCCCTTGTCAACCCATCAATCAATATTGATGCCATTGGCTGTTAATTATTTGCTTGCACCACGACTGTAATGCTTGATTTCTTGCGTGATGGCACCAATGAACATGTCAACGGCTTCGGATTCAGTCCGTTCTTCACCGTACTTCCGAACTGAAACACTCCCGTTAGCAACTTCTTGGTCACCGACAACTAACAAGTATGGAACCTTCTTCGTTTGTGATTCGCGAATCTTGTAACCCATCTTTTCGTTACGGTCATCGATACTTACCCGAACACCTTCAGCTGCCAAACGACGACGAACGGTTTCAGCGTAGGCACCGTGCGCACCATTGTTAACTGGGATGATTGTTACTTGCTTAGGTGCTAACCAGGTTGGGAAAGCACCCTTGTAAATTTCAGTTAAGTAAGCGACGAACCGTTCCATCGTTGAAACAAGACCACGGTGAATCATAACTGGACGATGTTCTTCACCATCAGTACCAACGTACTTCAAGTCAAAGCGTTCTGGTAACAAGAAGTCCAATTGGATAGTTGATAAGGTTTCTTCACCACCAAGGGCCGTCTTAGTTTGAACATCCAACTTAGGACCATAGAAAGCAGCTTCACCTTCAGCTTCGAAGTAATCCAAGCCCATATCATCCATAGCGGACTTCAACATCTTTTGACTGCGTTCCCACATAGCGTCATCATCGAAGTACTTTTCCTTGTTTTCAGGATCACGGTAGCTCAAACGGAACCGGTAATCAGAAATGTCAAAGTCTTCGTATACTTCAACCATCAAACTCAAGATTTTTTTGAATTCTTCTTCAATTTGATCCAACGCAACGAAGGTATGACCATCGTTCAAAGTCATTTCACGAACCCGTGATAATCCAGTTAAGGCGCCAGACTTTTCGTAACGGTGCATCATGCCGAGTTCAGCGATCCGCAATGGTAATTCACGGTATGAGCGAATGTGATGGTTGTAAATCTGGATATGTGATGGGCAGTTCATCGGCCGTAATTCCAATTGTTCGCCGTCACCCATGTCCATTGGTGGGAACATGTCCTCACGGTAGTGGTCCCAGTGACCAGATTGCTTGTAAACGTCCAAGTTAGCTAAAACTGGCGTGTATACATGTTGGTAGCCATTTGCAACTTCCTTGTCGATAATGTAACGTTCGATTTGGCGACGAATCGTTGCACCATTTGGCATCCAGTAAGGCAAGCCATTCCCGACCTTAGGATCAACGAAGAATAAGTCTAATTCGTTACCAATGACCCGGTGATCACGTTCGCGGGCTTCTTGACGCCGCTTGAGGTCAGCATCTAAGTCTTTTTGCTTTAAGAAGGCCGTCCCGTAGATTCGTTGTAACATTGGATTGCTGGACTTACCTTGCCAGTATGCACCAGCAACGGATAATAACTTGAAGACCTTGACTTTCCCCGTTGAAGCTAATTGGGCACCGTCAGATAAATCAACGAAGTCCCCTTGCTTGTAAACAACGACTTGATCATTGTTGGCAGCGGCACGTTCGTTAACTAAGTCTTGTTGGTAAGGGTTGTCACCAACTAAAGCTAAAGCGTCAGCCTTTGATAAGACTTCGCGTTCGATTGGTAAATCTTGTTTGATAATTGCAGCCATCTTATCACTGATGGCTTCCAAATCATCTTCACTGACTTGTTTACCGTCTTCGTCAGGATTGTCGGTATCAAAGAAGAAACCGTTGGCATTCCCTTCACCACTCCCAAAATGAATGTTAGGGAATAATTGTTTAACCGCGTTAGCTAATACTTGGGCAGCCGTTTGCCGTAAAACATTGAGGCCGTCTTCACTATCAGCAGCGATAATTTCGATACTACCATCGGTTGTCAGTGGTTGGCGATAGTCTACGATCTGATCGTTGAACTTACCAGCAACCGACCGTTTAGCCAATGAAGGACTAATTGACTTTGCAATTGCTTCCGTCGTTACGCCGGCATCAAATTGCTTTTCAGCACCATCTGGGAACTTAACATTAATACTTGCCATATACTTGACACTCTCCTTAAAATTTACCCACTCACCAAAACACCGCGCCGGGACGACAAAAAAGTCCCTAATGCCAGACTGAACTAGCATTAGGGACGTCATTGACGTGGTTCCACCCGATTTTTCAGTGTCATCAAAGACACTGACTCATTAGCGCTAATAACGGAAGCGTTCCGGCTCAATTGAGCATGTTCACAAAAGTGGTATCTTCGTAAACCCGGTCCAAGACTTCCAGAACAAGGTCTTGGTCTCTGCAATCCATGGTAAACAAAGCGTGTCTTTTGCATCTGTTTTCATTAAACCACTTTTAAACTAAAAGTCAACTCTTGATTTTAAGCATCGGGATTGAGTCGTCGATTACGACCGACCATCTCAATCTCACTCGCAAGGTAACGTACCCGTTGCATGATTCGCTGCGCTTTGACTGGTTCTTCATCACCCTTTTGTGAGAGCGTCAAATAACCATCTTGCAATTCTTGCATCGAAAAATTAGACGAAAAACAAGTTGGCAGTTCCTCCTGCATTCGATACTCCAGAATAACCCCGAGCACATCGTCCCGAATCCAAGTCGACGAAGCATCCGCACCGATATCATCAATCATGAGAATCGGTGCCCGTTTAATCGCATCGACCTTATCCGCCGACGTATTGTTACTAATTGAGCGCTTCATCTCGACCGCAAAACTCGGAAAATGAATCAAGGTCGTATTGAAACCCTTAGCAGCCAACGCGTTCGCCATCCCACCGAGTAAATAAGTTTTACCGACACCAAATGAGCCGTAGAGATATAAGCCCCGGTGAAAACGCTTGGGCGCTTGTGTATAGGCATCAATAAAATCAAGTGCTGCCATTAATGCTGTCGCCCGGTCACCATCTTGATCATACGTCTTTAAGTCCGCCGTCTGAATATTTTTCGGCATGCTGATTGATCGAACCCGCTGTTGCAATGCGTGAGCAGCTTGCTGTTCTTGCATTTGTGGTGTTGGCTGATAAGCAATGTCAATCAAGTGATTACTCATCACTAATGTCGGCTGATACCCAGGTGCTTGAGTTGGCTCGTGCCGCGCAATTTTACGTTTCTCTTCACAAAATTCATATAATTTAGCCGCTGAACGTTCTAGCGCATCCGAAGATAATTCGTTTTGATGAGCAGCTAAAAACTGGCGAACATCTGGATCTTGGTACACAGTTGTCATTAACGCCTCATACCGATGATTCAAGTTTTTCCGATTCATTAACGTCCGGAGTGTTTCTGAGATATTCTCCATGTTTTAGTCCTCCTTTTCCGAATTTGTCTCAAGCTTTGCTAGTCGATCAGCAAGCTGTTTGCGTTGGGCAGCAGTAATTTGTTTACCGGTCTGAGCTGGTTGCTTACCACTCTCAGTCTGTTGCTGTTGTTGGGCCCACTTTGGCATAATCTCCTTACGCGTCGGTCGATTGTTCTTGCGCCGTGTTGGTGTTGATTTCGGCTGTTTACGTTGCTTCAAATACATCAAAGCCGCTTCCGGCGTCGTAATGCCGTGTTGTTGCCAATCATTGGCGACTGTTTCTAGCAAATTACGATTAAGGGCAGCTAACTCCCGATTTTGCAATAAGTAGTAGATCACCATGTTGATGACGGCATTGGGTAATACCCCCCGACCAATTAAATCATGAACTAGCCGGTTCTCACCGCTCGTCACAAAACCATGTTTCTCCTGCTTCAAAGCTGATAAAAAGTCATACGGCACTGTCTGCTTAGCATACGTCACGAGTTGCTGCTCAGCCGTTGAGAGCTGTGCTGAAGCCTTGTTATCCTTAGTGGTCGTCGTTGCAACCGTTGCTTCCGTAGCGACCTGCTGACTCGAAACTGCGGGCCGTTCATAGCGCCGCGCAATCAATAATTTCAATTGATTTTCATCAAACTGACCCGTTGTTAAACTAGCCACTTCACTGATTAACTTAGCCATCTCAATCTCACTGATGCCGTAGACCCGACTTTCCGTAATGATCAGTTGCCGTGAACTCGCAACCTGTTTGAGATCAACATAGTTCTGCTTCAAAATTTGCCCCAACAGTTGCCAGTCAAAGTCATCGTCACTGAGCACGGGCGAGTGATCCTCGGCCGGTTCATTGGCCGCCAATTGGGCGCGCACCTTTTGCACTGAAAGAGGTGGCGTCGTAACTTTTTGACTATCAACGTGAAACACATCTAAGATATTTGCCGTCACGTCTTTGGCAGCCGTCAAGTCAATCGGCTGTGCTGCAAAATCGCCAGCAAGTTGTTGATAACGTAACTCACCGACCGTATCTAACAATAGGACACTCAATAGATCATCCGCAAAGAATTGTAACGCCAGTAATGGTGCTTGTAATTGATAAATGTACATGGCACCCAATTCATCTTGTTGATAATAGCTGCGCAACAAGCCAGTTGCTTCAAGTTTACGCCGAGCCGCTAACACCGTCGGCAAGTCCACATTTAGGATGCCAAGCAGTTCCGCGTGACTGCGTCGATTGCTCAGCTCATTCTCGCTACTCTGTAAGCTACGTAACGCCGCGTACAAGCTATATGCCAATGGCCCCATCAGTGGCAAGTATAATTCCGCCAATACAGCTTGTTGCGCCGCACTGAGCGCTGGTGCTTGCGGGACCACTAACCCAGTTTTGGGTGTTAAGGGTTCATCATTTGGCATGTTGTTCACCATTCTTTTTCACTAATCTTTTTTTCGTTTAGGTGCGTGGGTCGTCTTCGCTGACGGTTTTGCCAGTTTGACCTTATCACGCTCCATCATATCTTGGAGTTCATTCAAGAAGACGTGCATATCCTTGAATTGCCGGTAAACACTGGCAAAACGAATGTACGAAATTTCGTCAATATCTGCCAATTGCTCCATGACATACTCGCCGATAACTTGGCTTGAAATTTCATTTTCGCCCAGTGACCGGACCTTATTTTCAACATCATCAACGACGCCCGTCATGGTTTCCATGCTAACGGGTCGTTTCTCGGCCGAGCGAATAATTCCGCGCAAGACTTTTTCACGATTGAATTCTTCGCGGGCACCATTTTTCTTAATGACTAATAATGGCGTGGCTTCGACCCGTTCAAATGTTGTGAACCGGAACCCACAGTTTTCGCATTCCCGGCGCCGTCGAATCACGCGACCATCATCAGTTGGTCGACTGTCAACCACGCGGGAGCCATTATGATGACAATGTGGACATTGCATAGACTTCTCACCCCTTGTAACAACTAACAATCAGTTTTTCTTTATTTAGTAATAGTTTTCAGCCATTTTAACACGGCTGCTTTAGTTTTATCAATGTTGGCCCCGTTATCAATGACAACGTCAGCCCTTGCGACCTTCTGTGCAAGTGGCATTTGGCTGTCAATTCGTGCCTGAGCCGCCTGTTGCGATAAGTGGTTACGTGCCATTAACCGCTGCAATACTACGGCTGGTGGTGCCGTCACAACCAACACTTGATCACAAACATGTTGCCAGCCACTTTCAAATAACAACGGCACATCTAAAATAATTGCGTCGGGCTGTTGCTGGTTTGCCGCGACAATCGCTTCGAACATCGCGTACTGAATCGGTAACCGTGTAATTGCGGTTAAGGCTTGTAAAGCTTGAGCATCGTTAAAAACCAACTGGCCAAGCCATGGCCGATTCAGCCGCCCGTCTGCCAGCACTGCTTGCTGACCAAAGTGCGCCACAATCTTTTGGGTCGTCGGTTGGCCTGGCCCTTCAACCTGCCACGCGATTTTATCCGCATCAACGATTGGTAACTTAGTTGCCAGCAGCTTAGAAACAGTCGACTTACCAGTGGCAATGCCACCAGTCAATCCAATCAGCTTTGTCATCTTGATCACCTACAACCGTTGTTCTAACGGACAAAAATGGGTCCCTCGCTGTGCCACTTTGATTTTCTCAATAATCGTGCCACACCGTTCGCAAGGTTCCCCTTCACGACCATAGACGTGTAAGTGATTTTGAAACTGACCGGCCTCACCAAATGCCGTTGAAAATGAATGAACAGTGGTGCCGTGACCTTTAATTGCCATCGCCATTTCATCAATAATGTTTTGGCGCAATGTTGCAATCTCATCAGTAGTTAGTGAATTAGCAGGCCGCATTGGATGAATCTTACTCATCCATAGCGTTTCGTCCGCATAAATGTTCCCAATGCCCGCAATCTTACTTTGATCCAACAATAGTGGTTTGATCATCTTTTTCGACTTGCCAAAAGTGGCCGTCATATAAGCCAGTGTTAACTGTTCAGCAACGGGTTCCGGGCCAATTGTCCGCAATCCCGCCACCGTGTTTTCTTCACCGGTCGGCACGAGCGTCATTCGCCCGAACTTACGCGTATCGTTGTACAACAAATCACGATCATCGGTCAGATGGAAGATCACGTGCGTGTGTTTACCTTGATCTTCACCACGCGGTACAACATTATACTTGCCTTCCATCCGCAAATGCGACACCATCGTCAGACCATTGCTAAAGCGAAACAATAAATACTTCCCCCGCCGATCAATGGTCTGGATCGTTTGGTTGGCTAAACGCTGTTTGAAACTATCGACATCATTATTAATAATTTTCGGCCAAAAAACCTCGATACTAGCAATCGTTGCCCCGCTAACCAGACGATTTAAGCCGCGACGAACAGTTTCAACTTCAGGTAATTCAGGCATGGTGGTTCCCCCTATTTTGCATCGTACCAAGTATCACCGTAGTGGCTCTCAACCTTTAACGGTACGGCTAACTGTACGGCGGAATCCATCACGCTTGGCACTAATTTTTCTAAAACTGGAATTTCTTCTTTTGGCGCTTCAAAAATCAATTCATCATGAACTTGTAACAGCATGGTTGCTTTCAAACCCGCAGCCTGTAACTTATCTTGCATCTTAATCATCGCAATCTTGATAATATCAGCCGCACTCCCTTGGATGGGGGTATTCATGGCTGTCCGTTCAGCGAATGAGCGTTGGTTGAAGCTCTTGGAATTAATATCTGGCAAGTACCGGCGTCGATGTGAAATGGTTTCCACATAACCTTGTTTTTTCGCCGTTTGGACAATTTCATCCATATACTTTTTGACACCCGGATATTCTTTGAAGTAAGCGTCAATAAAGCTGCGAGCCTGTTTACGCGTAATGCCGATATTTTGTGACAAGCCGTAATCACTAATTCCATAGACGATTCCAAAGTTAACCGCCTTGGCTTGCCGTCGAATATTTGGCGTCACCTCTTCAGCTGAGTTCAAATGAAAGATTCGCATGGCCGTTGCGGCATGAATATCATCACCCGCTTTAAAAGCGGCCTGCATATTTTCATCATCAGTAATATGCGCGAGAACCCGTAATTCGATTTGCGAATAATCAGACGAGAAAATCTGCCAACCTTCATGACTAGGAACAAAGGCTTGTCGAATCTTACGTCCTTCTTCCAAGCGCACCGGAATGTTTTGTAAGTTTGGATCAACGGACGACAACCGGCCGGTTTGGGTCAACGTTTGCAAGTAGCGCGTATGCACTTTTTGATCAGCAGAATGAATGGCATCTAACAAACCGACAACGTAGGTCGATTGAATCTTCGAAATCTGACGATATTGTAAAATATTAGCGACGATTGGTGCTTCCGGTGCTAACTTTTCTAGAACGTCTACGGCGGTAGAATACCCTGTCTTGGTCTTCTTGATTACGGGTAATTTCATTTCTTCAAACAAGATGTGACCTAGTTGCTTAGGTGAATTAATATTGAACTCTTCACCGGCTTCTTGATAAATCGTCTGTTCAATTTCACTCAACCGTTCTGTAAACTGACTGCCCATGGCTTTAAGTCGACTGCTGTCGACCGTAATGCCGGCGATTTCCATCTGAGCTAAGACATTGGCCATCGGTTTTTCAATATCATCGTAAAGTTGATCCTGCTCATTGGCTGCCAATTCCTTTAATAACTGTGGCTTCAAACTAGCGATCGCGGCCAATTTCCGGGCGAGATGACTAAAGTAGACATCATCATCTTCAGGAATGGCACGCTTAACGCCCTTACCATAAACGGTCTCGTCACTCGGCAAGTCAGTGTACCCGTGTTGCTCAGCTAAACTTCCCAAGTCGTTACTGTTATCATTTGTATCTAATAAGTATGAAACGAGTAAGAGATCAAAATCGACTTTACCTAGCTGAATACCCAAACGATTAAGCCCGACCGTCGTGCGTTTCATATCAAAAACGTCCTTGGTAATCGTTGTGCTACTCAAGAGATCAGCCACAGTCGGTTGCATTAATAATTCCACATCCCGACTGATGTACCAGTGATCATCCGCTCCGATGGCAAAGCCAGCAAAGGCCGACGTGTGGTAGTTCGGCGTTGGCATCTCCAAATAAAAGTCCACGTGATCGGTAAATTGTTGCAATTCCGTCAGGTTAGCTTTCGTCAAGACGGTATAATCAATGGGCGTTGCTGGTTCGTCCGACTGTAGGTGTAATTTCTTCAAAAATGATTGAAAGTCCATCTTCTGATAAAACGCGGCCAGCTGGTCAAGATCCGGGCCATCATAGGATAAATCAGCCAATTGAACATCAATCGGCGCATCCCGCTTGATTGTTGCTAGCACCTTAGCCTGCGCCGCTTGTTCGCGATCCTCAATCAGATGTTCCTTCATCTTGCTCTGCTTCATGGCATCGATGTTTTCATAAATGCCTTCCATCGTACCATACTGTTTGAGTAATTTAAGGGCGGTCTTCTCACCAACCTTGGTGACACCCGGATAGTTATCCGAGGTATCACCTGTCAACCCCTTCATGTCAATAATTTGTGCCGGTGTGATGCCCAGCTTTTCTTCAACGTGCGCCGGCGTATAGTGTTCCACTTCAGAAACACCTTTAACGGTCACGGCCACCGTGGTATGCTCGGTCGTCAACTGCGTCAAATCACGGTCACCAGTGACGACCGTCGTGGTGTAGCCGGTTTGATCCGCTTGACCGGCCAGTGTGCCAATAATGTCATCGGCTTCGTAGTCTTTTAATTCATAATGTTTGATACCATACGCGTCTAATAGCTGTTTGATATACGGCATTTGTTCAGAAAACTCACTAGGCGTCTTAGCCCGGCCACCCTTGTAATTATCGTACATGGCTGTTCGAAACGTGGTCTTACCCGCATCAAAAGCCACTAACATATCCGTGGGTTCGACTGCCTTGATCATGTGGTCAAGCATTGTATTGAAGCCATAAATGGCGTTGGTATGCAGGCCGTCTGGATTTACGAACCGTTCCAGTTGACTATGCAACGCAAAGAACGCCCGAAATGCCACACTGTTACCATCAATCAGTAATAATTTTTTTGCCATTAGTTTGCTCCCCATCTCTTAATTTAAATCATCATTTTTATGAAAATCCGTCACTCAGACCATTAATACCACTCGATTGGCGGTCTGATTCGCAGCGCCTGTCAGTACAGGCTGAACGACTAATTATTTACCCTTATAATTGTACCAAACAATTAAGTAAAACGGGAGTTCGGTCCACCGAAAACCCGTGAAATAACTCATTTTCGGTAAATTAAAAGGATTATGACATCTTGGTCATAATCCTTAATAATTATCTTAATGATTAGTCGCGGCTTGAGCCACCGAAGATTTGGACGAAGTAGAGGAACAAGTTAACGAAGTCCAAGTATAATTGTAAGGCCCCAGTAACGGCCAAACCAGTCGATGAAACCTGGTCACCATATTGTAAATACATGTTGCGCATCCGGTTAGCGTCCCACATGGATAAGCCGGCGAAGATCAATACACCAATGTATGAAAAGATGTAACTAATCATGGCACTTTGTAAGAACATATTGACCAGTGAAGCGACAAACAACCCGATTAAAGCTGCAATCAAGTGCGTCCCAATACGTGAAATATCACGCTTAGTCGTCGTCCCAATCACCGCCATGGTCGCAAATACAGCTCCAGCTGCAACGAACGCACCGGTGATAACGGCACCCGTGTATAAGGACAAGGTCACTGACATTTCAACCCCAAAGATGATGGCAAAGAGCATCAGTAAGGTGAAGCTCATCGCTGGATTGCGTGTCGCGTTGACTTGAATCCCACCAATCATCACAAACATGCTGACAATGAAGATCATCAAGAAGATGAATGGGTGTTGTGAAAAGGCGGCATTAATTTGTGCTTGGAACGTGGTCATCGCTAAGTAAACGGTAAAGGCCGAAACTAACACGGCGATTGTCATAAACCCATACATTTTAGTTAGGAAACTACGGAGGCCAACTTGTGTGTTGATGGTCCGTGGTTGTGGGTCATTTTGAAAATTGTTCATAAAATCCCTCTTTCACCTAAAAATTGACTACTCGTTACTTTTTCCGAGTTAAGATTAAAAATTGAGTTTGTGCATCGTTACTAACGCAGACTGCGCTAGTAACAACACCACACTAGTTTGTCAATCATTTGCCTATGACTAGCCATCTCAATCAGTCACCTCAACTTTCTTAACTTAAGTCTATCAAATTAGTCAAAGAAGGTAAAATAGTTTGTGCCTGTGAATTTAATAAGAATTTCTTATGTCTAAGTGAATTCCATTCAATCATTGTCTTTAATGGATTACCGCTACATTAGGATTTTCCGGAATGGGACACCATAAGCGTTTATAATAGAACTTCAATCGGTAGGACTTTTTGCGGGACATCCGGGGAAGATTTTTTAGGGGCGGGCGGCGTCATACATAACTTTCTAAATAAGAAGTCCCACACTAGTATTGACTTGCTAGTGTGGGACTTCTTATTATTTAATGTACAAAGCATTGATTAGTTTTAGCATGTTGGAAACTACAATAAAACACTAAATCTAGCCATTGTCTTGTTAATTGTTTTCTGAAGCAGCAATACCCTGCAAATATCGTTGTCGCAATGCAGCTACCTTAACCTCAACAACTTGATTATGATTAATCCGTGCAAAAGCTTCTGTTTCACTCATTAACCGCTTAATCAATTTATCCGAAAGTTGTTGCTTAACAGCATTCTCGGTCGCTAAGTATTTCAATCTTGGTAAGTAATACGTGACATGTTCATCTGAGCAAAGCGCTACCCCATCATCTATTAGACGATTACTTGTGACGAAATCACCACTAATTGCGTAATACTCTGCCGTATAAAAGATTAGGGTTAACAGCCGTAAGTAATCATTTGCATATCCTGATGAGCCAGCGTGCTCGACATAGTATCGTACTCTCCTGAAATAAAATTGAGCTTTCTCAGGCTCAGCTAACCGGCCATACATGACACCCAGACCGACATAAGCTAGCGGTGTGAAAATTGTTTGGTGAGCCCTATCCAAATCATCAACGATTTGCGAGAAGGAAAAACAAATATCACTGGCTGTTCCATTAATCAACGAACTTAGCATGCCACATAAATAGTAATATTGCATCCGTGAAGGTACCGCATCAATTTGCTCAACTTTCAGGTCTACCAATGATTGCAGGACTGATTGATAATCTTCCATCATCAGTCGTCGCTCAATCTCATCAAGTTGCTGTCGAATTTGGGTCACTGAATTAGCCTGGTTTTCACTTAGATCATCAACTGTCAATCCCAGACGAGCGCAGAGCTGATTTAAAATTGCTAATGCTGGTACTCGCCCACGCCGTTCAAACTTACTTAAAGTCGCCTGCGTACAAATTCCGTTTGATAATTTGACTTGTGAAATTTTTAAAGCTTTTCGCCGGGCAATAAACTTTTCAATATCCATCGCACACCACCTTGTCTCACCCGTTAGCCATGAATGCCAAGGGCAACCTTAGCAAAACGACTCATTTTATCAATTCCCCAAGCAGGTTCCCAGACCAAGTCAAGTTCACAATTCTTAACACCATCCACACTCATAATTGCTTGATTAATTTGACTTGCCAATAAATTTCCTAATGGGCACCCCATCGTCGTCAGCGTCATCGTTACCGTGCAGCTACCATTATCGTCTACGTCAACACCATAGATCAAACCAAGGTTAACCATGTCAACGCCCAGTTCTGGATCAATCACCTGCTCTAACGACTTCATGACCGCGTCTTCAACGGGTGAGAGGGCCTTATCCTCGCCAAGTTCGTCTGCCATTCTGCCACACTCCTGTCTGTTTAAAACTGTTTTTAATTATACCATTGTTAGAATATACGTTAATAATCCTAATTTATAATAAAGTACGTCGCCAATATTAACGAAAAGGCGAATCAGCATGATAAAAACACTAACCGAGATACAATTTTAAATTACTACAATTATCAACCATCCTAGCTGGCACGATTATAATGGCTAACATTCATCAACAATCATTTAACCAAAAAACTCGAATCGCAATCTCGCATGCCACTCAAGTTTTATTTTAACATCAGCTTAACCAATCCCCCTTACTACCCGATTGAACCTTCCATCTCAAAGCTGATTAACCGGTTTAATTCAACAGCATATTCCATCGGTAATTGCTTCGTAAATGGTTCTACGAATCCCATGATAATCATTTCGGTTGCCTTAGCTTCTGAAATCCCTCGGCTCATCAAGTAGTAGAGCTGTTCTTCTGAGATTTTGGACACCTTAGCTTCGTGTTCCATCGCGACGTTAGCACTGTCGATTTCATTATACGGAATCGTGTTGGAAGACGACTGGTCATCCATGATGATCGTATCACACTCAACATGCGCTTTGGAACCGTCTGAATGCTTGGCAAAACGCACGGTTCCACGGTAATCAGTCGCACCACCAGTCTTAGCGATGGACTTCGAAACAATCGAACTGGAGGTATTCTTAGCATTATGAATCATCCGAGCACCAGAATCTTGGTGGATGCCATTGCTGGCAACCGCGATCGATAACATGGTCCCGCGGGCACCTTCCCCATTCAAATAAACGCTTGGGTACTTCATCGTAACCTTCGAACCTAAATTCCCATCGACCCATTCCATCGTGGCATTTTCGGCCGCTGCAGCTCGCTTAGTTTCCAGGCTATAAACATTGTCAGACCAGTTTTGAATCGTTGTATAACGGCAGTAAGCGTTGGGCTCAACATTGACTTCAACAACGGCCGCGTGCAAACTATCTGAAGAATAATTAGGGGCCGTACACCCTTCGACATAGTCGACACTGGCACCATCTTCCACGATAATCAAAGTCCGCTCAAACTGACCCGAGTTTTCAGCATTTAACCGGAAATATGACTGAATTGGCGTCTTCGTCTGGACACCCTTAGGCACGTAAATGAAGGACCCACCTGACCAGACCGCCGCGTTTAAAGCCGCAAACTTGTTATCGGTTGGTTTGACGAGTTTCCCAAACCACTTCTTGAACAGTTCTGGATAATCGTGAAGCGCCGTATCGGTATCGGTAAAAATAATACCTAACTTTTCAAAATCTTTACGCATATTGTGATAAACGACTTCAGATTCATACTGCGCCGATGAACCGGCTAAGTATTTCCGTTCAGCTTCAGGCACACCTAACCGGTCGAACGTCCGCTTCAAGTCAGCTGGGACTTCTTTCCAGTCACGGAACTTTTTATCGGTCATCTTCTGATAATACAGCATGTCCTTCAAGTCGAGTTTCGTGAGATCCGGGCCAAACTTAGGCATCGGCATCTTTAAATACTCATGATAGGCATTTAACCGATAATCCAACATCCATTGTGGCTCATGTTTTGCCGCGGAAATTTCGCGCACCGTGGCTTCCGTTAATCCTCGCCCAGTTGAATATGCTGGTTTGACATCGTCATGAAATCCATATTCATAATCACGGTCATTTTTGACCACGTCAGGTACTTCACTCATACTTCTGATTCCTCCTCATTGCCATTTTCAGCAAGCAATGCCCGTTGCAAAGCCCACCAAGCTAGCGTGGCACATTTGATTCGTGCCGGAAATTGCATAATATTCGATAAAATTGCGGCGTCTTCTAAGGCATCCATATCGGCCTGCGGGTGTTGCTTGCCAATCGCCATATCCGAAAATGTCTTAGCCATTGCCAATGCCTGTTCTTTCGACTTACCCATCACCGCATCCGTCATCATACTGGCCGATGCTTGACTGATGGTACAGCCCTCACCCGTAAATCCAATATCTTCGATTTGATCATGCGCATCCAATTGAATAGCCAAATTGATGACGTCGCCACAAGTTGGATTTTTCAACGTAATGGCATGTGTTGCGTTTGGCAACGCATTTTTATGATGCGGATGATCACCATGATCTAAAATCACTTCGCGATATAAGCCACTTAATTTAGACAGTCCCATGTTCGAAAAACTCCTTTGTTGCTTGGAGTGACGTTAATAATTGATCAGCGTCCGCTTGTGTATTGTAAATGTAAAAACTAGCCCGTGCAGTTGCTACTAAGCCGAGCGCTGCCATCAGGGGTTGTGCACAGTGATGACCCGCGCGAACGGCGACACCTTCCATATCCAACGCGGTAGCCGCGTCGTGCGGGTGCAAACCGTCGATATTAAAGGCGATGACGCCCGTATGATGTTGGGGATCTTGGGGACCGTAGACCGTGACACCAGGCATTGCAATCAACTTAGGCAATAAGTAATTGACTAATTGCTGTTCGTGTTGCTGAACTTGATCCATACCGAGTTGCGTCAAATAATCAACCGCCGCGCCCAAGCCGAGCGCACCGGCAATGTTCTGAGTGCCCGCTTCAAACTTCCACGGTAGTTCCGCCCAGGTACTGTCATCACGGTGAACAAAGCCAATCATCTCACCACCAAATTGATACGGTGGCATCGTAGCTAATAAATTCTCACGACCATATAGAACGCCAATACCGGTTGGTCCTAGCATTTTATGCCCTGAAAATGCGTAAAAATCAACATCGAGTGCCTGGACATCGACCGGCATATGAGGGGCTGCTTGCGCCCCATCCGCAATCATCACGGCACCGTGTTGATGCGCCAATCGTGCTAACGCCTTGATTGGATTGACCGTTCCCAATACATTACTAGCATGGGTCACTGAAACAATTTTTGTTCGATCCGTAATCTTGTTGGCAGCATCGGCCATGTCCAATTCACCAGTCGCCGTTAACTCAATATATTTCAAGGTGGCGTGCTTACGCAATGCTAACTGTTGCCACGGAATTAAATTACTATGATGCTCCATAATGGAAATGACGATCTCATCACCCGCTTGAATATTGGCTTCGCCATAAGTACTGGCAATCAGATTGAGACTATCCGTCGTCCCTTTGGTGAAGACGATTTCATCCGTTTTTGCAGCATTGATGAACCGTTGCACCTTGGCGCGCGCAGCTTCGTATTGACTAGTGGCCCGCTCTGCTAAGGTGTGCACACCGCGATGAACATTGGCATTATCGTGTTGATAAAAGTGAACGAGCGCATCCACGACTTGGTTGGGGCGCTGCGCAGTCGCCGCATTATCCAGGTAGACAAGTCGTTCATCATTCACTTGTTGGTTTAGAATGGGAAAATCTGACCGTAACGTCTCAAAATTGGATGCCATCTTCAAGCTTCCTTTCAATCGTGTTCGTTAAGCGAGTCCGGACAGTCTTCGATGGGATCGCACCAATCACGGTACTTAAGAAGCCCCGAATAACCAACCGTTGGGCCTGTGGTTTATCAATCCCGCGACTCATCAAATAGTACATTTGATTTTGATCAATTTGACCAACACTTGCTGCATGTCCAGCTAACACGTCATTTTCATCGATCAATAGAATCGGGTTCGCGTCACCATGGGCATCATCAGACATCATCAAAACCCGATTTTCCTGTTCAGCATGTGCACCGGAGGCCCCGTGAATAATGTGACCGATTCCGTTAAAAATCAGGTTAGACTTTTCCATAATGACCCCACGTTGTACGATATTGCCGTCAGTCTTCTTACCACGGTTAGTGACCCGCGTATTAACACAGACATCCTGGGCCTTGGTCGTCACTGTGATGACCTTGGCATCGGATTTGGCGCCCTCACCGATCAGTTCCGAGTCAAAGTCCCCGAAAGTGTTACCGTTATTCATCATCCCGATAGCCCAATCGACTTTGGCTCCCCGACTGATCGCGGCCCGCCGATTCAAATAAGCAGTCGTGTTGGCCCCGAGTTCATCGAACGCTGAAAAATGCACTTCACTGTCAGCCCGTGCCAAAATTTCTACAACACAGTTGGCGATATTATCGACGTCACCCTTCGTTGTCAGGTGCTGAGTTACTGCGAAATGACTGTCTTGTTCAGCCACAATCAAGACGTGACTAATTAACGGTTGCACTCGGGTACTATCCTGAATCGTGGTGATCTCAATTGGTTCTTTGACAGTAACCCCTTTAGGAACATATAGGAAGACCCCGGCGTTCAAAAACGCGGTATGGTAGCTGGTCAACCGGTCCTCGTCAGTTTTGACGACTTTGCCCATAAAATGTTTTTCAGTTAGCTGTGGATGTTCGCGAAAAGCCGTGAACATATCGGTCAAAATGACACCCTGATCATCTAGTTCATCAGGCAAATTGACGGTCACCGTTGTCTGCCCAACTTGTACGATTTGGATATGACCAGCTTCAGCCGTTACATCAGTTGCTAAAGTTCGATCCGAACGACTGAACTTTAGTGGTTGGTCGGTGGGCGTCAGTGGCCAGTCGCGAATACTAAAGCGATCAGCTTTGGGAACCGCTAGGCCTTGCATCGCATCTAAAGCCGCTAAACGGCGTTCAACGAGCCAGTGCGGTTCACCATGTTCGTTAGCAGCCGCAGCTAGCGTTGTTTTGATAGTTTCATAATCAGCAGTTGCTTCCATTACTGCCACCCCCTAATCTTCGTCGTCAACAAGTTTGACATCAATGTTCAAATCGTCACGTAAACCAGCATAACCTTCTTTTTCAAGGGTCTTTGCTAAGTCGGCGTTACCAGTCTTCACGATTCGACCACCCATCATCACGTGAACGACATCGGGCACAATGTAGTTTAACAGCCGTTGATAATGCGTGATAATCAATGAGCCGAAATTATCGCCCCGCATCGAATTAACACCCTTAGAAACCACTTGTAACGCATCGATATCAAGCCCGGAATCAATTTCGTCCAATAAGGCGAATGATGGCTTGATCATCAATAATTGCAAAATTTCGTTACGCTTCTTTTCACCACCGGAGAAACCTTCGTTTAGGTAACGTTCCGTCATGGATTCGCTCATATTAAGTAGTGCCAAGTTCTTGTCGAGTTCTTTAAGAAAGGCCATCACTGAGATTTGATCATCAGCTGGTCGACGTGCGTTCATTGCTGCCCGTAAAAATTCAGCGTTGGTGACCCCTTGAATTTCAGCTGGATACTGCATGCCGAGGAAGAGTCCCTTACGTGCACGTTCATCAACTGGCATGTTTACGATACTTTCGCCGTTCAACAAGATATCACCCTGAGTAACGTGATAAGCCGGTTGGCCCATAATAGTTTGTGATAAAGTGGACTTACCAGTCCCATTTGGTCCCATAATGGCATGAATTTCACCAGTTTTCATAGATAAATTGACGCCTTTTAAAATCTCACGAGACTTTTTTTGCTCATCATCCGTCACTTCAACGTGTAAATCTTTAACTTCCAAGGTTGCCATTTAAATCATCCTCCAACAATTGAATTTATTACCCAAGCCGTTATTCCTTCCGTATATAATGATTAGTCAACGGCTTCAACAAAAATAGCGTAACATCGGCCTTTTTGTATTCTATACTTAGAGTATAACCGTTTTCATTTCAAAAGAAAATAAGGCTTTTCCCCATATTAATAAAAGCCCTTTCATGCTATGATGTAGGTATAATATTTTTGATGAATTATTCACTATTGGAATATTCAGAAAGGACTGAGCCTTATGCTAAGTCAATCCGTTACTAATACATCACAACTACATATTCAACAATTCACAGGTTTGGATAATCAGACCGTTCAACGATTGCACAGCTTAGGGCTACATGTCGGCAGTCCGCTGGCCGTTGTCCGCTACTATCCGTTTCACGGACCAGTAATTGTTCAGATTGATCAACAACGGATTGGGATTCGGTACACCGTATTTCAAACGTTGATTGGAGGCCATTAAGATGACGACGGTTGCATTGCTCGGAAATCCCAATACTGGTAAGACCACGCTATTCAATGAACTGACGGATAAATACGCGTACGTCGGTAACTGGACCGGCGTGACCGTTGAGAAGAAGATGGGCCGGATTCGGCACTCTGAAGTTGAAATGGTCGATTTACCCGGAGTCTATTCACTTAATCCAATCACCAAAGATGAAGCAGTCGTCACCAACTATCTGCTACATAACCACCCTGATCTAATTCTGAACGTGACCAACGCGAGTCAGCTCAAGCGTAACTTACTACTGTCGATCGAAGTGTTGGAATTTGGCGCACCGGTGATTATCGCACTCAACATGATTGATGACCTCAAACGGACGGGCCATTATTATGATTTTGACACGCTAGCTGAACAACTTGGCTGTCAGATCAAAGCGACTAACGCCCGCAATAAAGAAGGGCTGCATCAGCTACGCGAAGACTTATTGGCAGGTCCCCATCCGGCCGCGACACCGCTCAAACTCAACTATCCTTTCATGATTGAGCAAGCCATTCGTCAGGCTAGCCAACAGCTCATCAAAAAATTTGATTTGACAGCAGACTTCGCACGGTGGCTGACGATTCAATTTATTAATCAAAATAAGCCAATTCGAGCCTACGCGAAACACATGGGATTGACACCACTCACTAGTCAAGCCGCTTATTACGACGCTCAAAAATTCGACGAGCAGATCTTCCAAACCCGACTAGACTTTATTGAGCAAACCTTAGCCAGCGCTAGTCAAAACTTGGCAAGCACCAGCCACGTCGAGATGACTGCTAAAATCGACAAGTGGGTCACCAATCCGTTCTTAGGGCTACCCGTCTTCGTGGGAATCTTCTACTTGATGTTCAAATTATCCTTTGATTGGGTCGGCACGCCCCTGTCAGATTTGTTAGATAGCTTCGTCTCCGGACCACTATCCACCACCGTGAGTCACTGGTTGACCATGGCTGGAGCCATCCCGGTCTTGCGCTCACTGATTGTTAACGGCCTAATTGCAGGGGTCGGTGGCGTGCTCGTCTTTATTCCCCAAATTTTTGTCTTGTTTGCCTGTATTTCAATCTTGGAAGATTCAGGTTACATGGCACGAGCAGCACTAGTTACGGACCGCTTGATGCAGATGATTGGACTCAACGGGAAGGCATTTATCCCCCTAATTATTGGATTTGGATGCAACGTCACTGGTATTATGGCCGCCCGGACAATTGAACAACCTAAAGAACGCTTAATTACAACGCTGATTTCCCCATTTATGAGTTGCTCCGCCCGTCTGCCAATCTACAGCCTATTTGTGGCCGCTTTTTTCCCGAAAAATCAGGCCCTAATTGTCTTGTCGATTTACTTTCTTGGCATTGCGGTCGCCCTCGGTATGGCTAAATTTTATCAACTGATTTTCAACGTCGATGATAGTTCCGTCTTCATCGTTGAGTTACCACAGTATCATATTCCCCGGGCTGACATTATTTGGCGTGGCACCTGGGATAAGGGTAAAGGGTTCATCAAAAAGGCAGGTACTATCATTTTTGCCGGTACGGTCTTGATTTGGTTACTTTCCTCATTCGGTACTAGCGGCTTAGTCAGCGACATCGACAACAGCTTTGCCGCGACACTTGGCAAAACACTATTACCGCTGTTCGCGCCACTCGGTGTGACTGCTTGGCAAGTTATCTCAGCCCTCTTTACTGGGATTCTAGCCAAAGAAGTCATCAGCTCTAGTATGATGGTAATGTTCCACAGCGCAAATCAGGCCGGCTTGATTGCCATGATGGGGCGCTTTTTCACACCGTTATCCGCATACGCGATGCTCGTCTTCATCTTGCTATATGTCCCGTGCTTCGCCACGATTGGGACCATCAAGTCCGAGACTGGATCGACCAAGTGGGCTGTTTACGCCGTCTGCTCGAGTTTGGTCATTGCTTACACCTTGGCCTTCGTCATTTACCAAGTTGGTCAATTATTTATCTGAAAGGAGTTTGATTCACATGGCATTATTCGTTAATTTCTTAATTATCGCACTAATTATTGGGGCTGCTGGCTATCAGATTTATCGCGTGGTCAAACGTGCTAAAAAGGGCAAATGTGCGGCCTGCGACTATGATTGTGAAGCTAAGAAAATGTTAAACAAAGCCCAGAAGCAACAAAACTAAGACTACTGCACCTGCCTCACTAACCACGTGGTTAATCCTTAGAAATCATACACACTAATAAAACACCAATGACGGAGATTCTAGTGAATTATCCTCATTGGTGCTTTATTTATCGACTGCATAAGTTCCATTAAAACTTGTAAGGTCAAAATAGGTCGCACAACTGTTGTCTAGCAATAATCTAACATCTCTCATAGGGTTTCATCTTGGATGCTAACGCCGGTTTACGCTAAATCAATTTAAAGACAGACTAAAAAAGCGGCCCTGCTGGGGCCGCTTTTTTAAAAATTATTTCATTTGGTCTTCATAAATTTTTTCGTACTTTTGAATGTCACCAGCACCCATAAAGACAGCGACGGCATTGTGGTAAGCCGTTAAAGCAGACATGTCATCGGTCGTGATAATTTCACCACCATTGGGTAACTTAGCAGCTAAGTCTTTGGAGGAAACATCACCAGATTTTTCACGGGCAGAACTGAAGATATTGGTCAAAAAGACGTGATCTGCCTTGCTTAAGCTGGCTGCAAAGCCATCCATCAATGCTTTCGTCCGTGAGAACGTATGTGGTTGGAATACGGCCAAGATTTCCTTATCCGGATACTTTTGGCGTGCAGCATCCAATGTTGCTTTAATTTCTGATGGATGATGTGCGTAGTCGTCGATCATGACCATATCGCCAACTTGATGTTCTGAGAAACGTCGTTTAACCCCACTAAAGTCGAGGAGTTCCCGCCGAATTTCGTCCAAGTTCACCTTTTCAAAGTAAGAAACCGCAATGACAGCCGTGCTGTTTAAGACATTGTGTTCACCAAACAATGGGATTTCAAATTCCCCTAACGATTCATCGTGATACTTCACTTCAAATGAAGACCCCTTAGTCGTTCGTTTGATATTAACCGCTTGAAAGTCGTCACGGTCATTCGTCCCGTAATAGTAAATTGGGGTATCAACATCGAGGTGTCGTAAACTTTCATCGTCACCCCAAGCAAAGATGCCCTTCTTCACTTGATTGCCAAATTGTTGGAAAGCGGATTGAACGTCAGCTAAATCCTTGTAGTAATCAGGATGGTCAAAGTCAACGTTCGTCATGATGGCATAATCGGGATGGTAAGCAACGAAGTGCCGCCGATATTCATCCGCTTCAAAAACGAAGAAACGCGCGTCAGGGGTGCCTTTACCGGTCCCATCACCAATCAAGTAACTGGTGGGAGCAATATGACTCAAAACGTGGGACAACAAACCAGTTGTCGACGTCTTCCCGTGAGTCCCGGCCACACCAATACTCGTGAAGCCTTCCATTAATTTTCCAAGAAATTCATGATAACGATAAACGGGCAACCCCATTTCACGCGCCTTTTTGATTTCAGGATGGTCATCAGTAAATGAGTTCCCCGCAATCACTGTGAGGCCTTCGCGAATGTTATCTTCGGAAAACGGTAGCATCTTAATGCCAGCTGCAGCTAGACCTTTTTGCGTAAACGTATATTGTTCAATATCTGAGCCTTCAACTTGGTAACCCTTGTCATGTAAAATCAAGGCTAGTGAGCTCATCCCAGAGCCCTTGATCCCAACAAAATAATAAACCGTTGCTTTATCCATTATGCTAATAATCTCCCATATTCACAATTCATCAATCATGAGGTGAATCGCTTTATTTTTAATTATGAATTGGCTTGTAATTTAGTTAAATCTGCTGCCGTGAAATAAACATCTCGTGGTTTGGAACCCTTAGCTGCTGAAACGTAGCCGCGACTTTCCAAATCATCAATAATATTGGCCGCCCGATTATAGCCAATCGAGAAGTTTCGTTGCAACTTCGATGTTGACATGGTATCTTCATCGGCAATGTAAGCCAATGCTTCAGGCATCAAGTCATCTTCATTGCGTGCTGCTTCCTCGTGCTTCATTAGGCTGTCTGGCTGAAATTCATAGTGCGGTGCTGCCTGATCACGGACAAACTGAGTGATACTGTCAATCTCACTGTCCACGAACGTCCCCTGCAACCGAATCGGTGCGGGTTGACCGTTGCCAAGATACAACATATCACCGCGTCCCAACAGGCGTTCCGCCCCACTCGCGTCCAGAATCGTCCGCGAATCGATCTGGCTGGCAACCATGAAGGCCACCCGCGTTGGGATATTATTCTTGATCAAACCAGTGACCACATCAACACTTGGCCGCTGGGTCGCAACTAGTAAATGAATCCCTGCCGCACGGGCTTTCTGGGTGATTCTGGCAATGTAATCCTGAACCTCACTAGAAGCAACCATCATCAAATCAGCTAATTCGTCGATTACAATCACGATATACGGCATTTTTAGAGCCGGCTCGTCATGTTCGTCGGCCAGTTTGTTGAATTGCTCAATGTTCCGGGCACCACCAGCGGCAAGTTTATCATACCGGTTGTCCATTTCATCAACGACCCATTTCAGCGCTGCCGAAGCGGCTTTGGGTTCTGAAATCACGGGTGCTAATAAATGTGGAATCTCGTTGTATGGTGCTAGTTCTACGGCCTTCGGATCAATTAACAACAATTTAACTTGTTGTGGGTTCGCTTTGTACAGAATCGAAACCAGGATACTATTGATGAAGACTGATTTTCCAGAACCCGTAGCCCCCGCAATCAAACCGTGCGGCATCTTCCGCAGGTCAGTGACTTGTGGTTGCCCGAATAAATCGACACCGAGTGCGACCGTCAATGGTGACTTACTGTCGCGGAATTTGTCAGAATCTAAAACTTCAGACAGCATCACCGGCCGCGATTTCGCATTTGGAATTTCAATCCCAATCGTATTACGGCCAGGGATCGGCGCTTCAATTCGAATATCTTTTGCAGCCAAGGCCAATTTCAAATCATCATTTAAGTTGGTAATCTTGCTGACCTTGACGCCACGAGCAGGTTTTACTTGGAACTGAGTCACGGTTGGCCCAATCGTCCAATCGACAACGTTGGCATTGACACCAAATGCGTCCAGAGATTCATCTAACGCACTGGCCTTCTGCTCGATCCAATCATCCATCTCAGATTCATTAGCCACGATCGGTGCTTTCAACAGATTCAGCGGTGGCAAATGATAAGCCGCTAATTCTTTATCCTCAAGGACGGGGGCCGCTGAACCGCCACTATGAACTAACTCAGGTTGTGAAGCCACTGCAGATGTCTCTGACAAAGCGGGACTAGTTGTAACTGCAGAAGTAGCCGCCTGTGACGGTGCCATAGTCACACTAGCCGCTCCCCCACTTTCCTGTAAAGGTACCGTGGATGCCACAACGCTGACTGGCGTGGCCGTTGCCGACGTCACAGCAGGACTTGTGCTAGTTGGCCGCATGCCAACCGGTTGATAAGGTTCTTCGTTAACGTGTGAACGAGTCTGCGCAGTACTTGACTGTGGTGCTGCAGAAGCCGCCGTTGTTGGCTGATCCTTAAATAACGCTAAGTCCGCCTGGGCATCGTGCTCAGCGGTCATAATATCCCCTAAGGATAGTCCTAGCCCATGTGCTGACTTGGGTGTCGCACTAGTCGCAGCAGATTCTATTTTATCATGATCAGCAGCCGCATTAACAGTTGCAGCAGATTCAGCAAGCGCGGGATCAGTTGGTTCAAACACTTCTGTCGGCCCTGCCGATACTGCCGAACTTGCCGCGCTAGGCGCATTTACGGCGGCCGCCGACGCTGCTAAGCTTGGGTCAGTGGGCTCAAATACTTCCGTGGGGCCTGCCGATACTGCCGAACTTACCGCGCTAGGCGCATTTATGGCGGCTGCCGACGCTGCTAAACTTGGGTCAGTGGGCTCAAATACTTCCGTGGGAGCCGTCACTACCACTGAATCATCGGTTTTAGGCGTATTAATTGCCGCAGCCGACACAGCTAATTCAGGAGTAGTAGGTTCAAACACTTCCGTTGGTCGCACAACCGTCGCCGAAGCTGCGGACACCGTGGAATCACTGCCGGTCTGTGACGTGTTAGCCACGACCGTTTGAGCAGCCCCGCTCGATGCTGCCTGACTAGTTACCGTTGTCGGGTCAACACTTGAAGCCATCTTCCGTTCCGCTTGACTAAGAACTGCCGAATCACTCGGGTGTTCAACTTGACTCGTGTCCGTCCCACTATCAGAAAGCGGTTGTTGCAAATCAACAGCCGGTAAATCATTAGCTGCTGCATCCGCAAACAATAAGAAGGTCTCGGGCCGCTTATGCAAGCTCGCTTCAATTTCTAAATAATTACGGTCATCGTGATCCTGAATGATACCGCCATTTGTCAGCGCCGCACTAAGCTGGGCTGGTACCCGGGATGGGTGAAAAGTCCCATGGGTGCCACCGTTAAAGAGGGTCGCACTAGTTGCAGCACTGCTACTCGAAGTAGTTGCCTGACTCGTCACCTGCTTGGCGCTAGTTTGACTGGCTGCCCGCTTTGGCGTCGCACTAGGTGCACCAGCAGTCGATTGTGGACTAGCCGATGCCGCTACAGGAGTTGATTGACTGGCCGCTGAATTATTCACTTGTGGTTTGTTAAATCGATATTTCCGGAAAAATGCCGGGCCATCATAATGGTTCATTTTCAATCATCCTAGTTTTTAATATCTGCAAATTAAGCGGTAAATAACGTCTGAGCGCGTTTAAAATCGAATGCCGCACCCACTGGCTGATAATCGGCGGGCAAAATCAAAGCTCCTGGCCGTTGTGGCGCGTTCGGTAATCGTAATTCCCGGCCTGAAACAATCATGCCATCACTCTCAACGCCCCGTAATTCGCCCGGCCAAATAATTAAGCCACTGGGCATCATTGCACCGACCTTGGCAACAACAACTAAAATATTCGCCTGCATATTAGGTGAACCACTCACGATTTGAAGTGGTTGTTCCAAACCAACATTCGTCTTGGTAATCTGTAAATGATCAGACTTTGGATGTGCTTCGGCTGATTCCACATAGCCGACCACAAACTTAGGGTCAGTGTCTAAAACTAATTCAGGTTCAAAATCATTGGTTTTTAATAAATTATTTAATTGCTCAACTTGTTCGGCCGTTAAGTGAACTTGACCATTGGCATCTAAGTCGCCTAACGTCTTGGAAACGTCAAAGAAATTATAGCCCAAGGTTTCCCCACTGTCAGCATCGCTAATACGCGTCACATTGGCATGTGTTTCAATCGTTTGGGTGGCCGCATCTGGTCGTAAAATGGTGATTAACGTGTCACCTAATTCGGATGGATTATAACTTGTAATTAACATGTGAAACCCCTTTACTCTCATTTTAGCGTTCAATATATTATTATAGCGTATTTTACTTAAATCATACTGATTAATTATGACTTTTCTTTGTATTCTCGTCAATCATTGGTATACTAAATTTAAATAAAACATTTCCTAGTCAAGTTAGCTGAAAGGAGACGCAACATCATGAATAAACAATTACAATATGGCGGCTTGTTAGCGGTTGGGATGGCTGGTATCGCCGGGGGCTTTTCCGTTGGCGGCCTGTTCAAGCGGTTGCGCCGCCCCACCCCTAACCAAATTCTTAGCCAAGTCAAGCGCGCGTTTTTGAAGGAAGCACCGATTGAAGGCTCGTGGATTGAAATGAAAAAATCCCCATTACAAAAGTTCGCATTGCGCACGGATGTCTACTATGGCGGCATTACCCGCTATGAAGATGGTCAGCTGGTACAGTACGAGTTTTTGGCCGATGCAAATACTGGTAGTATTTTAGACATTTACCGGCTTTAATAACTCACAATTGACTATCCGCATCAAAAATCAAAAATGAGCTTCTGGAATTAAAATTCTGGAAGCTCATTTTTGATGTTTCCGACAATTACACTCAATTAAAAAACAGCGATCGCCGACGCGTTTCGCTGTTCTCATTCAGTCTATTTTGCTGGGAAAGTTGCAATAATCTTATAAATTGGGCCCGCCGCACTGAACTTCTGTTCATATTCAGTCTCGACGTTATCCTCAGGTGTGGCAACCGCATGCAAGTCTAACCAAACTTGTTCAAATTGCATCCCAAAGTTATTCATGCTCGTTAATGAAAATTCGAATAGCCCCCGGTTATCAGTCTTAAATTCAATCTGACCGTTGGGTTTTAAGACTTCCCGGTAACTGCTCAAAAACGACTTGTAGGTCAAACGCCGCTTTTCATGACGCGACTTCGGCCACGGATCAGAGAAGTTCAGATATAAGCGATCAACTTCATGGGGTTCGAAAAAGGCAGTCACCGCTTGACCGTCCGCATGTGCCAATTGCAGGTTAGGCAGCGGGGCCTCGACTAGCTTTTTCAAAATAATCGCAATCACCGAGGTCTGAATTTCAATGGCAACGTAATTTATCTCAGGATGACGCTTAGCCATTTCAATGATGAACTGGCCCTTCCCACTCCCCACTTCAATCTGGAGTGGCTGGGGTTTGGCAAAACGGCTTTGCCAGCGGCCTTTTAACTGAGTTGGATCTTCGGTAATAAGTTCGGGATGGGCGGCAATTAACTTTGGCGCCCACGGTTTATTTCTGACACGCATCTTGATTGACTCCTTCTTCATTTGCTTACTCAACAAAATCGCCGCGAATTCCATCTGGGACTCGCGGCGATTTTGTTGCTCGTCGTTACACTTCGTACTGCGATAATTCTTCTAAAAAGATAATTTCATGGTTCATCTGATGGTACTGATTCCGATAATAATTATCTTTGATATTCAATAGTAAATTAATCTTAGCATACCAGACCACTCGCGTCCGTAAGGCGGTCGTCATAGTCTCACCGTATTCACTAAGCCACTGTTGCCAATCACTTAACGGGACATATTCGCATAGTAGCATACTAATATCTGACGCCGGATCCGCAAATCTTGCGGAATCCCAGTCAACCAAGTACAGTTGTTGGCGATCAGATAGTAACCAGTTCTTGTGGTTAAGATCACCGTGACAAACGCGATAATCAGTGGCCGGTAAAGTGGGTGCGGTTCCTCTTAATTCATCCAGAACCCGGGCCATTAACGGATGGTGCCGTAAATCATCTGGTAAATCTTGTAAGTATTGCTGAATAAAGTCTTGTGGGCGGACACTCTGACCACCGACTTTTCTTAACATCCGGTGAAGCAACTCGGAATTGTGCACACGTGCCAATAAATGCGCCACTTCAGGCAGCCGCATTTGTTGCTTCGTTAAAGTTTGACCATTCAACCACTCTTGGGCTGTCAGCGTATCCCCGCTCGAGATACGCTTCGTCCAGATTAATCGCGGGGTAATTTCTTCCATCGACAGCGCCGCTAGGAACGGCGAGGCGTTTCGCTTTAAGAACAATCGTTGGTGATTTTTTTTGCCCATGAAAGCTTTATTCGTATTCCCATAGATCGGGTAAACGTCCCAGCCATCATCAAGTTCGAAATCCATCAGCCCCACTCCTCTCAAAATTTATTTAATGACTCATTATTATTTGACTTAACAATCACATTTTATAGACGAAAGTTGAATCCGTCAAGTCCTTTTTAACCCTTGATACATCAAGGTTTTAAGCTAATCTTAATTTTAAATACCAAGTAACTAAGAGATAGATTTCAATCACGTTAATGATGAGCAAAATCCCAACTTGAGCTAACGGTGCGTTGCTTAACCAGAACGCAACTAAAAAGATTAATCCCGTCAAACTTAACACGTTTCGCAATAACCGCTGAAAGTTTTTCACCCGCTGTTTAGTTGCCAGCGGATAAATGTGCGTAAAAACTATATTATCGTATTGCTTGTAAAACGGCAACAATTGAAACCCAATCAAGTAAATAAATAAGGCGTCCAACGCCATCGCTAACCAACCGTGCCCACTAAAGTACAGTAGCACCGCACCAATAACTGTCAAACGAACCACTAACCCGCTAAATTCCGTGCCGCGCAACATGCCACGTGTATATAGGTAGCCAAACGCATGCTGCTGGTCCTTAGGTAACCACCGTAGTAACCAATCCAGGTACCGACGACGTTTGACACTGCCTTGCACCATTGGTACATCCGTAAATAAATTAAAGAATCGATAAATCCCTAACATACGGTTGGCTTCGGCTTTGATGTCGTCACGCCAAGCAATCACCGTGGTCGACCAAATTCGTTGGTGCAAATAACGTTGTCCCACCGCAATCGCGATAGCCATTACGGCACTCAACCACGGCGTCACTAGTAGTCCCACTGCCAACGTGACGAACGCGCCGGCCCAGTTCAGGGGGCGCAACCACCGCTTCATGCTTGGCTTCACTTGATAGAGATGCGTCACGCTCAGCGTTAACTGGGCATCCTTTAACGCCAACTGGGTGATGAGTAACGCCAGCAACGACCAGCCCGTCATCTGATCAACGATCATGAGCAACGGCACGGTCAAGCCAACAAAAATCACTTGGACTGCTTGCGCCAACCACCAACTGTAGCGCCACGCTTTCACGAAGTACGCATGCACATCTCGTTCACGTGGTAACAGGAAAACGGTATCGGCCGGTTCTAATAACGTTGCGATATGACTGACACTTAGGCCCGCCCATAATAAGAGACCGAGCACCCAGACGATCCACGTCTGCTGAGGGCCAAGCGTCTTGAGCCAATTGGAATAAGCCAGCCCGAGTCCGCCGACAAAAAACATCAATGCAATGACAAAGTGATCATTGAACACCAATCTTAGGTAGCGCAGCATCCGACGCAGATGCCGCTGCAACCGCGTTTGAAATAACTCATTCATCACGGGTCACCCCGGTCAATGAAAGATAAATATCGTTTAACGACTCACCCGCATCCGGATAATTCGCTTTGATTTCAGCAAAAGTCCCCTGTGTCTGTACTTCACCAGCATGCAATAATACAAACTTATCACAAGCTTTTTCAGCCGTGTCCAAAACGTGCGTCGACATAAGGACAGCGGCTCCCTGTGCTTTGACTGTCGCAATCAATGCCAACAAGTCGTGCACCGCCAAAGGATCCAGTCCTAAGAAAGGCTCATCAATAATGAACAACTTAGCGTTAGTGATGAACGCACAAACAATCATGACTTTCTGTTTCATTCCCTTTGAGAAGTTCGCGGGGAACCAATCCAACTTGTTAGCCAATCGGAAAGTTTTCAATAAGTCATGAGCCTGTTGCCAAGCCTGTTCTTGGTCTAAACCATACGCCAGCATCGTCATTTCTAGATGTTCTTTTAATGTTAACTCTTCATATAAGATAGGTGTTTCTGGAATGTACGCAATTTGGCTTTTATAGCTTTGAGGATCTTGTGCTAATGTCACGCCATTGAGCGCAATTGATCCTTTCATGGGCGTCAACAAACCGATAATATGATTAATGGTCGTTGACTTACCGGCCCCGTTAAGTCCGATCAAGCCCACTAATTCACCGGGCTCAACTTGAAAACTAATATCTTTTAAGACGGGAATTTGCGAATACCCACCAACTAAGTGTTGTACCGCTAATGTCATAACGTTAACCTCTTTCTGTGTTGGTATAAGTGCTCCCATTATAGCATAGCCATCACGACACCCTCTATTTGGTTGGCTCATTGATCCCCGACTTTACCGAAACTTCAGTAATTTGTCGTCAATCAAGCTACCTAGTTTTGATTGCCGCAACATCGATAGTGTATAATGAACCCAACTAATAAATAAAGAAGGTTATCACATGACAGCTTTTGAACCAAAACTCGATGACGATTGTATCTTTTGTAAAATAATTAAGGGCGATATTCCGAGCTATACCGTTTATGAAGACGACATGGTCAAAGCCTTTCTTGACATCTCGCAAGGTACTCCTGGTCACACCTTAGTCGTACCGAAGACGCACGTTGCCGATATTTTCGGTTACGATCGTGATCTTGCCAGCATCGTGTTTGCGCGGATTCCTGAAATCGCCCGCGCTATCAAAGCAACTGACGAGAATATCATTGGCATGAATATCGTTAACAATAATGGTGCGGTCGCTTATCAGTCCGTCTTCCACTCCCATTTTCACCTCATCCCCCGCTACAGCGATAAAGATGATTTTCGGATGATCTTTAAGGACAACGCCAAAAAATATGACGAAACCGACTACACTCGCTTACAGAACGCCATTAAAACTGAATTAGCTAATTAGGAGGTCTCCCATGGCAAAGTTTATTCGTAACAGCCTGATCGGTCTGGGTCTCAGTGCTGCGACCTACATGTTGATCAATCAGAAAACACCTAAAGCACTCTACACAGACATCAAAAGTTACGTGCAAGACATTTTAGATGCTGCTGATAACTTACAAGACGCACGTGAAGAGTTTAGCGATGCCCAGAGCAATCTCAGTGTTCAAATGGCCCACGCTGCGGAAGTTTTTGATGACATTCAGACTGAATTGGATAAATTTCAATTTAAGATTGAACCCCACGTAGCCATCATGAAAAAACGTGCGGATCACTTACAAGACACCTTAGACCATTTAACCAAGACAACCGACTGAGCAAGTAATCGTGAGGTCGCATTAGGCCCACGATTTTTTTGTTTGCTATCTTAACAAGCTGATTTCGTTTAAATTCACTGACGCATTAGGTAGAATTTATGAAGAGGCTGTGAAATCTCTGAAAATTTTGTAAAGATTTCCATATGCATGCAGAAGCTTTAATAGATATGGTATAGTAGTCGTTGAAGTCTGCTAACGCAGAACGATTTCAAGAATAGGATGTGTTTTAGGAATGAAGAAATGGCTCATTGCCCTTGCTGGTGTCTTACTAACCTTCACCTTAGCTGGTTGTGGTAGCAAGACCGTTGCATCAACTTCCGGTGGTAAGATTACCGAAAGCCAATATTACAGTAGTATGAAGGGAACCTCTTCAGGTAAGCAAGTCTTGCAACAAATGATCCTGAATAAGGTGCTCGAAAAGGATTATGGCTCAAAAGTTTCGACTAAGCAAGTGACGAAGCAATATAATACTTACAAGTCACAATATGGTAGTTCTTTCTCAACCGTCTTATCGCAAAATGGTTTGACGACCAAGACCTTCAAGGAACAATTACGTTCTAACTTATTATTGAAGGAAGCCGTTAAAGACAAGGTCAAGATTACTGATAAAGCTTTGAAGAAGCAATGGAAGTCTTACGAACCTAAAGTCACGGTTCAACATATCCTAGTTGCCAAATCAGCAACTGCTGACAAAGTCTTAGACGCTTTGAAGAAGGATTCTAGCCAAGCCAACTTTACGAAGTTAGCCAAGAAGTATTCAACTGATACAACGACTAAGAATGATGGTGGTAAGTTATCAGCCTTTGATAACACTAACACGAGCTACTCATCTAAATTCTTAACGGCTGCTTTCAAGCTGAAGAACGGTGAATACACGACTTCCGCTGTTAAGACCAGCAACGGTTATGAAATCATCCGGATGATCAAGAACCCTGGTAAGGGTAAGATGTCTGATCACACCGCTGATTTGAAGAAACAAATTTGGGACAATGATATGAGCGACTCCACTGTCTTACAAAACGTTGTTTCTAAAGTGCTTAAGGGTGGGAACGTTTCAATCAAGGATAACGATTTGAAGGATATCTTATCGTCATACCTTTCAACCTCATCTTCATCAAGCTCTAACTAATTAAATTAATTAAGCCACCCTGACGTTTAACATGTCAGGGTGGCTTTTTGTGTGGAATCATGATTTTAAACGCTTGTTTTTTGAAAACGACTAACGTTATTCGTGAGCGCTTTGCACCAGGCCACCGATAAATATATCCCGGGAACGCCTCCCAAGCTACTTAATCACATCCAAACAATTCACGCCGAAAGACTAACCGTCAGCTAGCTGCTCGCAAATTTAGCAGTAAATACCTCAAAATGGGCATTGAGCAGTTTATGATTTAAGGTTTGTTGCCACCACTTCGTATCCACTGTAATATCAGGATGCCAAGCAGCAGTTAAGGCCGCGGTAATCGTGGCAATCGTATCCGTATCGCCGCCAAAGTTAACAGCCGCTAACACCGCTTCCCGTGGCGTCTGGTAGTTTAAAGCTAACCAGCATGCGGCCAACAGGGTATCCACAACGTAACCGCTAGTCCGAATGACTCCGGCTTTTGTTTGGGCGAAGTCTGGTGAAAATAACGCGCCATATGTGCTCAGTTCACCTAAAAGTGTCATATCCTTGATTGTACTGATTAGCAATTCATGCACCGATACCAGTGCAGCAGGCAACGCTTGTCCCTGATGAAGCGCATGCAACACTTCCAAATAAATTAGACTCGCCACAACTGAACGAGCATGACCATGTGTCAACATCGTGTAATTTCTAGTTATCGTCAGTCGATGTGCGACGCTTGTGTCATTCTGCAGAGCCACCGCTAACGGCGCTAAGTACATCAGCGCGCCGTTGCCATTCGCATGCACCGAAGGATCACCGCATTGGCGGGCCGGAAACTGATTGATGGCATAATTCCGAATTGCATGAGCACAAGTCCGACCAATGTCAAACAGTTCACCACGCGGCGTGTTCGTTCCAAAGCGCATATAGTTCTCAAATCGGGACATGAGATCATCATAATCACCACCGCTAACCAAATTCTCAATCAATCCTAAACTCATCGATGTGTCATCAGACCAGCTCCCTGCTGGCTGTTTCCAAAAGTCACTTGCGACCATTTCCGTAATTAACGGATAAGTTCCCCGTTGACGATTTTCCGCGGGCAACCCTAATGCGTCCGCTACTACTGACCATCGTAAGCCATTGATAATTTCCGCTCGGCGCACGCCCATCACTCCTCCCGTTAGTTAACCGATTCTTTATTTATTCATATGACTTAATTATACGCCATTACACCTAGTGCTGGCACATCAACACTGTCCTACATCATCGTGGCCTGATTGATAAGCTAATACTAATCAATATTCATCAAAATATATGCATAAAAATAGCCGCAACCTAATAGATTATGCTAGCCCTATAGCAACGATAAACGCAAGACAATCTTCTGGCCAGGAGTTGATTATCGTTACCAAACATTTGTTGATCACCGCAGGCACGGACAACCAAAAAGGAGCGATCCATCATGAAAAAAACAGTGCTTACCGCGACCATGTTGTTAAGCTTACTAGGAATGCCCGCCGTCATGGCAACCGCCGATTCAACTGCGAACACAACTACTAATTTGGAATTGACAGAAAATACTGGACCAACTATCCCAGTAGATCCCACTAACCCGGCCAATCCACAAGTTCCAGAAGATCCAGACAATCCAGCTACTGGTAATACTGGTGCTCTAACATTAGACGTGGCTCCTCGAACTTTCGACTTCGGCTCCGTTCAAACTTATGCCGCCGAACACACTTATAAGGCCACGACGACCACTAATGGGCAACAATATTTACAGGTCACCGATAACCGTGGGACCGATGAACAGGGTTGGACCGTAACCGTCGAGCAAGATCAAGATTTAACCGAAACTAGTGGAAGTTCACCGCATGTTTTGACCGGTACCACCATCCACGTACCAGCTGGGATTGCACGTAATAGTCTGGCAACTGACCCTACGGCGGTCGATACCAACCTAACGACTACAGCTGCCGATGTTACCAATACGAGTGGTGCCGTGACCGTTTTTAATACAACGGCCACTACCGGCGCTGGTAAAGGCACTTCGGTTAAAGTTTGGGATCCAAGTGATGTCACTTTGACGATTCCCAAAAACACGGCCAAACCAGGAGCCTACAGCAACACTTTGACATGGACCTTGACCGCTGCTACCCCTAGCTAACCATAAGGAGGGATTGCCATGTTTAACCGCTTTTGTCTTAGTACGGGGTTAGCGATTTTAGGGTTAATGGCAACCAGTTTGACGGCTCTCGGGGCAACGACTAATGGTACCGTGACTTTTCAAGATGATACTAGTGCCACGGCCCCAGTTGATCCCACTAGTCCCAACGTCCCGTTGACAACCACCGATCCGAATAATCCGGCAACTAACAATACCGGAACATTGACCCTCGATGTAGCCCCAAAAACTATCGACTTTGGTACCGTCACTACGTCCAACGCAGCCAAAACTTACACTGCAATTGGCAACTACAATCAATATCTACAAGTCTCGGACAAACGCACCACTGCCAACGGCTGGCAAGTCAACGTTAAGCAAGACCGGACGTTAACTAACGCTAGTAATAATCACGTGCTGACTGGTGCGGTGATTCACCTACCCCAAGGAACTGCGCGTAATTCGCTAAACGAGCCCGCCTCAGTAGCCGATTCCAATTTAGTTGTTGCCCCCAGTGTAAGCGTCACCACCGCTGACCAAGTCGTTTTCAGTGCTCCCAACCGGGCGGGTGTTGGTAAAGCCACTTCCACAAACACTTGGAACGCGGGTGCCGTGACCCTTTCAATCCCCAAGCTGACAGCCCAAGTCGGTAACTACACGAACAACTTAGTTTGGACGTTAGTCGCCGCTACCACTAACTAGGAGGTAATCATGAAAAAATTGATGTGCTTATTCGGCGTAATTGGTGGCTTGGTTTTCATGAGTTGGACCTCACCAAGCGTCCAGGCCACCGCTACCAATGCCGAAGTTCAATATAGTGTTAACAGAATCAGTCCCGGCCAAGAAGTCGATGCTAGCAGTCCGTTTTTCGACCTTAAGGCCAAGGCGGGCACCACTCGTAAAATTCAGGCGCGGGTCTATAACCCGACTGACCAATCAATTACGGTCAAGACCCAGCTACTCACGACATTTACGAATGATTCAGGCCAAATCGCTTACACCCAAACAGCCAAACGATACGATGCCAGCTTAAAATATCGTTTTGATCAAATTGCGACTTTGGCAGCCGGTTCCGATAAAGTCACGGTCCCCGCCAAAAGTAACCGGGTCGTCAGCGCCACAATCAACATTCCCAAAGGATTCGATACCGGGGTAATCTTAGGCTCATGGTACTTCGAAAAAATGGGGCAAGGCGCGAAAAAAGCATCCAAGGGCGTCAATATTAACCAAAAATATAGTTATGCGTTAGCGGTTAAACTGACGGCCAAAGAAATTGCACAGCCTAAGTTGACTTTGGGGACGGTCACTCCCGGATTACGCAACTATCGCAAAGTCGTGCTCGCGACCATTCGGAACCCAGAACCAGCAGTGGTCTCGCAATTAAAACTGACCACTAAGGTCACGAGAAAAGGCAGTTCCAAGGTACTCTATCAGAACAGTAGCGACAACTTGATCATGGCCCCCAATTCGAACTTCACTTACCCCACTTTTTTAGACGATCAAGTCATGCGGGCGGGTGATTATACCTTATCCGTCACCGCAACGACTAACGACTCCAAATGGGCCAAAAAAACTTGGCATTGGTCCCGGGACTTTAAGATTACGACTGAACAAGCACGTCAAAATAATCAAAAAGCCAAGAATGACCCGGCCGCCCCCATCAGTATCTGGTGGTACGTCCTAATCGTCATTGTAATTGCTGGCTTATCCGCCGGAATCGTTTATCTAATTATGAAACGACACAATCGCAGAACCTAAATAAGCAGTTAATTTTAGATTATCTTCTAACTTGGTACTCAAACAAGGAGGTTATCGTTATGGCTAAATTCAGGCGGCTAGTTTTACTATCATTAAGCCTTGGACTAGCCCTCGCTGGTGGCTGTCGGAGTCCCGATGCCCTAGCGGCTACCCCAACTGACACTAGTGTGACATTGACCGACTGGCAAGCCGGGACGGACCTGACAAACTTCCAGCACCCCCGTCCCTATCAATATCTAGCGGTGCCCAACATCATCGCCACTGCTAATCAACAGGCTTCGACTCAGACACCATCATCCGCGGCAATACGTCCAGATCAATCAGTGCTACCACAAACGAATGAAGCCCGCCAACTGTTAGTCTGGTTAGGTCTGTTGACAGCTGTCTTAGCCGGTTGGCTCGTGTGGCTCATGCAACGCCGAAGGGAGTGAGCAATTTGCAACGACCACGAAGATTAATAACGGCTTGGCTCGGGTTACTCGTTCTCTTAATGAGTCTACTCGTTGTCAACGGCGGTGCCATTTATGCGACAGCGACCACCACGACCACACCAATCAAATTCGAGGAACCACCCACGGAATTAGTGATTGGGCAACCTTTTACACTTCAGTTGGCCGTACAAGGTTCCCAGGAACACCAAGTCATGGTCGCTATTCCTGAGGCCCTCACCGTTGACCAAACTAAAACCCGGCAAGCCAACAGAGCGAGCCTCGCTGAGCTGGATTTTGATGCTGACAACCGGAAACTAACTTTGACGCCATCTGATCCGACAGCCAGTACCACGTTCGATTTGGTATTGAGTGCCAGTGAAGCGAAAACCTACAAAGTGACCGCGGAAGCACTGATTACTGGGCCAGCATTAGCGACCACTACCGCTTCAGCTGTCGCCAGTAGTGAAAAACCGACGACCCACACCATGACCGCTGAACCAATAACTTTCACCGTGGCCGCGGGCTCCGCAGTCGACTCACCTCCTGAAGAAGCCGGCACTGAATCAGCACGTGAGGTCAGCAATGATGCCGAAAGCACCTCTTCGGCCAGTCAAGCCCCGACCACTGACGATTCGTCAGCAACAGCAACACAAGCGGCTACCACGAAACGTGATGACTACAATGCCACAAGCAAATCGTCCGAACAGTCGTCTAGTACCACCGCGACATCGGACCCGACTGCTGACAACGACACTGCTACTAGTCGCACAGCGCAGGCTGATTCGGAAGTAGAACGGACACCGAAAGCGACTAAAGCGACTGCCACCAAAGCCGCTAATGATATCACGACCGCAGCAATCGTGGTCAATCCAGATGGTAGCACGACCGTCTCAACTTATGATGATTTAAAATCAGCGTATACCAATACCGCCGTCACGACGATTAAATTGGGGGCCAACATTACCCACACGTCAACAAGTGCTACAGAATTAGGCACTCGTACCACCAGCCTGACCATCGACGGGCAAAATCACAGCCTTGATCTCGGCATCGGTAACTTCACATTGGGTTCCACAACCACGGCCCAGACAATGACAGTAAAAAACTTCAGTAGTATTCGTGGCGCAATTGCGAGTGGAACAAGTAGTGGTGGCGCCGCCGGAATCATTCAAAGTGGGACCGATGGTGGGGCTAATGCTGGTGGAGCTCGTTGGACAATTACAGTGACCGATTTAATCACTACCAGCGACGTTTACCGCCTCGTCAACGCTCCTGGTAATCAAGTCAATGTCAGTGGCGCAGTCACCGCAACAACCGTCGCTGAAAACATGATTACTGGTGGAATGACCTTTGCCGCCAGCAGTACCTACATCGGTCGCAAGGCGAATAACAGTGCCGCCAACAAAGCTTTCTTCAACTTCACGGCAACTAGTACAGTTGGGACTGGAGACCGTAAAGTCACTATTGGTAGCGCTGCTAATGTTAACTTGCTAGGTAGCGCATCAGACGCGACTCGGGGTATTTTCTATGACCAGTATGATGCCGTCACGGTGGGTACCAACGCTATCCTAACCGCCAAGATGTACGGTAACGTCTATCGGGCAGAAACAGCAAACACGTTTACCGCCAACGCTGGCAGTAAGGTCACGTTTGAGAACTTAGCCACAACTAGTAGTAATGCGCTCTACTACGTTACCCCGTTGATTCCGCTTGGCAACAACAGTACGTTTACCGTGACGGGTGGCGAGTTGTATATCACTAGTAGTGGCTCAGCCCCTATTTTTGGTGGCTACATGTCCGGTTTGAGCGTCTTGCTAGATTCCCCTAAGGCCTACGACATTAAAAATACGGACTTTGCGCTTCTCGTTCAAACGGGGTCAATCGTCGAGACGACCATTAAAAGTTTCAAAATCACGAACAGTAACCTGAGTATGTGGTCATTGTCCTTATTGAACCTGTTGAGCGCCAGTGTGACCTATCAAGGGATCACCGCCATCGAACAGAACGGGGTCCTGATTACCAACAGCGGTAGCGTCTTACCGGGACTACTCACCTTCTCGGCTGCGCGCCGAATTGCGAACACCCTCTCATTACCGACTGTGCAATTCAGCTCACCGTATACGAGTGACTTGAACGCCCAGCTCGTCACCAATGCCGACAAGAAGGTCCGCGTTCGCGTTATCACCGGTTATACAGAATCGAATGGCACACAAACGCCGATTTACGCTGGAACGGGCACGGCAACCGTCAAGTTAACAGATGATCAAGGCGCAACGCAAAGTGGTACGACTGACAGCAGCGGTTACGTTAATTTCACCTTAGATCATTTTCCAACGGCCGGCACGACTATGACAGCTCAAGCAACGACCACCTATACTTCAGATCCTGTCACCATAACCGTCCAAGATAAGACGCCACCGACGCCGGTAACCGTTAAAGATGGAAAAATCGTTGCCGACCAAAAAACGATTGCCAGCGGTTCCACGACGACGGCTGGTAACACACTTCGTTACACGGTTAACGGGACCTCCGCAGCTGATAGCAACGGCAATGCCATCACAGCAACCGCTGCCAGTGATGGGAGTTGGTCCCTTGCGATGCCAGCCACTAAATTAAAAGCTAACGACGTCATTCAGATTTTTGTGAAAGATAGTGCGGGGAACGAAAATCCGGTCACCAGTACAACTTATCATGATGCCACGTTTGCCGCCGCTACCCAATACACCGTCGCACCGGCAATCGGCCCGACAGCACCAACTGAGCCCGAGCACCCTGGTACGACCAATACCAGTGGGAGCGAAAACACTGGGACCGGTAATACGGGCGAACTTCGTTTAGACTACGCGCCCAGCCAATTTAACTTTGGCAGTGTCACAACAAGTATGCAGCCTAAAACTTACGCCGCCCAGACAATCAACGGTGTCGCGAAACAGTGGCTCCAAGTTTCGGATAATCGGTTAGCAACTCACGGTTGGACCGTCACCGCCCGCCAGAACAGTCCTTTTACTAGTACTAGTGGCGCCCAACTCACCGGCGCGAAGTTACACATTCCTGCCGGGCAGACCTATAATGAACGCGCTACGGGCCAGCTCAAAAGCTACGCGGTCGATCTCACAACCGCCGAACAACCCGTCTTTGCAGCCCCAGCAACGGCCAACGTGGGGAAAGACCTTTCAACCAACGTCTGGCAACCCACCCAAGTTCAATTGACCGTTCCTGGCAACACCGCCCAAGCGGGCCAAACCTATAACACAACCGTAACTTGGACGCTAACGGCTAACGTGACGAACTAACAATTAAATGTGCCAAACTGAGGCTCCTCGGCCGTACACCTTAAGTACTGGCCCCAACTCTAGCAATTGGAAGCGCGACTTCAAAGCACCATTAGACCACCACAATAATTGTCGATTTCATCACTTAAATTTGACCGTCGCTGGATTGCCCATCATTATTGATGACGCGACGGTTTTTTCCTGTGAGTTCCTAATGAGCTAATCATCAGTAACCACTAGTTTTCCATGTCATATACTGAGCTTAAGCAACACATCAACTTAAAATTGCCAAGTCCGTATAATGGGCTTGGCAATAATCAACCTAGTTAGTGGCTAAAGTTTGTAACGCCTGTAAACTAGCCGTACTGAGTACATCCACCGGCTGGCTTAATCCCGGTTGAAAGAAAAAGTCACCATAGGCTAATTGCTCGAGCGTTGCTCCCATCTGGATTGCGAGCGAAACGGTATTGATGACCGCCGTTAATTCTGCTGTAGACATTATTTGTGCACCTAGTATCCGATGAGTTTTATCATAAAACAACTTAAAATGAACGGTCGCATTCAATCGAGCTGGTGCGGATGCCACCAATCGGGGAACCGCGATGTAAGTTGCTAACACCGGTTGTTGCATACGGACAGCTAGTTGCGTGTTTAGGCCCGTAGCAGCAAAGTAATATCCCGCCGCATTAAGCGCGGACGTTGCCTGAACGCCGGGAAACACAATTCGCTGATCCGTTAACAAGTTATGCGCTAATAACCGACCGGCATGACTGGCCGCGCTGCCTAAAGTGATCCGCTCTTTAGTACCCGTGGGCGTAAACCGAACTTTAGTCGCATCGCCAATCGCGTAAATATCTGGAACACTTGTTTGAAAATAATCATCCGTCTCAATTAATCCCTCAGAATCTAGCGCCAAAGTTCCCCGTAGCCATGCAGTATTCGGTCGATTGCCGACTGCGACAAGGACTAAGTCGGCAGCATACTGACCACGATTCGTTTGTACCGCTGTCACGTGTGTTGAACCTAATACGGCCGTCACCCGCTCTTCCATCTTTAATTGCAGCCCATTCTCAACACTCGCTGCAGCTAAAATTTGCGTAAATTCTGAATCAAGATTGTGACTGAATGGCCGAGCGTTCACATCAATAACAGTTACTTGCTTGCCGGTTTGTTTAAATAAGGCTGCAAAATTCATCCCAATATAGCCGCCTCCAATCACGACCACGTTTTTAATGGCTGCTGACTTAGCGGCCAATTTTAACTCATTGATGCTGGCACGGTTTTGAATCGATCGAACACCAGATAATTCGGCTCCGGGAATCGGTAACTGGATTGGTAACGATCCAACGCTCAATACCAATCGATCGTAATGATCAGTCTGTAATTGCCCCCGTTGATTACGAGCAGTAATCGTGTGGGTCGCTGGGGTAATTCTTGTGACCGTCGTTTGGTCGAATAGAGTCACCTGCTGGGACAAGGCCAACCGCTCTTTTTCAGCATCCGCCGGAGCCCAATCCAAAGCCGTCGCGAATTGCCCGTGCTCGTACCAATGAATCTCATTATCCGTATTAGCTGCTAATAAGCCATTGACCGTTTCGCGGCCGCCATGTGCAGCCCCGACAATAATAATTTTTGCCATATTTTCCGCCTCTGATTACTTAAATTATTGTTAACAACGCTATTTAAGATACACGTTGTCTTTAACTACAACAATCGTTTGGCTACGGAAATCACTATTATTAAGGCACAAAAAGCAGTAAACTGTTTCTAAAACCAATTAGGAGATCTTTTTGTGACCCAACTCAATCAACGTCGACGTGGCAACCGACTGGAAAACGCGATTTATGACACCACCTATACCCTGCTTAGTCAATACGGCCTCGACCAGGTCACTTTTTCACGAGTAGCCACTGCGGCCGCTACCAGCCGCAGTGTTCTTTATCGCTACTGGGATTCGACCTTTGACCTCATCTTTCATACTATTATTCATCAAATACAAAAGACTCCCATTGCACTTACGACCACGCCATTAGATACTGGCAGTCTTCGTACCGATCTCATTCTGTTAGCGCAACGCTTTATCCAACAAACTAGTACGGGGCCCTTCCGCTATTTTCGGCTATTGTTTGCCACAGCCTTGAACGCGCAGAACCAGCGCGATCTCACGCAGTTAGTGACTCAAATTGATCATGCCAACTTGACCTTGATCGAGCCACTTCTGACGAATGCACAAAACCACGGTGAACTTCAGATTTGGCCTAACTAAGCCGCACAATTAGTATTGTTTCAACAATTACGGTACTGCGACATCATCAACCAACCGATGAACACTGATCAGCAACTCACCAATCTCATTGATCAAGTCGTTTTGCCGGCATTGCGAGCAAGTGGCGTTGCTAACCGGCATTTTCATCATTAAAGAACCTCTTCCTCACAAGTCAAATAAAGTCTGATTTCCTAGCCCATACTGCGTTGGAAATCAGACTTTATTTTTAATATTGAACCAGCGTCACCCTTAACTAGCCAAAACCAGGCGACGCCCCCCTTTACCCGTCTAACAAATTGTAATCTGGCGCTTATTGACGATAATCTGCCCTTCAGCCGCCAATTGTTTAAACTGACGACTCAGGGTTTCGGGAGTAATCCCCAAAATATTCGCCAATTCCTTCTTCTTCAACGGCAATTCAAATTCGATTTGTCCGGATTCAACGGCACAATCGCGCAAATACGCCATCAAACGCGCTTTAGCATCCAGCAAATCTCGTCGCAATTGATTCTTCTCAGCTTCAATCAATTGGTTCCCAAAATTATTGATCATTGCTAATGATAAACTGGCTGATTCACCTAATAATCGCTGAAAATCATCATATTGAATGGAACAGACCCACGCATCACTCGTGGCTTGAATAAATCCCTGATTCTCATGCGGTGCAAATAGCCAGTGTTGTCCGACGACATCACCACTACGCAACAACTCAATAATTTTCTCCTTACCATTAGCAGCTAAGGCATAAATTTTAGCCGTTCCCTCATCTAAAATGAGCATGCCTTCCTGATGGTCGAGTGGCTGACGAATCAACTGCCCTTTTTGATAAAATTTCCGGTGATGGGTCACCGTGATTAATTTGGCTTTCACCGCTGGCGCTAGCGGTGAAAATAATGGTGAACGACTCACACAATCCATTTTTGAATGCATAATTTCTCCTTTTCTTGATCTATGTCAATTTTCATATGATTAGACTAGCATATACTGACCATATAATGAAGAACTGGAGGAATTATTCATGACGGCAAATTCTATAATTAATCCGAACAGAAATTAAAAAGCCCAAAGCAATCACTTACAATGGTAGTAGCTAATTCCAACCAAATAT
>NZ_JBMNVY010000040.1:0-15245 GCF_049745435.1 Lactiplantibacillus sp. YT640
TAATCAACGACCATTAAAAATACATCATCAACAGACTGCCATTGAAAGATTCCGGGCTTGTTCGGATTAAACTTGTAATTTGCCACCATTAAAAAAATTCCCGTAACTGGCGGTAGCAGATTGAAGATCCCAGCTACGAAGATTGAGAGTTGTTAATGATGAGCAACCGCCAAACGTCCAAAAACAATTTGTAACTTTACTAGTATCCCAAGTATCAACCAGCAAACTAGTCAACCCAGAACAGTTATAAAAGGTGGAATAAAGAGTTGTTACAGAACCAGTATCCCATTTTTCAAGATTTAAAGTCGTTAAAGAACTGCAGCCTCCAAATAAAAATGACATATCCATAACCTTACTAGTATCCCAAGTACCAACATCCAGCGTTACTACTTTAGAACAGTTTTGAAATATACTCCCCAGTGAAGTTACTTGGGAAGTGATCCATCCAGAAACGTCTAGTTGGATGATATTTTTACAATCATAAAACATTCGAAACATGCTAGTTACCTTCGCTGTATCCCAACCACTAACATTAAGTTCAGTTACCAAAGAACAGTCCATAAAAGTAGCAGACATATCGGTTACTCGTGCCGTATCCCAACCACTTACGTTTATTATCTTTACTGAAGAACAATTATAAAATGTATCCGATAGTGTTGTCACATTAACCGTATTCCAGCGACTAACATCTAACTCAGGCAGTGAAGAACAGCCAAAAAATGTACTGTCTAAATTAGTTACTTGTGTTACATCCCAGTTACTCACATCAAGCATAGTGAGTTTTCCACACATATAAAATGTTCTCTTAAAACTCTTTACGTGACTGACATCCCAGTTCGTAGTATTTACTTTGGTTAACACGCTACACCCTTCAAACATTGATTCCATAGTAGTCACTGTTGAAAAATCGGTCTGTCCAAAATCGACTGAAGTTAACTTGCTATCACGATAAAACATAGACTCGGTACTAGTTACACCACTCATCGAAAGCTTATTTAAACCTGTGACTATTGCTACGTTAGCGAGGCTAGCAAACAAGAATCCATAATTCGAAGCCGTTGTGACCGTAATTTCATCCGTAATCTTTATATTCGTAATCAATGAAGCATAATCATACCAAGGCGAACGTTTACCAGTTAAATCAGCAAAGCTACCACCACTAAGCGTTAACACCCCTGCGTCGTCAATGGTCCATGCTACCGTCCCAACAGTTCCAGATTCCACTGCCGTGTCTGCCGTCTCAGTGGTATCATTACCCGTCGTGGTACTAGTCGCCGACGTACTGTCAGAGCTACTCGTATCAGACGTGTCTGTTGTACTCGTCACATCCGCACTCACGGCCATCACATTGGTATCAGTAACTTTGCTAATTGCGCTGCTACTCATCGTCGAAGAACTACTAGTGTCCGGCGCGGCCAGCGCCAATAACGGTGGTATTGCCATATTCAATGGCGCACTACTTCCTAAAATAATACTGATAATTACCATTAATACTTTACATATTCGCCGCACCCGACCATCTCCTTTTAATCAGCAATTCTATGTGACAGCGTAATCTTTTAACTTCAGTCATTGATAGCGCTCACATTTATAGTTACCCTAACTAGCAATCAATAACAGTCCCAGTAGTAGAACACCTAATGCAACTAGTAACCATTGGCACACTTGCTCACTAGTCGGTGGTAACCGGCCTTGCCAACGATTAGCCTGCACGGTAGTTACAATATAACGCAGGCTATTTTGGACTTCTGATCCGTACTGGCGTCTTTTTGCACCGTTTCTTAATCATTATCGCCCTTTATTAGAGACTAACGGCTCAGCCGTTAACCTTTCATCCACAGTTTGATTATAAAAATAAATTTAATATCGCGCTGATACCCTTATTATCAACAATAGATAACAGACAGTATTGTTTCCCCTGTTTACCGTATAATTATAACATTATTATTTTATAATGGTTAAAAATTTTAACATATTTATTGCATTTATCCACCCCTGTTAATCCAGAAGGCTTACGTGACAGTTAGACCGAATAAACCGGATGGACACCATTAATATTCGGCCTGATTATCACTTTCCAAAATATCCGCAAACTACACATAGCGCTTTTAATCACCCAACCTGCCTAGTTATCTAATCATTGCCAGTTGTAATGATAAATCCCACTAAATAATGCAGCTCTGCTCTCCCTTTAACTCCGAACTTATTCCAATAGAAACTATAATTAATACCATATATTTAATAATCAAATATTAACAGGAACGACCTTTTGTTAGTTTATGACCAAAGAAGACTCGTTCATGACGCTCTTATTGGAAGACTATCAGCGGTACTTTACACAACTCAAGACCGACTTAACCCAGCACTCACCACTTCAATCTTGACCCGTGGTTATTTTTGGCGTATTCTGGTTCAAAGATAACCACCGGTCATTTTTAAATTAGGAGGATCCGACATGGCTAATATCTATACGCCCAGTCAAAAAGCAGCCAAGCGTCAAGCCATCATGACGGCTGCCATTAATTTATTTGCCCATAGGAGCTATCCCGAAATCACCATGCAGCAAATTGCGGAAGCCGTCGGTAGCTCTAAGGGGGCGACTTTTCGCTATTTCACGACCAAAGAAGACTTGTTCATGACGATTTTATTGGAAGACTATCAACAATACTTTACCCAACTCACGACCGACTTAGCCCAGCAACCACCACTATCAGCTGACGACTTTATCGCGTGGATGACCACCCAAACTCGCCAATTAATTGAAGAACATAGCGTTCTGATTCGATTGAATGCCATTCGTGGGCCAATCCTAGAAGGCAAAGCTAACATGCAGGAAACCATCACACAACGTGAGGCCCTGTATCGCGCCAGTCAACGCTTAGGACAACAACTCGTTATCCAAACAGACCACTTATTAGACCAGTCCCAATTTAGCCACCTGTTCATTATTCAAAGTGGCATTATCAGTGGGCTCATGAATATGGCGGCTTTGACCAGCTTTAATCATCATAAATTATCCGTTGATTATCCCGACTTCGAAATTCGACTCATACCGGAGGCCCAACAACAAATTCGTTACTACTTGACCCAATATTTGAAGGAGTTTTCGCACAAATGAAACAATCCCATATCCGTAACTTCGCCATCATCGCCCACATTGATCATGGTAAATCAACGTTGGCGGATCAAATCATGGCGCTGACCCAGACCGTCAGTGCGCGTGAACAACACGCCCAATTATTAGACAATATGACCGTTGAACAGGCTCATGGTGTGACTGTCAAAGCACGCACAGTTCGGAATTACTATCAGGCCGATGATGGTCAAGAATATGAATATAACTTAATCGACACCCCTGGTCACGTTGATTTCAATTACGAAGTGGCTAAAAGCTTGGCTGCTACCGAGGGCGCCATCCTATTAGTAGACGCCACTCAGGGCGTTCAAGCGCAGACCATTGCCAATTACCGAATTGCTAAACAACGTCAATTAACCTTGATACCAGTTCTCAATAAAGTTGATCTGCCCTCTGCGGATATTGACGCTGCGTTGGCCCAATTGCGCGACCTCGACTCAGCTTTCACACCCGAGCAAGTCTTGCAAATTTCCGCTAAAACCGGGCAAGGCGTGCCGGCCGTCTTGGAAGCCATCAAGCAGCGGTTGCCAGCTCCCCAAGGCGACTTACACCAGCCACTGAAAGCTTTAGTCTTTGATTCGTTGTATGACCCATACCAAGGTGTCATTGCTTATGTCCGACTGATTGATGGTCAGCTCAAATCGCAACAATCACTGCGCTTAATGCAAGGACAACAGGATTTTAACGGCAAGGCCATTGGTGTCTTCGCGCCTCAAATGCACCCCCAAGAATCGCTAAGCGCTGGTGACGTCGGTTACGTGGTCACTGGTATTAAAGATCCACGAAAAGTCCGTGTTGGTGATACGCTGACGTCCGTCGCCACCCCCACGCAGTGGCCGCTAGCCGGCTACCAACCAGCCAAATCAATGGTCTTCGCGGGCTTATATCCCAAGAATAATGACTATCCCGCGCTTAAGGAGGCCGTTCAGAAATTGAACTTGAACGACCCGTCATTTACCTATGTTGAAGAACGATCCGAGGCGCTTGGCGTTGACTTCCGTTGCGGATTTCTAGGGACCTTTCACCTCCAAATCATTCGTGAACGACTCCACGATGAGTACGGGGTCGACGTGCTAACAACGGCTCCCAATGTGACTTACCACGTTACACTCACCAATGGTCAGCAAATGATCGTCAATAATCCCGTTCAGTTTCCGGCATTCAGTCTCATTAAAGAAGTGACTGAACCCTTTATGAAAGCCGAGATCACGATGCCTGCTGACAATCTAAATGCCGTCTTAAAGCTTGCGGAACAGCATAAAGGGACCTTGATCGACTTGGCAAACAGCGGGGACTTGATTGTTGCAAGTCTCAAGATACCCTTGTCAGAAATCGCCTACCACTTTTTCTCAGAACTAAAATCAGTCTCACATGGCTTTGCGAGTTTAAGCACCGCCTTTATGGCTAATGAAGTCAGTGATCTAGTCAAAGTTGAAGTTGATATCAACTATGCGCCCGTAGATGCGTTGACCTTCATCGTCCATCGTGAAGACGCCCCCAACATGACGCAGCAATTGGTCGCCAATCTGAAGACGACGGTTCCACGGCAACTATATCCCACACCCGTCCAAGCACGTGTTGAAGGTAAGGTTATCGCCCGCGTCGATGTCCCACCATTGCGTAAAAATGCAGCGGTGAACGGCGAACAACACAGTACTTCCAAAAAAGCGGCCCTACTACGGCGGCAAAGCGCTAATAAACGCCGCGCGTCCAAAAATACGATTAAGCTGCCACAAAGTGTTTTTAATGCAATTTTAAGCCTTTAATCAAGTTAGACCATCCGTTGATCTCTGGGTTTCAATCAATCGGGTGAAACTAGCCCTTGCAATGCAGCCAATCAGACGTTGGTTTTCACGTTTAAACAACCCAGCATTAATTTTTAATAAATCTAATTTAATCAGTCAAAACAATTAACTCACGTTTTGGCTGGTTTTATTATGGCACTCGCCGGCGAGTCATTGTTTTGACTGCCATCCTAATGACCATATTTGACATCATGCACCATATCAGTCCCGGATGAATCAAGTGGTGGCATTGCCGAACTTTCCAAACAACTAATCACACCCGCTTGCAATATCACCATCAAGTTCTGGCAATCAACAAAAATTCCCCCCTATTGATTTAAACACTGACAGCCAACTTAATATTTATTACCAACTATTTAATTGCAGGTTTCTAGTCAGTCTTAAAAAGGCACCCCAATACTTATTCACAGTGAATAAGTATTGGGGTGCCTTTACATTTGAGACGATCACCAATCAATATTTCGACTTGCCACACCAATCTTGGATTATCCCGCTTACTTCACACCATACTCCAGAACAACCATCTCAGCCATCGTAATTTCATGATACAAGCGGTTAAACAAGTCTTCGCTAATGGCATGTGTCGCATCGTATTGTCGCTGCAAATAATCGCGTTCCGTTTGAAATACTTGTCGATAAATAACCATTAGTTCACGCATTTCATCAGCAGTATATTCAGGATGTTGGACCATCCGACGCCATTCCGAAATAAACTGTCGAACTGTCGTGTGTCCATTCTGTGAACGTAGGTCAAACGTCACCGCAGCTTTAAATTCTTGTGAAATCGGCATTTGCCACAAATCATAAACTCCAGCTTCAATCATCTGTTCTCTAATCACCGCCATTTTGGCCGCACCATCCGTATCAGTCTTAATTTTCGGCAATAGCCAGCGAAAAACAATCGTTGGTACTAATAAGCTCAAAATAATCAATAAGCTTTCAGACATCAAGACTAAATTGAAATCAGTCGTTTTAACTTGAGTTTCCGCAACGGTAAAGGCCAACGCAAACGTCACAGCACCATGAATGCCCCCCAAAGCAAATACCCACGCTTCTCGATTAGAGACATGATGAATAAGTCGAACGTAACCATAACGTGCCAACAGATTGGCCACGTATAAAATAACACCAATTACAATCCAGATCAGTGATCCATTATAAGAGACGGAATGATCCAACGCGGTCCGCAATAACATAATTCCCAATACAATAAAGACCACACTATTTAAAATATCGCTCAATAGGCCAATTAATTGATAAATATCACTGGCGAGCTGAGGATTGGCTAATGCACTCCGCTCCCCTTCAGCATTATGAACTAATCCCGCAAATACAACAGCAATGATACCGGAAACACCAAGTGCTTCAGCACCAAAGTACAACACAAATGGTGTCATTAAATAAATCACTTTTAACGGAGTACCATTATTATACGTGTTATTAATAAAATTAAGTTTAGAGCGCAACATTAATTGTCGAATATAAACAATTAAGCCGCTTACAAGGCCACCAAAAGCAATCCCTCCACCAGCTGCATAGACGAAATCCCATAAGGTCTGCGAATAATTAATATAACCGTTAACATACCACAGAATAGCCATGTTTAGCAGAATGATTCCCGAAGCATCATTAAACAATGATTCTAATTTCAAACTAGTCTGTTCACGCTGCGGTAGCACCCGGCCCATCGTCACCGACTCAGTAGCCGTTGCGTCAGTTGGTGTACTGATAGCAGCCAAGATAAAGGCTAATGGTAGTCCAACACCCGCTAGCAGGCTAGTGCCGAGTCCAGCCATGACTGCACATAAAATCACCATGCCAACTGTAAGACTCACAATTTCTCGTACGTGACGACCAACTAAATTCAGCCGCGTATTCTGGCCTTCAAAATATAATAATGGTGCTACAATCAGTCCAATAAAAATATCTGAATTGAACTTTTCGATAAGGCCATTTAAGAACGGGATAACCGCAATCCCCGCCCCAATAAACATGCTCACATAGTTGACCGATAGTCGTGGGAGCCAACGACGGTTAATTACAATACTAACCATTGCCGCAACCACTAACACACCAGTCGAAATAAGTAGTGCCATTCTGCTTCACCCTTTTTTAATTAATATAACTAATATTGATTATTATCAGTTTAGCCCATCTTGTAAAGTAACCACACTTTATGACACTAGCATTAATTGACTTCAAGCTATGGTCTCATAGCCGACTAAATAACTGCTTGTATCGCTACTACCATCATTTTAAATAATGATCGTTTGTAGGAAAGCCGCCTTAAACTCGACCATCACATCAAAATAGCGTACCAAGAATTTAGCTTTCAATTCTCAGTACGCTATCTTATTAAAAACTTCCGTTCAATTTTCGGTATAATGTAGCATAATTCTACTTTTCCTGATGATGCCGAAATGCTTCAATCATCGTCCACGTCAAGCTCGTGTTCGTATCATTATGAGGAATTTGATCACGCTGGAACCATTGGGCCTTCGATAATTCGTCCGTCTCTAGCTCAATTGCCACGTTCTCATTAAGGTCCGCAAAATAGCCGGCCAGTAAGGAGTGCGATGGCGCCCACGGTTGGCTACCAAAGTAGCGAATATTATGGACTTCAAGACCGACTTCTTCAAAGACTTCCCGGCGAACGGTATCTTCAAAGGCCTCACCAATTTCGGTATAACCTGAAATCAGTGAAAAATGATTGTAGCCGGATAAAAACTTGGTCATCAAAATTTTATCACCATTCGTCACGCCAACAATAATCGCAGGCATAATCGTCGGATAAATCGTCTGACCACACGCTGCACACACCAGTGACCGTTCCGTAGCGCCTGGATGTAATGGTTGGCCGCAATGCCCGCAGAACCGCTTCGTATCATACCACCAAGCCAAATGGGCAGCCGTCGCACTACTGAAAGCCAACCAGGCCGGTGTTAGGTCTCGGAACCCTTGAGTGGTGCCAACGGTATAGTTATCATTCGCAACCGCATCAACATCGACCCAGAAAAAGGCCGCCTGATCGACAGCCAGCAAATACTGATACTGGTCAGGGCTAAACGCGTAATCCGCATCGATATCTTCGTACTTGGGCAAGGTTCCATTCATTAAAAGCACCTGTTGTTGACGACCAATTAAGATATAATCGCCCGACCGGGGTGCCCGCTGCTGATCATTCTGATTTTTTAAAACGTGTGGTTGAATATCTTGAAACATGTTGGGCCCACTTTCCTGTATAAATTCATTAGTTTGAGAACAATGGTTTTATTATAACGGAGTCACTGAATTTTTACAGGCCTGCAATCTCAGCCGGTCCTTTTACTTAAGCAAGCTCACCGTATCAGTACTTTCTCACTGTGAGGTTAATCTTCTACTCGTCAGATTTCGCGTTCGCCTTTAACCGCTGTACCAATTTGGCTATCAACGGCCGGGACCGGTTTGATTTTAATAACGCCACGATGTCATAGCCTTGTTGCGCAGCATCCGTAATCGGCAAATACGCGACTTGTTCATCATGCTCAGTTGGCACTAACCCCGCAGGATAGAATGCCAAAGCTTGGTTCAACGCAACCAACAAGTGCATCTGTTCTGCACTCGGCACTCGCCGAATCTGCTCATAGTTTTGGATAAATGGGTCACTAGCCAAAAAACTTTCTAATAAAAATGTCGAGCTTTCTGGGCTGTAATATAAAATGGGCAAAGTCGCCAACGCACTCGGTGGCAATTGTGACAATCGACTCAGTGGATTTAGCCGGCTCACCCCAATCACCATTTGATTATGATAAATTGGGACAGCGGTTAACTGTGATTCTGGAGTAACGGCGGGACGGCCATAATTAATCGATAGTGCTAAATCAAGTGAACCATCAGCTACTTGCTGCGCCAGATGCTCGTTACTCCCTTGCCGAACAACGAGTTGCAGCTCCGAATGCTGTTGCTTTAAATCGTATAAGGCCGGTAATAGGAGCCGCTGCTCAAAGGCTGAGAAATAACCGACTCGTAAGATTTGATCAGTAGGAACATTAAATTGACGTAACTCCGTCAAGGCCGTCATATAGTTGTTCACAATATCCTGAGCAGATGCCCAAAATAACCGCCCCTGAGGAGTCAATTGAATTCTGTTCTGTCCACGGTCAAATAACGTCACTTTCAATTCATTTTCTAACTGGGTCATTTGCTTTGATACCGTCCGCTGTGAACGGTATTCACGGGCAGCCACTTGCTGAAAACTACCATACTGAACAACTTTTAAGAACGTCTGTAACCGGTCAAGATCCATTTTTTCAACTCCATCCGCACGATTGATTCGCCTGCCGAACCAAATTGTCTGTTTGCTAACCACCATACCCCCGTTATGATGAGGGTGTGATAGCGGTTACTTCATTATAGTAATGGTGAATTTAGCCGTCAAATGCTCATTAGATAACAAATCATTTTGGAGGAATTGACATGACGTTAGCAAAACATGATTCATACGATATTGTCGTCGTTGGTACCGGAGCAGCAGGAACAGCGGCATCCCTAAAAGCCGCACAACACGGCGCGTCCGTGTTATTACTCGAAAAAGGACGCCATACTGGCGGTAGCAGCAATTATACTGAGGGTCTCTTTGCCATCGACTCATACTTACAAAAGGCCCAAAACATCAACGTTTCCGCCACTGACGTTTTAAAAGAAGAAGTCGACTATTCTAAATATCGCGCTGATTCTCGAATCTGGCGCCGTTACTTGGACGATAGCGCCAACACGGTGCAATGGCTTAAAGATCAAGGTGTCGAATACGAAGGCGTACAAGCAATGGGTGCCGGCGAAGCCACGTGGCATATTTATAAAGGAATGGGCCAAGCCGTCTTACATGACGCTTTACAACCACAAGCACAAAAGCTGGGGGTCGAACTACTGACTTCCACGACCGCCACCACGCTACATCAAGCCACTGACGGTGCAATTACCGGTGTAACGATTCAAAGTGCCGCCACTAATGAGACCCAAGTCATCAATACGGCCGCAGTCATTCTTGCTACCGGTGGTTACCTCAATAATCCCGACATGATGAAGAAACTGACCCACTATGACACGCACCGCTTAATTCCAGTTAGTTCAGGTAAAGGAACTGGCGACGGTCTTCGGCTAGCGTGGCAAGCCGGTGCACAACAATATGGCACGGGAATGGCGATGCTCTTTGGCGGTTATCTCAAAGATCCGAGCGAACCTTCCTTTAAGTACATGGCCTCCCAGATGGAAACAGCGGCCGGTCAGCAACCGTTGCTCTGGCTAAACGAACATGGGGAACGATTTGTCGATGAAGCTGTCGTTTATAACTTCTCATACGCCGGCAACGCGCTCTACACCCAAAACCAAGTATTCAGCATTCTCGACCAAGGTGTGATCAACAAAATGGCTCAGGACGGGAACTTCATGGGCTTAGGTGTTTACGTTCGGCGGGGCGAAAAAATGACGAAACTCCAGGCTGAAATCGATGCAGCCGTGGCCGCCAATAAACCATTTATTTTTAAAGCCGATACGATTGAAGCACTGGCGACCAAAATGCACCTACCTGTTGATCAAGTCACCCACTCCATTCAAACTTACAACCAATATTGTGATAATGGTCAAGACGATGATTTCGGCAAGAATCCTGAATATCTCGTTAAAGTTTCGCAAGGTCCATTTTACGGCTTTGAACTCAATGTTGGTGCCTTTTGTACCATGGGCGGTCTCAAAGTAACCACTAATAATGAAGTTTTAGACACTACTGGTCAGCCGATCACCGGTCTATACGCTGCTGGCAGCGACGCCGCTGGACTAACTGGTGATACGTATGGTCCTAACATGCCTGGAACCTGTGTTGGCTACGCCTTCTACTCTGGACGCAATTCCGGTCGGCACGCAGCGCAATACACGCACCAGCAGTCAATCGTTAGTCATTAATCCCTTATTTATAAACCTAAAACGACCTTCCCGGAAGTTATCTGGAAAGGTCGTTTTAGGCTGTCTTCACATTGACACGCTGATGGGCAGTTTAGTGACTACCAATTTCGCCGCAACCTCGCAAGTTAATCGGTAGCTCTGGCTTGAGCGCCATTCTTAGGCAAGTTTACCAACTTGCCTTTGCGAACCACCAAACTTTAAAAAAACAAGCATTTCAGCGCTAAAAGCGTGCACTTCTTAATGTCCATCCGTTCTAACTCAGCTCAACATCGGCGTTAAGTACCGTCAAATAACGGTTTGTTTCATGATTTTGAAAAGCACCGGCATCCAGCCATTCACAACTAAGTGACAAGACGTCCACCAAACTGGCTAGACCCGCCAAAATAATGGTGCTACACTTTAACTAATTTAGTGTGCTTATGACTAAATCAATCATCAAAAGGAGTATGATTATTTTGAACAAGCGAAAAATTATCACTAATAACCCACCAAAGTGGCACTTAATTACTGGGATTGCGGCCACGATTTTGGCCAGCATTATTTTGACCAATCAAGACGCCTTTGCGGCCACTGATTCGACAACAGCACCCACCACCACTGCGCCGACTGTCCAGCAAACAGCGCCGACTAACCCGCTATCCGGCAGTCAAGTTACCTTAACATCGACAACTGGTAGTAGCGCAACTGGCAGTACTACAACCAGTAGTCCTGTAGCAACTAGTACCGCAGCAATGCCCGTGAAATCAACGGCTACTAGTGGCTCATTGATGTCAGCAATGGCCAGCTCTTCAGCGACAAGTGGTCACGCCGCCGAACCTAGTTCAAGTGTGACCGAGGCAGCAAGCACCAATAACCTGATCCCAACTTCGGCGGCCATGGCCAGCTCTGCGACCACTAAGTATCCAACAGACACAACTGCAACGCCTAATGCTAGTTCCAGTCCAACTAGTGCTGAAAGTAGTACACCCAACAAGGCTATGAGTACAAGCCAGCAAACTGACAGTTCTAGTGTAATTCATTCAACGACCCCTGCTAGCTCTACAAGTATGCCCGTACCAACTTCAGTCGGCAGCATGACAACCGCCAAGACGGCTAGTGCCGCTGCGCCAGACGTCACTAATAGTACGGCAGCTAACAGCACGGCTCCTACTAGTGTGACGACAACTGATAGTGCTGCCGAGTCAATGCCGCTTTCGACTTCCAGTGAGACTAGCTCAGAAAAATCAGCCGCAGCAAGCACTACAAGTACAAGCCAGATATCTGACGGTTCAGAGGTTATTCATCCAATGACGAGTGCTATTTCGAGCAGCTCGTCTGCGCCCACTAGTGGTGCTAAGATGGCAGCTAGTGCGGCAAGCGCCGCCTCGGCTAGCGTGATAACCAGCGCCGTCAATAGTATCGCTGCCAGCACGTATTCCGCCGACGCTAGTGCTGCTAGTGTCGAAAGCGCCGCAACACCTGACACTTCGCATGCGACTGTTCCCGCTAGCACCGCGACTTCGGCAGCGACTACTTTTCAAATTACCAGTGTTATTAATAGCTTAGCTTCCAGTACCTATTCCGAATATGCCGAACAAGCTAACGCAGAAGCTGCTTCAGCGGCAACGACAGCTGAAAAGCCCGCGACTAGTGTTGGTACAGTCGTGCCGACCGCAGCGACGACGCCAATTGAATCTATTGATACTTGGATGCCGAACAAGCACCTTCAAGAAGCCGTTTTACGCGAGTTACAAGCTTTGAAACTCCCCGACCATCAGTTTAAATCTGTTAACGATATTACTAAAGATGATATGCAATTATTAACCCAATTCTATGGAGAAAACACTTATATTGATGGTCACACACCATACTCCTTGGAAGGGCTGCAATATGCGACGAACCTGAAAACCATTTGGCTCAATAACGGTCTCAACGCACTTGGCGGCTATTATAACGGCGACGTGACTGATATTTCACCATTGGCTGGTCTGACCAAATTAACTGTGCTGAATATTCAGCATAACCGTGTCAGTGATTTATCGCCGATTGCGCATTTGACAAACCTACAAGAATTGGACGTCGCTTACAACCATATTGCTGATTTGTCAGTCTTTAAAGACTTACCGAACCTCAAGACAACTACTTGTCTTGGGCAGACAATTCTAGAACCGCTCGTTTATGTCGATCAAGACACGACCAGTGCAACCTTAAAGAACCGCTTCTATTTACCAAACGGGCAGCAGGCTGTCCTTAAATCGCAAGCCGCCATTTTGAAACCAGTTCAACTAACTCCTAACGGCCAATTCTACTACCGGTTCTACTTCAACGGCGCGGGAAAAGCCGTGAATGGTGACCTGAGTAACGTGGTACCCGACGGTCAAGGTGGGTTGACATTCAATCAGTTAGTACCACAGATTCCAGGCTTCACTGGTGATGCCAACGGTCAGTTCGTCACTAACGGCGTCAGCATCAACGTTGTCCCAAATGATAAAAACTTTTATTTGGTTGCTCAAGGCTCAGATGGCAGTTCACCGGTGTTCCATGTCTTTCAGCCTTATGTATTAGCAGCCAAAGCGGCCCCAGTAACCATTCACCATGTCGATCGTAACGGTGCCGCTCTGCGCGATTCGGAAGAATTGACCGGCCTCGTTGGTGAAGATTATCAAAGCACCCCGGCTGATATTACGAACTACACCCACGTCGAGACCCAAGGCGCCCCACAAGGTACTTTCAGTGCGGAACCGCAAGCGGTCACTTACGTTTATGATAAAACAGCTGGGGCCCCTGTGACGGTCAGCTATCAGGATGAACAAGGAAAGCCCTTGCAGCCAGACACGACTTGCAACGGTTTGGCAGGTGATCCATACACGACCAAGCCACTCGAAATCGCGGGCTACGATCTCACAAAAACACCTGACAACGCGGCCGGCACGTTTACAGCTGAACCGCAGCACGTTATCTACATTTATACAAAACAAGTCCCACAGCCGGTGACTGCCAGCTATCAAGACGAAGATGGTAAAACCTTACAACCTGATATCACCCACACTGGTGAAATCGGCGCAGCGTATGAGACTAAGGCGCTAGAGATTCCAGGCTACGACTTAGTTAAGACTACCGGCAACGCGACTGGTACCTTCACTAAGGAACCACAGCAAGTCACCTACATCTATACCAAGCAGATTCCACAGCCGGTGACTGCCAGCTATCAAGACGAAGATGGTAAAACCTTACAACCTGACATCACCCACACTGGTGAAATTGGCGCAACGTATGAGACTAAAGCGCTAGAGATTCCAGGCTATCAACTCATCAAGACACCAACTAACGCGACCGGTAGCTTTACCAAGGAACCGCAGCATGTCCTTTACGTCTATGAAAAACAAGCNCGTATGAGACTAAAGCGCTAGAGATTCCAGGCTATCAACTCATCAAGACACCAACTAACGCGACCGGTAGCTTTACCAAGGAACCGCAGCATGTCCTTTACGTCTATGAAAAACAAGCAGTACTGCCCGTCACCGTTAGTTATCAAGATGCGGATGGAAAGCCACTTCGCGCGGATATTGTTTTAAGTGGCGACTTTGGTCAAAATTATCAAACTGAACAGTTGTCAGTTCCAGGCTACGTCTTCAACAAAGTTGTCGGTCCAACGATTGGGACCTTTGGCACCACCGCTCAGCACGTCGTTTACACTTACACGCCGGAATCGAGTGAGCCTGAACAACCGACGCCGGGTCCGGGGCCAGCACCTGTGCCCGAACCACAGCCGACACCAGCACCTCAGCCTGAACCAACGCTGCAACCGAGTCCTACACCTCAACCGAGCCCGGCACCTCAACCAAACCCAGCGCCACAACCAAACCCGGCGCCGCAACCGAGCCCGGCACCTCAACCGAGCCCGGCGCCGCAGCCAAACCCGGCACCACAACCAGGGAGTTCATTGCTGGCAAAAGCGCCCGTGTCACAAGGCACTACGACTTCACAATCGTCGCCAACGACTAGTCCACAGCTAACACCGATTGCACCAGTCAGTGCCCTGGCTCAACCAGGAAAGCAACAAGCACCAGCAACGGCTGCTACGCACAATTCGGGTCAATTACCGCAAACCAGTGAGCAATCTGAACACGCCGCAACACTGGGTGGTATCTTGGCCGCTTTATTTACTGGATTAGGTTGGCTAGGACTGGCAGCTAAGTTCAAGAAACGGGAATAAGTCTAATTCGACACTGATTAAGATACCCAAACGGCCATCCATACGGTGGTCGTTTTTGTTAGCACTAATTACCACCATATAACGCCCCCATCTTTTCAAAACGACTTAATTCTACGGGCTATAAATAACTTAATTTGCCAGTGTATAACGTTTCAGATTAAGCTACCACTAA
>NZ_JBMNVY010000041.1:0-15214 GCF_049745435.1 Lactiplantibacillus sp. YT640
GAAAGAATTTCGGAATCATGCCATTCTAAAAACTGCATAGCTATTTTAATTATTTGAACTGTCTACTTGACTCGGAGCAGTCCCTTCATAATTAAGTTGGTCGGTTTTTGGTCGTTAGTGACTGATCGACTCGTGTCAATAACCTGGGAAGCGTGCAGGCAGGTGAATATCCGAGCTGATTAGCCATTAGTTCCACTAATTGTCGTCATTCAAGGAGCGACTACTAGCTAGGGCGATTGACGACCGGTTTGCGGTAACTGTCAGACATAAAAGTGATGTAAATGGGACATCAATGTTAGAATGTAAATATAAAATTAATTATAAAGCGAAAGAGGCGTGTTTTGATATGGAAATCACAATTTTTGGTAAGGGCAACATGGGGCAAGCAATTGGTCATAATTTTGAAATCGCTGGGCACGAGGTCACTTATTATGGTTCCAAGGACCAAGCCACAACGCTCGGTGAAATCGTGATCATGGCGGTACCTTATCCCGCTTTAGCTGCGCTGGCTAAACAGTACGCGACTCAGTTGAAGGGCAAAATCGTCGTTGATATCACGAACCCCTTGAATTTTGACACGTGGGATGACTTGGTTGTTCCAGCTGATAGTTCGGCTGCCCAAGAATTACAGCAGCAACTACCAGATAGTCAGGTGCTCAAGGCTTTCAATACGACTTTTGCGGCGACGCTTCAGAGTGGGCAGGTCAATGGTAAGGAACCAACAACCGTGTTAGTTGCTGGTAATGACGATAGCGCCAAGCAACGCTTCACCCGCGCCTTGGCTGACAGTCCGTTAGAAGTGAAGGATGCAGGTAAGTTAAAGCGGGCCCGTGAGCTTGAAGCGATGGGGTTTATGCAAATGACATTAGCAGCCAGTGAACAAATCGGCTGGACCGGTGGCTTTGCGGTTGTTAAATAATTGGTCAACGATTAAACCCAATTAGGTTAGTTACCGATTGGCGATGCTCGGGAGTGCGACTTTCGAACATCGCTTTTTTGTTGGTATTTTGTGAGCCGTTTGTCAGCAGTAGCGTCAAACATTGTGATTTAAACCAAACTGTGGGCTAAAAAAGGGTCAGCCTAACTTATTGGCCAATCTTAGCTAATATCCGGTTGTGGATCATTACGGTTCAAGTGAATGATAGTGGTATGATAAAAGTATTGATCAAGAAATTAGAAATGGGGTAATAAGTTATGCCAATGGTATTGATGGCTCAAGCAACCAAACCTGAACAGCTGCAACAGTTACAAACCACTTATCCGGACTGGACGTTCAAGGATGCGGCGGCGGTCACGGCGGCCGATTACGACCAAATTGAAGTCATGTATGGTAATCATCCGTTATTAAAGACGATCCTAGCGCGGCCAACCAATCAGTTAAAGTTTGTACAGGTCATTTCAGCTGGCGTCGATTATTTGCCATTAAAGGCATTGCAAGCGGCCGGGGTGGTGGTTGCGAACACGAGTGGTATTCACGCCGATGCGATTAGTGAATCGGTCTTAGCCGCGATGTTAAGCGTAGTCCGGGGGTACCATGCGGCCTGGCTGAATCAGCGCGGGGCACGGCAATGGGCCTTGCCAATGACGACATCTACCTTGACCGGGCAACAGTTGTTGATATATGGCACGGGCCAAATTGGGCAATCGTTAGCGGCTAAGGCTAGTGCGTTAGGCATGCACGTGATTGGGGTCAATACGACCGGTCACCCCGCTGATCATTTTCATGAAACAGTGGCATTTACCGCGACGGCCGACGCGTTAGCAACGGCTAACTTTATTGTCAACGCTTTGCCATTAACGCCAACAACGCATCATTTGTTTAGTACTGAATTATTTCAGCAGACCAAACAGCAACCGATGCTGATTAATATTGGGCGTGGTCCGGCGGTTGATACTACAGCGTTAATGACCGCCCTGGATCATCATCAACTCAGTATGGCAGCGTTGGACGTTACTGAACCAGAGCCATTACCGACGGACCACCCGTTGTGGCAACGAGATGACGTGCTGATTACGCCACATATTTCAGGTCAAATTGCCCACTTTCGGGCGACCGTTTTTCCAATCTTTGCGGCGAACTTTGCACAGTTTGTCAAAGATGGCACGCTGGTACGTAACCAAGTGGATCTGAATCGTGGTTATTAATTGAATATATGTAACGGTAGCGGCAATGTAAAAGCCGGTTGTGACTAGGACTTAGTCACAACCAGCTTTTACTGGTTTCATAATTATGAGTCATCGTTTATGGTTGCTTGAAATTCTCTGCCGTGCGATCATTGGGACCCTGCCCAATAGCCAAAATAAAGACGGTACTAATAATCAGGACACTGCCCAGAATGTCGAGCCAACCGAAGCTGACACCGAGTAGAACCACCGCAATGATGGTTGCGGATAAAGGTTCAAAAGCGTCTAGTAGACTGACAACGGTTGGCCGGATATATTGCAAACTTTGCAAGAAGAATAGGAAAGCTAACAATGTTCCAAACAGCACAACAAAGGTCAACTTGCTGATATTAAGCATAGTCAGTGGAATATGGATTGACCAGACTGGCTGAACGATGTTAAACAAGATACCCCCTAACAACATTGACCAGGTGTTGACGGTCATTGGGTCGTACTTAGTAAGTAGTTTGGTTGGTAGCAAGGTATTCGTAGCGGACGAGACCCCCCGATAAGAGTCCCCAGATCAACGCCCAGACGGAGATGACTAGGGTCTGAGGGTTGCCGTGAGTCACGAGCAAGAATGAGCCCAGTAGTGCACAAATAATTGCAAGGCCTTCTGCACGGGTCGGCAATTGCCGATGAGCGACTAGCATCCACAGAGCAATGAACACGGGTCCCATGAATTGTAGAATTGTTCCGGTCGCCGCGTTACTAGCTTCAACTGCTAAAAAGTAGGTGAACTGAACCGGCATTAGACCCAATAGTGTGTAGGCCACGATCTGTAGGAGATCGCGGGGTTGACGCCAAATCGACCACAAATCAACATGGGTAAGCAAACTGACCAGTAATAGTGCGATTCCGGCACCCAGCATGCGAATTCCCGTTAACCAAATAGAATTAATATCGGTCGTATCAAAAAGTGTTTGTGCGACGGCTCCGGAAATCCCCCAGAAGGTCGCACTGATACTAGCAAGAAAGATACCTTTGAATTCCCGACTGACTTGCACAGCAAACCGCCTCCTCAGTAAAATCAACTTAATCTCCATTGTACATGATTTTGCTGAGAAAAGGGGAATCGGTTACGCACTTGCTTGTTGACTAGCCTGTTCGGTCGCGTTCTGAGCATTTTGTTCAGTAGTGTGTTCAGTTGTGGCACTGGTTTGGCGGGTGGTTTCGGCTAAGTGAACCAGATGGGTCAGAAACGCGTGCGTTTTTGCTTGGTAATGGTACTTTTGGCCGAGCTTGACGAGGTAGCCATTGATATAGTCGACTTCAGTTGGCCGATTATGAGACATATCTTGATACATCGATGGGTAGTGGAGGGGATTAGCCACTTTGCTGACGTAGTTGACAGAGGCGAGCTCTTCCGCGCGGGTATTCAACATGGTGACACCATCACGCTCACAGACATCATAGGCTTCATCGATCAATTGACGACTCAGCTCATCAGCCCCTGGATAGGCCGCGAATTCGCCCATCGTAATTTCAAAGAGGGTACAGAGGGTGTTGACCACTGAGTTGAAGACGACTTTAGCCAGCAAGGTGCCGCGGAAGTTCGTTGTTAAATTAGGGTGGAATTGGCATTTATCTAATTCTGTCACGATTCGGTGGGTCATTTCGTCAGGGTGTTCCGTATAATTGGCGAGATTCATGGTGCCGGCGCCGCGAGCTCCAATGAAGTCGACATCACCAGGGCCGTTTAAGACCGTAGCGACTAGTGCGGTCCCAGCTAATAATTTTTCGGGTTTGAAGTAGTGTAATAATTTTGCAACGTGACCCATCCCATTCATGCAAGTGAGCACGTACTGGCGACCATTAAAAGCGTGGGCCGTCCGAGTCAAAAAATCAGCAAGTTGCATCTGTTTAGTAAATACGACCCACACGTCGGGATCGTCGTTATAATCTTCGGGAGTTGAGACTTTGACGGGAACTAAGTGTCGATTCTGGTGATCGCGCGACACGTAGACGCCACCTTGACGATGAATTTGATCAACATTTGCTTGCCAAGTATCCACAAAATCAACTTGATTGCCTGCTTCTTGTAATAACACACCGTAACGTAATCCCATGGCGCCTGCGCCGAGTACTGTAAAATGCATATGTATGACCATCCTTTAAAATGATTTATTAATAAATGAAAATAAAAACGTCCGACAGACGAAGTCGTCTGCCGGACGCGAGCGCGGGTTACCACCGGTATTCATCAGCAATTTACATTACTGACCTTAAGCACATCATGAAAGATGTACTACACGTTAGTGGGTGTTAACCAGTACGGGTTACTTGATTTCACCCATACAACTCACAGTCGATATTCGTGATACCGGATTAGGTCTGCTCACACCATCTCAGACTCGCTAAGGCTAACGACCGGCAACTACTGAACTGTTCAATGCTTTTTATCATCATTTATTAATTGTTCTCTAATTTAGCGGCTAGACTAGTGAATGTCAAGTAGTGAGATTGAATTCTTTGGTATATAAAGCTGATGAGGGCAAATAATGCTCTAAATAGCTTCTAAACTTAAGATTGTTTAGCCTTACGTGGTGAAAATGCGGTGGCTAGTTCGGTTTTGAAAGCGATTTCCATTATAGGAGGGAATAGCGTACAATTGGGAGTGTAAGTAAGCCTTGTGCTAATTATGATTGCTAAAAAAGGCGGCGGTGCGTCATCTTTTTAATTTAAGCCCATTCAAGTCCGGCCAACCGGCTTACTCATCAGTGCGGATACGCCAATTTGCGTATTTACTGACGATGGCAGGATGGTACCGACTGATTGGCAAACCAAGCAAAAGCAGTCAAGCTGAATGTCACAGATGATCAGTTAGCTAGCACAACATATAGGTAAATACGTAGGAGGAGTTCAACTATGCCAAAATATTTAGTCTTTATGGACATTGACGGAACATTATTAACGGATCACCAATATGTCTCGGAGCGAACTCGAGCGACGATTGAACGGTTTCAGAAGCAGGACGTGTTATTTTACATCGCTACGGGGCGCATGTACGAGCTGGCGAAGATCGTTCGAGACAAAGTAAACGCTGACGTTCGTTTGGTGACATCTAATGGGGCGGTGTTCGATGGTGCCCAGGGCCGTGAGCTAACCAAACTCGGGGGTGCTGCGGTTGAGCTTGCCTATCTGATTGCGCGTCGTGATAACTTACCAATGATGTTGTTCACGCCAGACATGGCCTACTATACGGAACAAATTCCGCGGTTCGTTGCTCGTAATGCGGCCAACTTTGATGCGGATGAAGTCTCGATTGGCTATGAAGAAGTGAAGAGCTTTACGCAATTAGCCACGATTGAGGACCAGATTACGAACGGCGTCATTCTCAGTCGTGAAGACATGTCACGGCTGGATTCTGCCCGCGAAAAGCTCACTAATAGTAAATTGTTGCGACTTTCATCATCGAACCCGAATAATATTGAGATGATTCCTCTGAATACGGATAAGGGGACGGCGGTCAAACAAATTCAACGTGAGCAACATGTCGATGCCGCCCACACGTTTGTCTTTGGGGATGGCTTGAATGACGTTGGGATGATGGCAGAAGCTGACTTATCGGTGGCAATGGGCAACGCCTTGCCACAAGTTAAGAAAGTTGCGAACTATGTAACTGATATGAATTATAATGATGGTTTGGCACTATTCTTAGAAAAATACTTCGCGGCCCACCCATTATCAACGACTAAGTAAGGTCAGCTTACAAGCGTATCGGTGTATCGACGAGGACAATAAGGCCATTAAAAAAGCGATTCTCACGTGTGTGGGAATCGCTTTTGTGGTATTATTAAAATTTTGCTATGACTTAAGTGGTGGTAATTGACTTTTACGTCAAATTTGGCACACTTAGTATTGAAGTGTTTTTAGGAAGTGATAACTGTTGAAAATTGAAATTTTACCGACGACTACCACGGAAATTCCATTAGCAATTTTGTCGATGAGCAATCTTGATAACCGTGAGTTGAATCCAGCAATTGAAAAACAATTAGCTGCACAAGGGCTTGCCGTTGCTCAGCCGCAGAATGCTTTGGCAGACTTGCTTCAAGTGATTCACGCGCGCCATCCAGTGCAGATCAATGCGTGGGATATGAATACGCTTGGCACTGAGCAGGTTCAGCTTCATTTAACGGCACAGGGGGCCAGTCTTTCAGCGGATGCTACCACCCCAATCAGGCCTAATTTGGATAGTAAAAGCAGTCGCATTTTAATTGTAGTTGGCGATCCAGATGCAAGTGAAGCTTCAGTGCATGCAACTGGTCAAGAATTACAACGCAAAATCAAAGCCTTTTTTGGTATTCAGGCGCGCTTGCAATTTCCGAGTTGTACCACGCAACCTGTTAGCATCGAGACAACTAGGCCCGCTTCTTAGGGGTGATATTAATGTCGATCAACTTGAATTGCCGATTTTGGTAGTCCACGCGACTAACACTTGTATTTTTCAGGAGTCGGGTGGGAAGCTCACGGGGGCTGATTTGGTATAGGAATGCACTGAGAACCAGCCCGTGAGAAACGATAAGAATATTCTTGTCATGCTGACTATCCTGAGATTCATACAAACAGATTCGTCGTAGCGCGCTACTGATTCGATCCGTGACACCGACCAAAGTCTCGGCGCCACGAGTCTGGTCGAGGGAGTTAAAGACCCATAGTAGGGTGGCGAAGCGTTCACGACTCAACATCAACTTAACAAACGTTCCAATACCCAATTGTTTTTGGACTTGCTTGACGATCCACATGTTTCTGGTACCTTCAAGCCCACCGAAGTTAAATTCGCGTAAGCCGACGTCAATCGTCGGCTTTTTTATTTCAGGATGGAGTGCGGTGATAATGCGACTCGTTTGTTGTGCTCGGCCCAAGTCACTGACGTAAGCAGCGTCGAAATGAACATCTGCTAGCATGCGGGCTAACCGTTGAGCGGAGCGCACACCGGTATGTGTGAGTTCCGAATCATAGATGCCTTGTAAACGGCCGGCCGCGTTGAGCTTGGTTTGTCCATGACGGACTAAGTATAAGTGAATCGTAGCCATCGCTAACCCTCCCATCAAATTAATTAATATAGTCCAATTGTAAAGCGTTACTCGTCATTCAACAAGTCTTTAATTGTTAATTGCCACTTTATTTTGTCGCTGATATCAAAAAGAGCTTGAGCAGCTAGCTTGTTTCGCGCCACGGTCGGTTTAATCGGCGGCGAAAGCGCATTTGAGGCTGCGAGTGGATGGCTACTAGCCTCGAATAATTGCGCATCTTCTGGTCATCGTAGCCGATTATGCTAGGTATCAAAAAATCCCCTAAAGGGTGATAGCTATTTCAGCTACCGACCTTTAGAGGCGATGGCAACGTAACGTTGCTACTGATTATTCCAATCTTCGTTCAAAACTTGCTTGTTTTCCTGCTTGAGAATCTTCATCATCTTACGACGAGCGGTGAAGAATGGAATTCCAATGTGAGCAAGGTTGCTTCGAAAACGCCAACGGTAATGGTAAGTCCGGTCCGGTACGTATTCGGAGGACTGTACGTAGTTAGCGTAACGAAAGGCAAACAACTGGTCTTCAAGAAAATCAATATCTTCGTTGAACTTGAGGTGATGCGTGGTAATAATACTGCGAATGAATGCTTTATTCCACGAAAAACCGCCAACCGTGCCAAAGTTGATGTTGGCAATCAAGTCTTTTTGGTTGTATGTTTTGGCAGGACTCGGAACGGCTAAGTAACCGTAGTGACCGCATACAACGAGCTGGGTATCGGGTGCTGACCGGTAGGCGGCTAGGAAGGTTGCCAGAAAGTCTGGTTCGACCCAATCGTCGCCATCGACAAAGCAAAGGTACTTACCCTTAGCAGCAGCCATACCGGAGTTACGAGCTGCGGAGACGCCCCGGTTATGGGCGTGAGTGATCACGTGGAACCGGTCGTCGCCTTTGATTAACGCGGCAATCTGTTCACCAGTGTCATCAGTCGAACAATCATCAACCACGAAGACTTCAAAGTCTGTCAAGGTTTGGCGTTGTAGACTAGTCAAGCAGCTATCTATAAATTTGTGCTGGTTGTAAGCTGGTACAACCACTGAAAAAAGGGGTGCTGACACGCTAATTCCTCCATCGTAAATTTGGATACTGTTACTAGTATACCCATAAATTGTGATGAAATTATAGTGAATCGTCTTTTTTTAGCCATAAATTAATTATTTGCAAGATTTGTCGTATGAAAATACAATGCAAGGTCGGGATAAACAAAGATGGTGTGAGAAAAATCTAGTAAGCCATTATTCTTATAATAGTTACAAGAATCCAAGGCCAAGTGAGTTGCGCCCTGTGCCAAATTCATTAGTTCGGCCTCTTCCTTGTTAAGATTGGTGAGTGAAAGATAATCATCACTGTTAGCAATCCCGATGCCGTAAGCTTCGTTGATGAAGTCCCAAATTGACGTATTGACAGCTTCGGTCGATAGATAGGGGACGACAGAGCGTAAGTAGTAGGCCTTTTCCAAACAATACAGTTGGTCGTGCCAATAGCGGAGGCGAATGATACGATACAGTTCTTCGTCGACGGGAATGTTGAGTTTGCGGCTCAGGGCACTATCGCCGTGGATCGTATCAAAAGTCAGAATCTTGGAAGTTAAAGTCCGTGGGTGGACATGACTATTGAAGAGTGAGCGTGCTGACAGATTCACTACCGTTTTATGTTGAAGCTGAATATTAGTAATATAATAGCCACTGCCTTGAACCCGACGCAGGAGCCCCTGCTGGTACACCAAGTCAATCGCTTTGCGAATGGTGTTGCGGCTAGCTTGGTAACGTTCCATTAATTGGGCTTCCGTGGGGAGTTTGACGGTAAAAATGCCGTCTTGAATGGCGGCAACGAGTTTGGTTGCAATGTCACGATACATGGTGTTCACTTCTTTCGAATATTAAGTTGTTATTTAATAATTTGTGGGTACAAATCAAATAAATTGCAGATATCTGATTAATAAGGCTTGTCAAATTTGTACCCATGACTTATAATTCTAATTGTAATGAAAGCGGTTTATTAAAGCAACCGCTGTAACATATAAATTTAAAACAATCTAGGAGCGTGTTTATTATGGCTGAAAGAACAATTATGTTGGTATGTGCCGCTGGGATGTCAACGTCATTATTAGTCTCAAAGATGCAAAAGGCTGCGGAAGCAGAAGGCATTGATGCAGATATTTTTGCAACCGCTGCCAGTGACGCTGATGCGAAGTTAGCTGAAAAGAATCCTGACATTTTAATGCTTGGACCACAAGTTCGTTATATGTTAAGTGATTTCCAAAAGCGCGTTGATATTCCAGTTGAAGTTATCAACATGCAAGACTACGGCATGATGAACGGCGAAAAAGTTTTAAAGGAAGCCGAAGCATCAATTGCAAAAGCAAACTAATCATTAAATTGTAAGTGCTACCAGCCCACGGTAGATCAATCGCGGCCGGTGGCATTTTGATTGTGATGCACACGAATAAATGCTAAAAGGATGAGGGTAAATGGCAGAAGAACAAACAAAAGAAGTTGAAGCAAGTCTCGAAACCATTATGGGTTTGATCGTTAATGGTGGTAATGCAAAGAGTTCCGCTTTCGAAGCAATTAAAGCTGCTAAGGAAGGCGACTTTGAAACCGCTGATGCCAAGTTAAAGGAAGCAGATAACTTTCTAACCGAAGCACACAATTCACAAACCTCAATGTTAACGGCGGAAGCACAAGGGGAACATACCCACGTGTCATTGTTATTAGTACATTCACAAGATCACATCATGAATGCCATCACCTTCCGCGACTTAGCTGGTGAAGTTGTAGACGTTTATCGGCGTTTAGCTGCCGATGAGGCGAAGTAGTTAATTAATTTGAGCCTAGGCAAATACCTGCTGGTGTTGGTCTGGGCTTGTTTTTTCATTCATGCCGTGGTCGCTTATAATGGCAGACAGCTTAACAACGGTGACGTGGCGGTTACACGCTTTTCGTTAGTTAAGGTAACAAAGACTGTAACTCAGGGATAGCCTGAGCAGCATTAATGGAGGGAATTAGTTCATGACAAAAGGATACAAAATGCCCAAAGATTTTCTGTGGGGTGGCGCGGTCGCGGCCCATCAATTAGAAGGCGCTTGGGATGTTGATGGCAAGGGCGTTAGCATTGCCGATGTAATGACAGCCGGACGTAACGGGGTTCCCCGTAAAGTCACGGATGGCGTCAAAGATGGTGAAATCTATCCTAATCACTGGGGCAATGATTTTTATCATCGCTATCCAGAAGATGATCGATTATTTGAAGAAATGGGCTTTAAGTGTTTCCGGACGTCAATCGCGTGGACCCGGATTTTCCCGAATGGTGATGAGAGCGAGCCTAACGAAGCTGGTTTGAAGTTTTACGATGACTTATTCGATGATTTATTATCGCATGGCATCCAACCCGTTGTGACCCTGTCACACTTTGAAATTCCATACCACTTAGTGAAGGTTTATGGTGGTTTCAGCAACCGTAAGATGATCGACTTCTTTGTTCATTTTGCGAAGACCGTCTTCAAGCGCTATCAGGATAAGGTCAAGTATTGGATGACCTTCAACGAAATCAATAACCAAACAGCTTGGAGTGATCCGCACCCATTGTTACAAAATTCCGGCCTGCAACTTAGCAAGGATGACAATTGGGAACAGGCGATGTATCAAGCAGCTCATTATGAATTAGTAGCGAGTGCCCTAGCTGTGCAAGCGGGCCACGCAATCAATCCTGATTTTCAAATCGGCTGTATGGTCGCGATGTGTCCAATCTATCCACTAACAGCTAAACCAGCGGATGTGATGATGGCGGAACGGGCCATGCAAAAACGGTATTGGTTCGGGGATGTCCACTGTCTCGGTGAATATCCAAAGTGGTTACCGAAGTACTTTGAACGCAAGGGCTTCGATATGGATATTACCGCTGCTGACTTGGCAACTTTAAAGGCTGGTACGGTGGATTACGTTGGTTTCAGTTATTACATGTCATTTGTTACAAAGGGTCGTGACGGTGACAGTGATTACGATTTCAAGGAACCCGATGACTTTGTTGAGAACCCCTACGTTGAGAAGTCTGATTGGGGCTGGCAAATTGATCCAACTGGGTTGCGCTATGCGATGAACTGGATGCAAGATCGGTGGCACTTACCACAATTCATTGTTGAAAATGGCTTTGGTGCTTACGATAAGAAGGAAGCCGACGGGAGTGTACATGACGACTACCGGATCAGTTACTTCCGTGATCACATCTTGGCGATGGAACAAGCGGTCGTATTAGATGGTGTTGATCTGATTGGCTATACACCGTGGGGCTGTATTGATTTGGTCTCAGCAAGTACTGGTGAAATGGCGAAACGGTATGGATTCATTTATGTTGACGCCGATGATAATGGTCAAGGCAGTTTTGACCGTTCTAAGAAAGACTCCTTTAACTGGTTCCAACAAGTTATTGCGAGTGATGGTAAAGATTTATAGTGAAAGGATGATAATGCATGGCAACAACGAGTGGTTTACGATCTGATTTCTTATGGGGTGGGGCGGTCGCAGCCCATCAACTAGAAGGCGGCTGGCAAGCTGGTGGCAAAGGGGTCAGTGTGGCTGATGTCATGACTGCCGGTGCCAACGGTGTTCCTCGTGAAATCACGGATGGTGTGATTGCGGGTAAGAATTACCCGAACCATGAAGGCATCGACTTTTATGGTCACTATAAGGAAGATATCAAGCTATTTGCTGAGATGGGCTTCAAGTGTTTTCGGACATCGATCGCCTGGACGCGGATTTTTCCAAATGGTGATGAAGAAGAACCCAATGAAGTGGGTTTGAAGTTCTATGATGATATGTTCGATACTTGCCGGCAATATGGTATCGAACCAGTGATCACGCTGGCCCACTTTGAAATGCCGTACCACTTAGTTAAGGAATATGGTGGCTGGCGTTCGCGGAAAGTTATTGACTTTTTTGTGCACTATGCTGAAACGGTCTTCAAGCGCTATAAGAACAAGGTTAAGTACTGGATGACCTTCAATGAAATTAATAATCAGACGACTTATACGAACCAATTCCTGATGGCGACGGATTCTGGTTTAGTGTTGAAGCCCGATGATCCTGACGCTGAAGCGTTGATGTATCAAGCTGCTCATTATGAAGTCGTTGCCAGTGCGCTAGCCGTTAAGATTGGCCATGCCATTAATCCCGACTTCCAGATTGGCAATATGATCAACATGACACCGATTTATCCTGCAACTGCTAAGCCACAAGATATCATGCAAGCTGAAAAGGCTATGCAGCGGCGTTATTGGTTTGCAGACGTACAGTCATGGGGCTATTATCCAAATAATATGGAAGCTTACTTCAAACAGACTGGTTTCCGCCCTGATATCACGGCCGAAGACCGCCAAGTCTTGAAGGAAGGCACCGTTGATTATATTGGCTTTAGTTACTATAATTCCAACACGGTCGCCGCTCAGGATGATAACCCAAGTTACCACTTTGTCGGGACCGAAGCCGTTGATAATCCATATTTGAAGACGAGCGAATGGGACTGGCCAATCGATCCAGAAGGTTTGCGGTATTCTTTGAATTGGTTACAAGACCGCTATCACAAGCCAATGATGATTGTTGAGAATGGGTTGGGTGCCCGCGACAAAGTCGAAGCCGATGGTAGTATTCATGATCCTTACCGGATTGACTATTTACGCGCTCATATCAGTGAAATGATCAAGGCCGTTACCGAAGATGGGGTCGACTTGATTGGCTATACGCCGTGGGGGTGTATCGATTTGGTCTCAGCTGGAACTGGTCAGATGTCGAAACGTTACGGTTTTATCTACGTCGACAAGGACGATGAAGGTAACGGGACACTAGAGCGCTCGAAGAAGGATTCGTTCTACTGGTATCAAAAAGTGATTCGGACGAATGGGGCCGATTTGAAGTAGGAAACTCGTTGTGCTAGAAGACTACTGAATGATTATGCAGTTCGAACGACGATTATTAGTCAATTAATAACCACTAATTGAAGACGACGTTCAAAGTGAGTGAACTTTGAACGTCGTTTTTCGATTGCCTTATTAGCTTGTTTGATTGGCTAATCAACAATTATTGTTAATCAGTGCCTAAAGATTGTTTCTAAGTATCAAATATGGTTAAATGATGGACGAAGGTGATGTCATATTATCTAACATGAGTTGTGATTAAAAATCGTTAGATTCAGAGAAAAGCCACTAACTTAGGTTCGGTTGAAAGGGTCGGGTTGGGGGAGGCTTGTTGGCTCAGTGCGTGTTATATCGACTTATCGGCATTTGTGCTGATCGTGGTGACGTTTCAGTATGTTACCTAGTCTCGGAAGGTCGGAATAGGCTGAACGCATGCAGACGGCCATCGAAAACTGATAATTTTAACTCACGATACGTAATATGATGCAATTAAATGAAAAGGACCTGAAAGTATGGATACAACGGTAATGATTGAAGAACACCCACAGATTAAGGAATTGATGGCAAAACGACCAATTGTTTGGCAGAACCCAGATTATGGGAAGCGGGCGGACCTGCCGTTAACGCGGGCCGATATTTTTGACGCGGTCGCACGTTGGGAACGTTTCGCACCATTTTTGGCCGTTGCTTTTCCAGAAACGGCAGCTATGAATGGGATTATTGAGTCACCATTGTTACCACTTGAGCAGATGAAACCAGCATGGGAGGCTCTCAACCACCAGTCATTGGCGGGGCAGCTTTATTTAAAAGCTGATAGTCAGTTGCCGATTTCGGGTTCGATCAAGTCACGTGGTGGGATTTACGAAGTGCTCAAGTTTGCTGAACAGGTAGCCATGGCCCATACGGATTTAACGTATATGGATGATTACAGTGTCTTGGCAACGGCTAAGTATCACGAGTTATTTGCACAATACGGCGTCATCGTTGCATCGACGGGAAACTTGGCACTCAGTGTGGGCATCATGGCCGCAACGTTTGGATTTAAGACGACCGTTTATATGTCTCACGATGCTCGTCAGTGGAAGAAGGACAAACTGCGGGCAAATGGCGTCACCGTTGAGGAACTAAATACCGACTTTTCAAGTGTGATTCCGGTGGCCCGTGCCGCCGCGGCCAAGGATGACCATACGCACTTTGTTGATGATGAAGGTTCACGTGACTTATTCCTCGGGTACGCTGTTGCTGGGGTACGGTTACAACATCAATTAAAAGTACAAGGCATCAAGATGGATGCTGCGCACCCGGTTGTCGTTTATTTACCGGCCGGGGTCGGTGGCAGTCCTAGTGGCGTCGCTTTTGGCCTCAAGATGATTATGGGAGCCAATATTTACCCCGTCTTTTGTGAACCGACCCACGTGCCGTCCGTGACCTTAGGGATGATGACCAAGCTGAATGAAAAAATTGCTGTTCAAGACATTGGTTTAGATGGCCTGACTGCCGCTGATGGGTTAGCCGTTAGCCGGCCATCACGGTTGGCAGGCAAGGTGATGCAAACGCTATTACTCGGAACAGCAACATTTGAAGATGATGATTTATATCGTTATTTGACGAAGCTCGTCGATACCGAAGATGTAATGGTCGAACCATCCGCTGCAGCCGGCTTTACCGCGATCGCCCCCATCATGGCCCAATTTCCCACGCTTGCTGGCAAAGACGTCACCCACATTGTCTGGGCAACTGGCGGCGACATGATGCCGGAATCGGAGCGTCAGTTGGATTATGAGCTAGGACAAAAATTGCTGACCAAGATTAACAATCGTTAAAACATTGCTAACGCTTATATCAGTGCTGATATTTAATTAAAATGCGACATCCCAACAACGGGGTGGCGCATTTTTGTTTGCAGTGCGGTGACAAATGGGCTGGAAATAAAGTAAGTGAGTGACAACTCATTTTTGCTGTTGACAAACCGAGATGTACTGATTATACTAAAGCCATTAAGTGAGTGAGTATACACTCACTTCGAGAAAGAGGGTTATTAAAATGGCAACGGATTATGTCATCGCCAAGCAGGTCAGCAAGCACTTTGGTCATCAGCAAGTGCTCAATC
>NZ_JBMNVY010000042.1:0-15060 GCF_049745435.1 Lactiplantibacillus sp. YT640
GTTGTGGTGACTATATTTTACAAGGACTCAGGCTGTGAGTCTTCTTTTTGATCATTTGTTGCACTTCAATTGTAAATTCGTCGTACTAAAAAAGCCTGACGACAGCCAGGCTTATGTATTGTTGTCTCATAAGATGGCGATCCCGTTATTCAACAATACAATTTAATATCATACTATATTTAGTATTATTTGAGTTGCAATACACACTATTTACTTTACTAAAAAGAGCCCAACTAAATGTCAGGCTCCTAAACACAGTTGTTATCAGAAAAACGATTATAGTTTTTGCAACCATGTTTGATTATGTTACCACAGCGCACATGTTTCCGCATGTAATTTGGTGGCCAGATTAATTGCGCCAATTATGTGCTTGGTAGGGATTTGCACCCTACATGATGTGTGGACATACTGGTTGTCAACCAACACCCGTTACTCGCACCTAACTGTGCGTCTACCTATTCCGCCACAAGCACACAGCAGTTTAGCGACTTGCTTGGGTCAATGTGATTGGTGTGGTCCAAGTCGCGAACTTAATTCAGATTCGCAACTTCCCCCGCTAACTATATCGCCGGTAGGCCTCGAACCTACATTCCATTGTGGCTTACCAATTAGCCCACAGCGATTACCAGTCTGTAATTCGGAGGATTACTTCATGCACGTCAATCACATTTGGCATACTACCAATTTAGCACGATTGTAGGGGCTAGTTTTCCAACTTTTTTCCAACTAGCCAAAATCAGATACATCATACAAGTTAAGCCTACTTGCTACTTTGGCAATAAACTTATCAACTAGATAATAAGCTTTGCTCTTGCTAACAAATATCATCCCATTAGTTACTAGGCTTTCAACCGAGTAACGTTGGCGTTTTCTAAAATACAGTTCGCATATCAGTGTTTCGGTATCTTCACCGCATTCGTCCAAACACTGATCAATTACATCTCTCCGATGCTGGAATGCTCGAATCGTTTCACTATCAGCCACCGAGATAGCAGCATACTCAGTTGGAGCACTTTTCTTATATTGAGCACGACCACCACCAACGTTTTCGTCAGGTTCTTGATACGGATACATAATATTGAGTTCCTCACGAGCAATTAGGCCATCAATTAGCGGATACTCGCGTAGATACTTCTCAACCATTTTCTTCGTCGTTCTTTCCAAGCCAGCCACTCCTCTGTGATATAATTAACTTATTCGGAATTAGTTGTAGTGGCGTCAGCGATGGCGGCGCTTTTTTAATATGATGAAAAGTCAATATTTTTATACGTCTTCCAAAATCGTTTGATTAGCCGAATTAATTCGTACCGTCTCAATCGCAGGTGAGCTGCTAAGATAGTAGCTGCCACTAAGTCAGCCATTAATTGGTTATAACTACGACTCGGAGCGTCTACAGTATAGCCATCGTTATCGATGGTAATGGTAATTTTTCCCTTCATGATTGCCTCCCACATAAAATAAGAATTTTATTTAAACTCTCCCAGGATTTGGGGTATCAGTAAACATTAACTCCATAATGTCAGCAATGAAGTCCTGACCCAGTGGCGATTTTCGTAAGCTTCATCAATTATTTTCATAACCGATTCTTTTGATTGCCCAGATTCTATCATTCTATCAATAGCATCAGCTAACAACATACCAGTTACCCGTTCATCAGATAATTTCCTTAAATAATAACCCCCAATATTAATAGTATATTCATCGTTGCCAACATTAATATCAAATTGTTTCATAGCCTACTTTCCTTTCAATGTGTATTCTACTGACAAACCATTTACGTCGTACTCCAGAACTTTCAAAACGTGCTGGTTCATTGTATAGCCGTTTTTTATCTCATAACCATCAGCAGGCTTTGGCGTTCCGAACTGGCGCTGAATCGTTCCGCCATCATCTTTGACTGTTTCTGTGTGGAAATGTCCCCAGTGAGTTTCACGCCATATACTGTTCGACCATTCAGTCGGATATTCATTTGCAAACAGTTGCGACAATTTAGCTTTTGCCGTATCACCGTGAGCCATCATGATCGACACGTTTCCATAAGTGAATGCTTGACGATATGATCCAGGGTTAAATACTGATAGCTGTGGGTATCGTGCTCGGATCATCTCAACGAACGCCCACTGCATATCGAAGTCGTGGTTGCCGCCAATGGCTCGTAATTCGGCGACATCCGAATTTTTGATAGCCGGTTCAATGATACTTTTGACAAAATTTGCAGCGTCTTCCCATGCCTGGCGACTATCAACATGATCTAGTTGAGTTCCCTTGACGGTTTTTGTAGTTCTTAGGTAATCAGAATGTAATAGGTCACCGCCAAGTTCGATAACGATTTTTTGTAGCGAGTGCGAATAAATAATCGCTTGAATTTTTTCTAAAAACGGCTTCATATTATCATAACTGTTGATCCCAAAATGTAAATCGTAAAGTGGAACCACCAGCATGTGTTTTAACGTAGCTGGCGTTCGCTTTAAGTACTTTTGCTTAACGCCATGGTTAATTACACTGGTTAGTTCTGAAACGCTTATGTCGTCCTTAGGGCGGACTTTAACCGTGATACTGTATTGAGGAACTGTACCATCTTCGGTTGAGTGTTGTTCATATACTTTGTATTGAGAACTGATTAAATCGAATTTATCAGGATCATAGCCAGTTAGCGCAAGCATTGTGCGTGGTGATTTGTCAGGATCGTGTTTTAAGCGCATGAGGATCGTGGCCGTTTGCGTGCCATCGGCTTCGGTTGTGACCTCTTTGGAGTCTTCAATTTTAATATCGGTAATATGACGTTGACGGTAGTGTTTAACCGCAGCGTGCGTCTTGCCCATACGTTCGGCAATCTCTGAATCTGATAGTCCCATAGTAACGAGTTGTGCAATTTGATGTTTTTCGTTGTCTGTCCATTTCATGATTTAACAGTTACCTTTTCCTCCATAAAGATTTTTAAATATTCTAGGGTCGACCATATCCCAGCCATCTAATGTTTCTATCTCATATGGGACTGCCTGGTATTCAAGTGGGTTGTCAGAAACCATATATTCTACGTCGCATCTCACATGATACTTATCAACCATCTCATTGCTTCCATCAAACTGTTCGGCCTTGATTGGCTGTTTGCGATAGAACTTCATTTGTCCGCCTCCAGTAGTTCCGGGTTAGCGTGAACGTTGCCAATAATTTCATCGTCGTAACTAAAGGTATGTGGTTTGTCATCGCTAAGATTATTAGCATAAAATCCACTAATAATATCCTCACGATCAATCGCTAATATTCCTTGATCTACAATTTGAATCAGTCCAGCTTTTGTTTTCAGAATGTCGCCTACATAGATATCATTGCCATTCACATCTTTCAGGCCGGTAAACTGTTCGACATCATACCGTTTATTATCTAAGAAATCGCCAAAGCAACTTTCTTCATAGTCAGCATCTTCACCATCGTCATATTTTACGAACCCGCCCAACGTGTCATAGGCGCATTGTACATTGTAAAGATAAGTTTTATTTTTATTTTCCCACGCTCTAAACTTAATCATCGTCGCCATCTCCTATCACTAACAAGCCTGTGCCAATTGACTTAAGAACCATTCTATTACTTCATCTGATTCAATCATTTGTAATCCTCCGGTTGTATTAGTATTAATGCTAAAGAAATCAAGATAGCAACAATCGTGCAAATTGTTCCCACAATTATTCCACCCTCAATAAATATATTAACTAGAGCTGTCACACCAAGTACGATTGAAAGACAGATGATTATTCCAAAGCCAATTTTATTTCTAGTGCTCATTTTCAGTCCTCCTTGAACGCTTCAAACGCCCGCTTGCGTTATATGGCTCATATTCCTTGGCCAATTGCTTACTATCCAGCGTTTTAGCTTTATTTGCTTTGGCATGTTGCTTCATGCGCCGGTGCTTCCGTTTAATCGTTGAACGCTTCTTAGTGTGTTTAGGCATCTTCGTCCTCCGTAATGTAGTATTTGTTTTCGTCAATCGCACGAATGCGTCTATCCAGCCAAACGTTATTGTGCTTTAGCTCCCGAGACGTCCTAGTTTTAACCTGCTTGCCTTCCATGACTAATTTAATGGCATTATACTGGGTACGCGTAATCTCCGTGTAATCGCTTGATACGGCCTTAATTCCAGGCATCTTATGCAAGTTAGCTAGTTTGCTTGGCGGCACGTTATCCATGCTGCCATATCTCGCTTCTAGCTTATGAATTACTTCCAGTTCTTTAGGCCAATTTTTGCTCGCCATAGGCTAACTTCCTTTCAAGCTCCTGTTCGTAATGATCATGTATCTCATTCGTACAATTTGGGCATGGTTCAAACATGAAACCATAACTCCCAAGTGGTTGCTGAACGACTTTACTACCATGACATAATTCACAACTCATACGCTTCTAACTCCTTCCATGTTGTCAAACAGCAATTGACAGCTAGTATCCTTGGTATATAAACGATCAATTGTTTTGCCGTCGTACATACTTTCTAATTGCTTACGTGTGTTGTTAGTCGTAATGATGGTTATATGTTTGACTTCGTTATGATCAAAATCGCAACGCGCATTCGCCACTTGATACATCAGTGTCTGCAAATCTTTGTGTACTGGCTTGTAGAACCCCTTTTCAGTTGGCTTACCGCCTTCAGTACCAAAATCGTCTAAAACTAGAACATCAACGTTTTGCATGTCTTTTAGAATGTATAGTAAACGTTGACGTACATCCGGTGCTTCATACTTTTCATTAACCAGCCGTAGCAACTCAGCTGTTGAGACAAACATCGCTGTCTGCCCTACGCTCATTAGCTGATACATAATTGCTAGCGCTAATGATGTTTTGCCAACGCCGGGTCCACCTGCAAGTGCTACGTTGAACTGGTTAGTCTCTAATTGCCTAGCTAACTTAAATGCCTGATTGCCAAGCTCTCTAGCTTTAGCTTGATTAGGCTGTTTATCAACCTGCCAATCATTAAAGCTAAATCGTAGTGGCACGCCTCCGGACCAGACTGACATGTGATAGTAATACCGTTTCCGGTTAGCAACCACACCAGCATTGGCACGGTCAATCGTTTGATGGTCCAATTCTTCTTTGGTTGGCAACTTAGTCGTGTCAATACCTCTAGCCGCTACTACTTTCTGAATCGTGGCTTGATTGAATAACTTCGTTACATTTTCCATTAGCCAAACCAGTCCTCTCGTGTTTGTGGTGTAACATTAGTCGGGCGATCTCGTTCAGCCTGACCCATGAGCGTGTCATACTGCTTGCGTAGCTTCCCTGCCGATAAAATATTTGCTTGCCAGAATGAATTATCCTGTGACCAATCTACCAGCCAATCTAATTTTTCATAATCACGATGATCACGTTCGTGTGCCAATCGAATATCATTAGCCCATTTCTGTAAGTTGGGGGCTTTGAAGTCAGGTTGCCGTTGTTTAATTCTGGTCAACAAATGGACTGCTACTTTGTAGGGTTGATCATCGGGTCCATACTCGGTTTTTGAGTTGGGACGTTTATTATTTGTAGTCTCTGTAGTAGTCTCTGGTAATCTATTGGTATTGGTCTGCTCATTTTGATCACCTGCATGTGATCGATTTGAGCACCTCGTATGATCATTTTGATCGCATGCTTTGCTCATACGCTGATAATCAATCCGATACCATTTAGTCTTGTCAAAACCAGCTTTATTATAATTTCCACTGATCAGGTATCCTTGCTTTTCTAAGCTATTGATTGTCCTCCGTAGCGTCACCTTACTAAAGAATGGGAATTGTTTGTGCCATTCATCATAACTGTTATAAATCCATTTATATCCATCTCTGTTATTACCAGAACGCTGTAACCAGTAATGGAATTGTTGCAATACGATTGCCTCTTTTAACCCAACTCTTACTGCCAATGTAGGTAGAACTTGCAATGGTGGTTCACTAATTAAAAGGTTATTCATCTATATCACCTCAATCATATAGTAGGCATTTCACCCACCCGGTGTATTAGTCACTGCTGCATTTTTAGTTCAAGCCAATTCGTTTTAGTGTTTCTAAATCACATTTCAACACTATATTCAATTAATCCCAGATTCTTTAAATTTTTCATAGCACGTGAAAAGTCATTAATGCTAATGCTGTTTTGACTTAGCAATTTGTATGTGTCACATTTTCCAAGTGCCAGTTCACCAATTATCTGAATAGTCTTCAAATCATTTTGGCAAAGCAACCATTTTTCATATAGTGAGTTTATGTTTTTACTAAGATGACGAATGTCTGTAAAGTTTACGCTGATTCTGTATCCATTTTTAATCATTATTTCAGCCCCCTATTAAACATCCATGAATTCAAGCAAAACGCCATTGCCATATTACTTTCGATTAGACACAATTCTGGAGTTAATTCTTGTGGATCGATTAATGCAATCCGTGTAATACCATGAAGAATACAATCCTGTTGTTCTTTGTAAGGTAATGGATTATCCATAACTACTGTCCTCGCTTTCTTAGCACTTGCAAACATTTCGAGTTAGCGTTAATATATACGCACACCTTGAATTGTTTTCTTTCTCCCTACTCTTGTAATTCACTCCAGTAGGGAGTATTTTTGTCTTTTAGCTTGCAAACGAGACTGCTTTGGAATAAAGTAAATGTTGGTACTAATCATCTCTTCCATTAGTCCATCGTTAGCCGCTACTAGCGATGGCTTTTTTTGCGCTCGTTTCCACTCGTGGAGTGGTAAAATTGATACTTTTTGCATGATCATTCCTCCTACTTAATTACTTGAATACCATTGGTAATAATCTCGAATTGCTGTCCATTTTGTTCAACTACAGCCACATCTTTTTGAGTGCGCAATGTGAACGTAATTTTTTTAATATCCACTACTTTGCCAACACCGGCTTCTCTTATCAGCTGACCACAACTATATTCAGCTTTGAAACTCACCCGGTCACCTACATGAACTTTCATGGTTATTCCTCCCGATACATTGGTGGCAATGTAAACGTCCATCCATCGTCGTTTTCTTCATCTGGCTCGCAAACATTAATATCGTGTTCTTGTAATTCGCCAATAAATTCTTCCGAATAGCCAAAGCACGGGCGCCGCTTAATGATCCCGTCTGTATCGTAAGTGATAGCATTAATCAGCTCACGTTCATCTGCACGAATTGCGTTATACTTACGTGCTCTTAACGCGTACTCAATGTCTTCTTCATACATATTGTTTCCTCCTCAAATTTCCCGTTAAATGGTTTAAAACGTTTTTGAATTTAGGTATTTTTCAAGTTCCTTACGTTCAATGCGTTTTAGTCTGCCAATGCTAGTTACCTTTAAACCGTCATTAATCATCTTATAGACTGTATTTACACTACCAATGTGAAGCTCTTCCATCACTTGCTGGTAAGTAAGCCATTGAATCTCCGTTTTACTCATACTGTTTCCTCCTAAATTCCAAACCAGTTTCTAATTTCTCGGCGCTTGTACCATACGGATGTTAGCGCCCAGGTTAATACCGCTACTTCTACCATGGCAATTCCTCCTTATGATCCGAATCATCATCTACCCGCCTAGGTTTTAGTTACTTGAATTCTGATGATTCAATAACCATTTTTCGACTGCTGGGGCGTACCATTTGCCATCTTCTTCTGGCTTTGGGAAGCCTTCTTTGTCGCGATAGTGCTTGTCGAATGTATCAACCTTGATTCCAAACTCAGAGTAGAAATCTTTACGTCCAATCATTTTATGATCAACAGCTTGCTGACTACGCCCGTCCGCAACTCCCTGCTCATATGCTTGCGTGAAAAGCTTCGACAAAGCACTTACCAAACTGTCCATCTTGGTCACTCCTTTCGGTGTATAATTTTGTTATCCCAATTAATCGAGGTGATAAATATGAAAAGCTCTCATCGCAAACATGAAATGGCACTATATGCCGCTCAAGCCATGACCATTTCAGATATTGCTGAAGAAAAAGATAAGGCTAAATCTCATCACTATACGTACGATGCTCGATTAGGAATCGAAATATTCGAAGATAACTATAAGCATGCCCTCGAACATTATTCGGGACGCTTTCCCGATTAATTAACCTTTTCTTCTTCCTGTTTGGCTTCAAGATCTGATTGGATAGCGCCTATTAGCTGAAAGGCCTCCTTATACGACAGATCATTGCTAAACAGGATTTTTTCTATTTCTGATTTGGCCTTTGAAAACCTATCAGATTTTAAAAATGCGCTCGTGTCCCATTTACTCATATTTGCTTCACCTCCTATGCTGGCTGCTCATTTAAGTAAAGGTCGCTCATACCAAGCATGTCCGCTGCTTGTGCTAAAGCGTCATAGTTCGTCGCTTGAACTTCACTAACTGTGCTTGGCTCCCACTTACCACCGTTAACCCGAGATTTAAGGTTAGGGTTCAATGTCGTATCGTTATACTCAAGCAAGAATTCCAGTGCTTCACGTACATTTTCAAATTCCATTGTTTTACCTCCTATGCTGGCTCTTTGTCGAATCGAAGTGACGTCTGTCGAATGATTGTCTTAGTTGCTGTAGACGGCTCCCAATCGTTGATGAAGTCCATTACCATCTGGTAGTCCTTCTTGCGTAGCATTGACCGAGCGCTCACGTTAGCAATCTTCTTGATTCCACTGCCAATATCCTTGAACAGCTCACCTCGTTGTTTCTGTGTGATATGGCCATAGCTATGTGCAACTTCCGACACGCGCTGATTAACACGCCGGTTAAGCGCACTATATTCAGGATTAGGAATAACTTGGTTCTCCTTGAGGTCTTTCACATCGCCCTCCACGCTATCCAGGCGCTGATTAGTTTCTTCATTGGCTTGGAGTGCCAATCTGGCAATCTCTCGTGGGGATGTTGGCAATTTCACTTGTTCTTCCATAGAGTTGAATGCTTCAATGTATTTGAGCTTAAATTTAAGTGCTTTAGTACCAGTGAATCCCATTGCTAACAAAGTAAAACCATCACGGTTCATATAATAGATTGGGTAAGATTGACTGTTCTGTTCGTTAATATATGTCTCCTTTGCGAACATGTGTTGGGTATGCTTATTTTTAAGCAGACCCCCAATTGTTGCTAATACATTACGATGCTCTTTCTCAAACGTTTCAGCCACTTGTAAACTACTGGTGACGGCTTGCTGGTTCTTCATAATTACTAAATCATTCATGTGGATCATTCCCTTCATTGAATTCCTAAAATTTTGGCCATTTGTGACCGAATCCGTCTTGACTTGGGTTCGTTACCACCTTTGATTGCACGGTTAACTTGTGGCGGTGTGACCTTTTCGGACTTAGTGGTAAGCATTTCAGCCATTTCTTTTTGAGAAATTTTGTGGCGGCTCAATGCAGTTTTGTATTTAATTTCAATTTCCAATGCGACATCTTCGATTGTTTGTTCTGGCATTTTTACTCCTCCTTTACATAATTTATTCATCAAGTTATTGACATTCATCTAGACAATCGTCTATAATAAATGCATACGAAATAAGCCAATAAACTTTACTTCATCATCCGTTTCTCGCCAAAGCTACGTTTTGAAGCTATTGTTTCTTGCTGCTTAATTACTTGATGAATTAAATATAAGATAATTGTCTTAATAAGTCAAGACAATTATCTAAATTAATTCTCTATTTTTAGGAGAATGCCGATATGACTGTGTTTGAACGAGTACAAAAAATAGCTAAGAAGAATAAAATTAGCTTGCTGCAACTTAATGATCGTGCTGGATTAGGCAAAAACGCTATTTATAAGTGGAAAACTCAAAATCCAAGCACTGAGAATCTTCAAAAAGTTGCAAGTGTTCTAGGAGTATCAACTGACTATCTTCTTGGAAACACAAATGACCCGGAACCTTCTGTGTCATCTGATAACCTGACAAAGAATCAAAAATTAATTGCCTACTCTATTGACCCGGATATATCAGATGAGGAACGTCAGGCCATAATAAATATGGTCAAGGAAGCAATGAAATTTCGTCGTAGACTGTAGGTGACCGGTATGACAGACTTGGAAAAGATTGAAGATATGTATCCACAACTTAAATTTTGGGGTATCGAAGTCAACAATCCACACTATCATGGCTGTATCGTCGGCACTGACGTCTATATCAATACTCTTCAAGATGACATTGATTGGCTTAAAACAGCATTGCATGAGGCTTCGCACTATGAAAATGATAGCGGTAACTTAACAAACGCAAGATTAGTGGAAGTATTACGTGCTGAAGGATATGCTGATAGGCAATCTATACGGAGTTTCAATATTATGTTTGGATAACTTATAGACCAGATGCGGATGTCGGTAAAAGCTGAAATTTTTAGGGGGTATTGTGTTGTGTCAAAAAAAATAAAGGGAGCAGACGGTCAAACCTATAAGATGGTAAGTCCATCAAATAATGAGGTCAGAAAAAGGACTATAGAAATAGTTTTATCTGTAGTTAGTATGATTGTTTCCGTCATCTCACTAGCATCTGGTTTTGGAGCGGCTGCGTTTGTCGATGCTTTCGGCGGCGGTGGTATTTATACAGGAAAACTAGTTCTAGGAATCCTGTTATCAGTTCTCGCTTTTTCTTTTGTCTTCTTTCTAAACAAAAAGCATACTTTATTTAGCTGGGCAATAATCGTTGTCGGCATTATCCTACTATTACTTTGTGGAGATTTCGGTATTGCTGGCGGAATCATGTTTATTATTACTGGGATTATTGCACTTATTAGAAAGTAGGGACTGAAATGGCTAAAAAAATTCAAGATGAAAACGGGAATACTTATGTAGCAGTGAAACCATGGTACAAGAAATGGTGGATCTGGGTTATAGTTGTAATTCTAGTAATTTTTGGAATTGCTGCGTTTACCGGCGGATCAGATGATTCTTCTTCCAAAACTACGACCACCAGTTCAAAAGCAACTGCTCACAAAACTACGACATCCGAAACTAAGCCTGCCGCAACAGCTTCAAAAACTATCAGCGTTGACTATGATTCATACAATGTAGCAAATGAAAAGACGTATAAAATTAATTATTCAGATACATCATGGAACGCAGCCACTGTTAAAGTTGATAAAGTAACGGTCTACAAATTAGCCCATTCGTATAAATATAAATCAGCAAATGATGGTACTTTCCAAGCTTCTGGATTTGTTCGTATTCACTTTGTAATTTCGCCTACTAGAGACATATCCATCTATCCAACACAAGGGACGGCAATTTATAGTAACGGTGAACAACATGAAGCAGATTCTTTAGAATCGTGGGACGGTGACATCGCCAAAGGTGCTACAAAATCTGGAAATGTAACCATTCCTGTTAAGAGCTTAGATTCCACTTCGTCACTAAAAAGTATAAGGTTTAAGTTTGATGCCCATTATGACACCGATAATATGGATGATAACAATTCTGATAAGACCTTCGATATCACGTTAAATATGTAAAATGTTTTTAGCCCGTTACCAGCCTAGCGGGCAACATGCGAGCGTAGTTCAACGGTAGAACAACAAAAGTCATACAAGGTTTCCTGCTTTCAACAAGCATCACGCAGGTTCGACTCCTGCCGCTCGCGTTGACCAGATACGGATGTCGCTAAAAGCTGGGGAATTTGGAGGAATTATTGTAATGGGACTACTAATAATGATCGTCATCTTTCTAGCACTATGGAAGATATTAGGAACACTAGGACACATCTTTTTGCCAATATTAGCCGTACTATTTATCCTGGCAACCTGGATTCCTTCACAAGCAATTGTTATGGTGATTTGGGTGCCAATCGCGATATTATATTTTATCGGCTTAGCCGGGTATAAACATGCTAAGTAGAACTAGTATAAATATATTTTAATCGGGGTAAAAGCTATGGAATTGTATGTAGGAACGTACAGCACACACGTGTTCGACTTTACCATTGCAATTGGCATCATTTGCTTCATAGCGCTAGTCGTCATGTTAGTTTACTGGACCCGCAAGCGAAAGTAGCACCCTCGCCCACTACCAGCCTAGCGGGCAACATGCGAGCGTAGTTCAACGGTAGAACAGTACTCCTTTGAATTGCTAACTAGATACTATGCAGATGCAGGTCCGACTCCTGCCGCTCGCGTTAAAATAAAGAAAGAAGGCAATACTATGCATCAAGATATTTCAAGGTACGAACTAATAGAAGATATTATCAGTGACTTAACAGCCTTTGTAAAATATGACGCCATTCTCTACCTATCAAAAGATAGCTATTCCGAAGCAGAATACGACCGTATGCTTAAAGGAATTAAAGACGATTTGGTGACACGCTTCAAGCAAGGAGAGGAATAGTAAAATTTTGCCAGTCAAGCCAATTGAATCATTTTAGTTGGCATCTTGCGAGCGTAGTTCAGCGGTAGAACCTTATTCCAAGTCTTGAAGCCCATTCTTTCTTGGAGTACTATGCAGGTCCGACTCCTGCCGCTCGCGTTGACCAAATACTGATGTCATTAAAAGCTGACTTGTTTGGGGGTGATTAATATGACATATTTTGATCCTGACGAAATACTTCAAACAAAAGAAAAAGCTTTAGATTACATGGAAGTGCATGGCATTATGACAGATGCCACCTTTCCAAAGCTTAATGATACGGGAAACACTGATAAACACATGGCTCCTGTTTACAAATATCTTAGAGAAAATGGTATGTATATACTTCACACTGGTTTCTATGATAGAACATTTAATTTTGGTGCAATATACTTTATGTTTGATGCAAATCGCTTTGATTATCAAACTGCACCAGCTGAAGTTAAGAAGATTTTGAAAATTTGGTCAAAGTTTCAATCTAATTAAACTAAAAAGCACATCTCCACCGGTCAAAGTTTGAGATGTGCTTATTAAGGAAGTGATAGTGATGAACAGTAAAGATCCAAAACCAGTACGCATTGGTAATAAACCATTACACGAAAATCGATCAATACGAAAGCCAAATACTTCTAAAGCAAAACCTAATCCCGGTTCCTCAAAGCCGGCCAAGAAGTAGCAAAAGTTAGTATAAAATGACATAGCTTTTTAGTCTGTTTTTGTAATCAATAATTATTGAATTTTTATCATCATTTTGATACTCGTCACGAGCCTCAGCAATAGTGAATACTCGTTCATCTTGTCCATAGAGTTCAACTTGCTGATTGCCTTGATCATCTACATTTCTAACATATCCAGATGAAATGTAGTTATCATTAAAGTCAAATATGATAAGAAACTGTTCTTTTTCACCATCTGGGATCTGAGACAGTACGTGTTCCATAGTCCCTTGATTGTCATACAAGTTCATGTTTAATTCATCAGCAATTTTAGGTGCAAACTTGTTGTAACAAATAAAAATCACAAAGTAAATGGCAGTGACCACTATCGACACTAGCATCAATGTACCTAAATTATCGTTCCATTTAAAATATGGCAGTAGCCAATATTTAGTTGCGATTGAGGAAAATGCCGAGTTAATCAACGATAAGAATATTAGTGTCAATTGCCGATCGGTCTCACTGTAAAAATTAAAAAGCCCAAATGGCCTTAATAGAATGTAAGATACGAAGCCTGGAACTAAATAGACTAATTTGTCCATAGTCATGTGTCTCCTAACTAATTGTTTAGTGTTAGTATACAGCGAACAAGCGTTTGCTACAAATCAAAAAGCACATCCCCTCCCGCCAAGAAGTAAGATGTGCTACCAATAAAAGCCAGTGGATTGCTCCGCTCTTTTTACATACATAATATTATCACAACTAAGGAGGTGATGCCTGCAAGTCCTTAAAATTCTACCCGCCTAGGTGAAATTTAAGGAGAAAATATAAATGGCAAGTATTAAAAAGAAAAATGGCAAATGGGCCGTTCGCGTTAGTTACTATGATGAATTTGGCAAACGGCACTTTAAAAACAAGAGTAGCTTTTCTCGTAAAAAAGAAGCTGAACAGTGGGCAACTAAATTGGAACAAGCTAAGTTTGACCAATCCATAGGAAAAACCGATACAACGACAGTCTTTACAGATTACTACGAGAAATGGTTAGAAACCTATAAATTTGGCAAAGTTTCCCGAATTACAGAACAAGAATATCGATATACTCTTCGCCAAATTGCTGAGTTACTACCCAACGTTCAACTATCGTCAATGACCAGGTTACGTTATCAACAATTTATTAATGAATTTGTGCACGGTAATACTAAGCAGCGTGCACAGCGACAGCTGACAGATAATCAACCATATCATAGCAAGTCATCTGTTGAAAAATTGCATGGTCACATTCATGCTGCAATTATCGATGCCGTAGCTGATAATTTAATAAAGACCGATTTCTGCTTACATGTTGAATTAGGTGGCCACTCCGGTAAACCAGCACAACTAAAATACCTTGACGCGAAAGACATGCAAACACTAGCCGCTGAGGTCAATAAAAATATCAAGCTAATTTCTACTGGAAAATCAATGATCTATACTGGCCTACTAACTGGTATGCGAGTAGCCGAAGTTTCTGCTCTGACTTGGACTGATATCGATTGGCAAAATAAGACTATCCGTGTTAATAAGTCATGGGATTATGTTTATGGCCAAAAATTTAAGAAAACAAAAACTGAATCTAGTATTCGTACAATAACTGTAACTGACGATCTTTTAAATCATCTTAAAACACTGCATGCTTTACAGATGGCAGCTAAATTGGATAACCCAGATCATCTAGTTTTCATGAACAAGCGTGGTCGTATTCCATCCCCTGGAGCGTGTGATAACTTGCTTAAAAAATACTCCGATTCATTGGGAATTAAACGGATTAGTTTTCACGGGTTGCGGCACACCCACGCTAGTTATCTGCTCTATTGTGGCGTGAAGATGGAATACATTTCCAAACGGTTGGGCCATAAGAACAGTTCCATCACTCGTAACGTCTACGCTCATATGATTAAAGAAGACCAACAACAGGAAGACGAACGGACCTTAAAAGCACTCTCTCAGGTCAATTAATATGGTGCACTTTTGGTGCACTCACCAAAAATGATGACGCTAAAAGGCTTGATATCAATGATACGGTAGTATACTCGAAAGTCTGTACTCTCCTTA
>NZ_JBMNVY010000043.1:0-12591 GCF_049745435.1 Lactiplantibacillus sp. YT640
TGAGCGAAAGCTGAACACCAGTAAGATGATGATTAGCTTAGCCTTCCTGCGAATACTCTTGAAAAGATTCTAAACACGTTCTTAACTGCGGCTGATTAGTGCCTTTATTTCATGAATGGATTATACTAAAATAGGATTATAATTTTCAACGCAAAGGAGGCACCGACATGCAAGTGCGCTTAGTGCCAAACTTACAACTCGGTGAACGGATTATCGGGCCGACCCCCGACCCTGAGGCCAATCGCGCGCTTTATCAACGTTATGCGAAACGATTACAGGCGCGGCTAGGTATCGGCTTTCAAGTCTACCTAGATATGAGTGACGGTTATGATTTACTGCATGCGCGTGATTACGACACCGATACTTGTTGGGTGGTTGCAGCGGCTGTTTACCAAGCATTAACTGATTCTGCCGTGATCACCCACCACCGTATCATCTCGCTGAGTGACCAAGCACTTATCTTAAAAGCGACGCAGCCCATCGAACAACAACTGCGCCAATCTCCGACTGATCAATAGTCGCGATTCACCAGCTGGCAGTCGAATGAGATGAAAATAACGCCTAACCAACAAAAGTAGCAGTGTACTAGCCATCTCTGGCTGATTACGCTGCTACTTTTGTTTGTCAGCTCACTGCTTAATTTAACGAGCGTAGAAACTAGTTATTGATTATTGCATACTGGCAGCCATTTTGATAGCCGTTGCCATCTCTTGAGCCTTGACTTGATAAACCACTTTACCAGCTTGCCATTGGATAACTTGGTCTAAAGGTCCAGAGCCTGACGAAATCGCGTCAAAAGTGATGGCGCCGACCGACTGTGGTGCTGGTAAGTAGACCTGCTCGAAAGTAGCGACGGCCTGTTTAGCTAACGCGACGCCCGCATCTTCGTGCATCATGTTCGCATGCACGGTCAACGACCAGCGGCCCTCATTCCACATGATATATCGTTGACCAGCACCCGCGTCGATATGCGCGGTGATTTGATGACCGAGATCGACGGTTGGCAGCCCTGCTGTGGATTTATTATCACGATAACCCACCTGCTGGGCCGCGGCATTAGTTGTCGCATAGGTCGTCTTAGTGACAGTCGCATAAGCCGTTTCATCCACCACGGCCGCCGCGTTGAATGGCTGGGCCTGTTGTCCCACACTATAATTGATGGTGTAATTGGCTGCGTCACCTGAATAGCGCATGTTCAACTTCGAACTGCCACTAGTTAACCCATCGACTTGTGGAACGAGCGCCTGCTTTCCCAACGTCTTAGTCAATTGTTGATTCAATGCTGCCAGCCGGGTCGTAGCCGTGGGCTGGGTGACCGACTTGTTAGCGGCGCTGGCGGCCCGCTCACGCGCTGTTCTAGACGAGCGCGTGGCTGCGGTTTGAGGCCGACTACTAGTACTACTGGTAGCCTTAGCCTTCTTTTGGGTGCTGCTAACCGTTGCCTTGGCACTCGTGGTCGTCTGACTAGTTGACTTGGAATCCTGGTGTGTTGGTGATGAACAGCCGACCAACAAGACGGCAAGTGGTAATACGAGCAAGTTGCGATAATTCATACTGTTCCCCTCCCCAATAATCATGTCACGGCTGATACGTGGTCGTCAGCAACGTCCATGATGTTTGACTTAATTATAGAATAGAATGCACTATTAGGGGTGATTATTGCACCTTACAAAAATCGCCGGCCATTAGCTGGTAAACTAATTGGGTTTACCAAGACTGATGACCGGTGATTACAATTATCGTTTTTAAACGGTGCGATGCATACTTCGTTCGATGACTAATAAAATGACGAACCAAACGACTGAACCGATGACTGCCCAACGGTTGACTTGATCAAAGCACAAGACGACCGTCACCGCGATAAAGAAGGCCAAGGTCGCGATGTTGGTAACAGGGAACAGGGGCAGCTTAAACGGATTATGCGTACTGTCAGTGGTTCGTTTGTAAACGTAATGGCACACCAACAAGGCACACCAAACAATGATGAAGTTGGTTGTTGCCACGTTAGAGATCAACGTGAAGACGGTACTTGGAATCACGTAATTCAACGCCACGATCACCAGTAAGATCAATGATGAGAATAACAATGAGCGGGCGGGAACGTTGTAACGATTGACCTTTCCCATCCATTTCGGCGCGTTGTCACCGTGCGCAAGTGTAAATAGTGTTCGACTCGTACTGAAGATGGCACTATTACAAGCCGAGAGCGCCGCGGTCAGAACCACGAAGTTGATAATGCTGGCCGCGGCTTTGATCCCAACGTCGCTGAAAACTTGCACAAAGGGTGACTGACTGGTCGTGATCTGATTCCAAGGATAAATTGCCATGATCACGAACAAAGCGCCCACGTAGAAGAATGAGATTCGAATGGGTAAGCTATTGATGGCCCGTGGTAATTCTTTTTCTGGGTTTTCGGCTTCCCCAGCTGTAATTCCGACCATTTCGATGCCCGTAAACGCAAAGATAACGAGCGAAAACGACATCAAGAAGCCCTGGACGCCTGTTGGGAAGAAGCCCCCGTGACTGACCAAATTTGTCACCGAGACCGTTTGCCCACCGACATGGGCCGATGAACCAATCAAGATAGCCCCCGTCACGATCAAAGCAATGATAGCCACCACTTTAATCATCGAAAACCAATATTCTAATTCGCCAAACGCACTGACGGAGAGCATATTGAATACTAATAAAATCAAAATAATTATTAAGGGTGTCACCCACTGCGGGATCCACGGAAACCAGTAACGAATGTAGATACCACTCGCAGTCAAGTCAGCCATAGCTAAACTGATCCAGCAGAGCCAATAGGTCCACCCAATGGCAAACTCGAAACGTTTACCTAAATATCGATTAATGAATTCTAGAAACGAATGTAAACGCGTATCCGACAATAATAGCTCGCCCAGTGCTCGCATCATCAAGTAACAGAAGAAACCGCCAATGGCATAAGCCAACAAGATCGACGGCCCCGCCTGTTTGATTGCTGAACCGGAGCCTAAAAAGAGCCCGGTTCCAATCGCGCCACCAAGCGCAATCATCTGCACGTGACGGCGTTTTAGTTTACGGGCAAGTTGCTGATTTTCCATATGACCTCAACTTTCCTTTAATCCAATTTGATAATAATTTTCATAAAAATACAGATTTTTTCACGTCCATTCATTTTATGATAAAATAATCCGCCGTGCAACTTTTGCCACCGAAGGCAACCGTAAAAAACGGGTTTTAATTGCCATGCAGGATTTTTTCTGGTATCTTTAATTACTTTGATTATTACTGGAATACCAGTCATTAGAGCTAAAGGAGTTTACTTATGCCAACTAAAACAACTGATACTTTCTGGAAAAGATTCTTCAAGGGCGTCGTCATCGCCCTCGGTTTTATTTTACCGGGCGTCTCAGGTGGGGTTCTCGCCGCCATTCTCGGTATTTACGAGCGACTGTTGGGCTTTATGGCCCACTTCCGTCGTAACTTTAAACGGGACTTCTGGTACTTTGTCCCCGTCGGATTAGGAGGCATCGTCGGGATTGCCCTGCTTTCCGCCCCGCTGGAATACTTACTTGCACACGCTCAGGTGATCGTTCTCTGGGGGTTCGCAGGGGCCATCATCGGGACCTTACCAGCCCTGATGAAAACTGCAACTAGTCGGGCGCCACGTGACTGGCTCGACGGAGTTTGGTTCTTCGGGACCTTCATTATTAGTGCCGGCCTACTTTACTTTATGAGTGAGCTGTTTGGGACCTTGCCCGCTAACTTTGGTGGTTTCATCGTTGCGGGAGCGCTGATTACCTTGGGCGTCTTAGTGCCGGGACTGAGTCCTTCCAACTTGCTACTTATTTTAGGCCTTTTCACACCCATGCTGACGGGCTTTAAAAGACTAGATATCGTAGGCGTCTACTTACCGATCGCCATCGGTGGCATCCTGGCGATGGCGTTGTTCTCGAAGTTGATGGATCACCTATTAGTGAAGTTTCATTCCCGAGTCTACCATTTCATATTAGGTATTGTTCTGGCTAGTACCATGCTGATATTGATTCCGAATCCATATGCGGCTGAGAGTATCTCATATGCGCATGCCACACTCAGTACCTACCTATTCAGCGCCATAGCTCTTGCTGTGGGAATCGCGCTGGGTTACTGGATGAGTGCTTTAGAAAGTAAATATAAATAGTGCCACTGACCGTTGGCAATCTTGACGAATGCCGTTGTGCGGTCACGGTTAACCAAAAAACTGAGCGTCGGAATGTGAAAATTCCAGGCGCTCAGTTTTTTTGGTTAACTACTCAATCAGCCACCTTAACTTTGATTGCGACGTCGCCGCGGCTGCAATCGTCGCAATTCGTTGACTTGTGCTTGAATCTCACCTAACATTTGTGTTTGCATTTTCTGGATTTCAAGCATGTTTGGTTCATCTTGTTGAATTAAATGATCGACTTTCGAGTGCAGGACCCGGATCTCCTCTTCAGACATCGAGTTCACTTTAAAATCATTGGCCGCTTGTAGCCGATCATACTCAGCTGCCCGATTCTGACTCATCATGATCAATGGTGCCTGGATTGCTGCGACCATGCTTAAAAATAAATTTAATAAAATAAAGGGATAAGGGTCAAAATGATGGCTAAAAATTGGTAAGACGTTGAGCAACATCCACACGAGCATCACCACGACAAACGAAATGATAAACGCCCAGCTCCCCCCGAACCGTGCGACCCCATCCGCGACCCGTTGACCAAATGTCAATGAACTTTCCAGCTCGCTATTAACATCGACGACCCGATACGTGTGGTTAGCGAGAATCTTAGATAATTGCGCATTGACCTTATCATTTTGTTGATAATCGTTCTCGATCATCGCATCCATCTTTGCTAAGCGATAATGTACGAGATGCTCACTACAAATGAAACTGCTATTATGGGCCTGCGGAAAATCTTTTAAAATCATTTGCCGCAAACTAGTTTCCAATTCTTCTAATCGCATACCGTCCACAACTTGGTAACGTTGTTGATCGACAATGCACACTGCTGTTTTCGCCATTAGACACACACCTTTCTCTGATCCCGGCGTGAGAATTACGTGAACAATGCGGCCCCCTTGATTAGCAACCGGAACCTAACATCGCAAAACCACACCTCACACCATCTATTTAATTATACAAATTTAAGGCGCATCTGCCCAGTTAAAGACCACCAATCAAAAAGCGATTATTCGCCGGCCTGAAGTGACGAGTTTCCTCGTATTCAGCTCATTGAATAATCGCTGCGTTCAGACGGAGAGTTCGTCCATCAACATCATGGTCTGATACTGACCATCGTCTAAGACTGCCACCGTCTCGGGAAACTCCCGTTGGTAATTGACTGGTAAATCGAATTCCATGATGGCATCGTGCTGCGCATCAAAAGCCACGGTGACTTGCCCATTACGTGCGATCAGGGCAAATTGCAGGACCCGTGGCAGGCGAACGACCCCCTTTAGATTTTGATCAATAATATCCCAAATGCCATCAATCACCGCGCTCGGTAGCTTGGCGGCTAACCCTAGCGTTGCAAACCGTTCTTCATCTTGATCAAACATGCTAATCACCTCATTACTCAATTCGGCTTAGTTATCACGAACAATCACTGCGACCTCTTTTTCAATCCGGATAAATAAGCCTTGTGAATCCTGTCGAAAATCATTTTCTAACGTGGCAGACAACGGTTTAATGCGGCCAACGACGGTGCCAGTTGTCCCATAGAGTTCGATAGTCTGACCATCTGCAGCCCACTTAACTGTCCAGTAACTACCTTCTAAGGCCTCATCGACGAAGTACTGAGTTCCCGCCAGCACAGCTTCATTAATCACGCTACTTTCATCCGCAGTCATTCCCGCGTCTAATTCCCACTTAAGTTTTTGATTAACTTCCAACATGTCTCCTGGAATCAAATTTTGCATAATTATTCCTCCACTTTTGTTCATTTACTTAACATCATACCACAATCACAACTAATATCAGGCATTCAAACTTATCGGTATCAGTTGTCAGTCAGAAATTGATATGGTATTGTTATGATAAGAAAATGAGATTATTAGAAAGTGGTGAATGACGTGTTGGCTAAATTTTCAGCTTGGATTAACCTTAAGCGCACAATTTTTGCAGTTATGGTTATGTCAGGGGCGCAGTCTGCGCTTTTTCCAAGTTGAATGACCACTAGCCATTGCGAAGTCACGAGCAGCTGACGACAATGGGTCGTCTTTTTTTGTCCGCTCGTGGCCGCTAAAGGAGTCCAATATGTTATCACCACTTACCCGTCGTAACCTAACCCTCAGTTATGGTTATGCGGCCTGTGCTTTTTTTGGTATCAACACCCTCTGGGTGATCTTTTTACAGCAACAAGGCCTATCACTCGTTGAGATAGGGCTATGTGAAAGTGTTTTTCATCTGACTAGTTTTCTCTCGGAAGTTCCCTCCGGCGTTATCGCCGACCGCTTTGGTTATCGGCCTGTCCTGATCATTAGCCGCCTGATGGCTATCGGACACGCCCTCATCATGTTGACGGCTCACAGTCTCGGCTGGTTGCTCCTAGCATTCATCCTACAAGCCTGGGCGTATAATCTCCAGTCTGGTACGATTGAAGCGGCACAATATGACAGTCTCGTCAATACTCAGGCCACGCAACATTATCCACGCGTCACGACGATTCTCAACACGACAATCGAAGTGGCCGATACGTTGGGTGTCGTGTTGGCTGGCTGGTTAATGCCCCAGCATCTTTCAGTGACGTACTGGGTCTATTTAGCGGCAGCTCTCATTGCCATTCTGGCAATCAGTGGGCTGCACGTTCCCCAGCGCCAGTTGACCAAGACTCATTCAACACAACCGTCGTTACGAACGATCCTTCGTGCTGCCGCGCATCTGTTAGTGACCCAACGTCGTTTACGGCTTTTAATGATCTTTGACGCGCTCTTTTCGGCACTCGGAACAACTTATTACTATTACTTTCAAACAGTGATGACTGCTCAGCACTTTAGTGGGAGACTAATCACGACGATCCTCATTGCGAGTATGGCCCTCAATATTGTGGCGATCCAACTGACACCTTGGCTACAGCGACATCAAACCCAACATCAGTTACTTTACGGGCTCTGCCTAAGCATGATTATGGCCCTACTTAGCGCATTTAGTCACGCCATCGGTCTACTGGTCCTCATCTATTTAGTCATCAATAGTTTGATGGCACTGATTGAGCCACTGTTTTCCAACTACTACAATCAGCTGATTCCAAACGGGCAACGGGCAACCCTACTGAGCGTTGCCAGCATGGTCTTTAGTTTAGCGATGATCAGCGCTTTTCCTCTGATTGGCTGGTTAATTCAACGGGTGGGGTTTGCCGTTACTTTCGGTAGCTGTGGCCTGCTGACATTGATCGCCTTGCTGAGTCTTTACGGCTATGCCCGGCGAAGGGCCGTCCAGCATTGAAAACCATAACTAATCACTGACATTACTGCTGAGAGATGTTCCCCCACGACTTGACCGGTTGCTTTTGACCACCCCATACTAATCGCAATTGCGTCACCATTAATCATGCACGTGAACGGTAAAGTGAAGGCCCCCGAGAATCGAAAGGATTCCTGGGGGCCTTTTCCGTCGTTTGGGGCTGTTCGGCCTATTAGCTAGTTTGAGTGAGCCAGATTCGATCGTTCAAACTGTTGCCGAATTTCCTCAGCGATGGCGCGCATTCGCTTTGGCGTATCTGCTTGTGCCAGCCGATAGCCGATATAGTATGGTGAGACATTAAATAGTGGGACCACTTTGGCAACAATCTGGTCATCCCGCGGATAGAAAAATAGGTTATAACTATCACACTGCCCATGAAAATACGTATTTAGCGTATACTGGACGACCTGTTGCACAGCATCGGCTAACGGTGCAATCGCGGTAGCTGGAGCAGCAACGTTGATTTCGACAAATCCCATGATAGGCCGATCAGAAACAGTTACTTGGACCTGATCGACCGCCAACACTGAATACCCAGTCAAATTGGCTGCTGTCACGTTAGCGTAACCATCGGCGGCCATTAAACCAACGATTTGCATGTGTGGATGCCGTAAACTTCCACCCGAGTGTGGGCCAAAATTTTTATAGCACAACACCGATTTGAACCGACCACTCGCAATTGTGGCTTGCCAGTGCTTCAGAGCAAACGCGAAGACAGCGCGGTTTTGTGCGGATGAGTAAGTAGCAATATCGCCATCATGGCGGGCCGCCTCGATCACGATCGTTTGCCAGGTAGCTTGCAAGGTCGGAAATTTATTCAATAGCCAGATACGATCTGCATCTTGCGCGATAATATCAGTCAACTGGCCCGGATCGCAAAAAGGACAGGCATTGTGCGGGTGCCGGATATTTTCTGGCTTATCCTTCGCAATGGCCGTATCAAAGATTAGTGGCTGGTTTGGCAAGGTTTCTCAACTTCTTTCATGAAATAAGAAAACGGGTCCGAAACACCAATTAGGTGCCGACCCGTTTGCCTTTTATACGCATTAGTTCATTGGTTCCGGTGTATCAGCGCCCGGACCAAACTGGACATCCGCCATCGTGATCCAAACAACAAATTCCGTTGAAGCCAACCGCCAGTACTGCGGATCCGACGCCGGCGGGAGTGATTGTTCAAAGAGCGCAATAGCCAACGCGTTCGCCGCATTGTCCGCAGCAACTTGGACACTCGCCCCAAAGGTCTGGGCGGCAGGAACGTCTGGAAAACGGACATCCCAGTAGGTGCCTTCATCACGAAAAATGGCTGGATACTTAACTTCCACATAATTGTGATTCAATTTTATCACTCACTTCTTACAATCATTTTAAGGCTATTATACCGAAAACGGTCGCAAAAGCCCAGCTCAAACATCATGATTGCAATTAAAATTAATCAGCCTTTGACACGTGGTACGAGCCATTGCTATCCGTCGTGACCTTATAGTTCCCACTGATTGAGTTTTCACCATAGTCCTTCGCGTCATTTAAATTATCGTATGTCGAGCCGGCATGACTACTACTGCTACTCTTTTCAGTACTAGTTGACGCCGTTTCACTCTTTGATGAGCTGCTGGCTGTTGAAGTACTGTGAGAGGTGGCGCTACTTGTGGTCGTTTGATGACTGGTCGTCGTGCTATGCGAACTAGCTGTCGTATTGCCAGCGGTCGTATTAGTGGCAGTTGAACTGCTATACGCACCCGTCGTTTCTGTCCCATCTGTGCTAGTGTCGGCATCCGTACTTGCAGCCGTCGTTTCGCTAGTACTTTCACTACTTGAGCTTGAATGCTTCTTCTTTTTCTTCGATGAGCTAGATGATTTCTTCGAAGATGATTTTTTGCGCGCCTTGCTGCTACTTGAGGAACTCGTGGTTTCGACTAAGTCTTGGTTGCTAGCTGCTTTGACAAAGTAAACGACTGTTCCACCGAGCGCAATCACGATTAAAGCCAATAGCCATAACGAAACGTGATGTTTTTTTTGCGGTGACTTAGGTGCTTGCGGTTTCTTTGGATCGTTCGGTTCCTTAGGTGCATGGGATCCCTGTGAACTCGCCTTACGTCCCCGCTTGCCACCCGTAGCCTCTCGCGCTTTTAAGCGTGACATGCGCGTCTGTTTTTGTTCAGGCATTAACTATCGCACTTCCTTTCTTGCTTCCGCCAGTTTACCATATTTTGGCGGGCTTGTCTTAATGCTTAATAAAAGAAACAATATTATTTGTGTCGATTTTTAATATCGACGTTCATTAATTAATTGCTTGTAAATTATCATAATAGTTGGCAAGTACACCATAAATATATGGTACCAACCATAACTGGCCGATTCCAGCCGTTAAGATACTGAGAAGTTCCCAGCCCAAAAAGCTTAAATGCAACACGAATAACTGCCACTTGTGCCCGTGCATCAACTGACGGCTACGGGTGACCGCATCACGATAGCGTGGCCGTGCTTGACCAGCAGGTGTTGCAGCTAACAAGTCCTTATACGCATAAAAAGTCTGTGAATAAGCGTACGCCTTAATAATACCCGGAACCACCAATAGCAGGCTCCATAGGAAGATAAGCACAGTTTTATAAATAATCAGACCGACCAGTGTCCACCCATAACGTTTCGTGAACCCGACCGTTGAGTCACTGACCGGATGGATCTGGCGTTCTGGTTGTCGGACCCAGTCCAACATCGCATAACTCGTCCCAATCCGAAAGATTTGAACGACCAGCCAGACACCAACTTGAACCAGTAAAAACCCAGCTATTACAGCTAAAATCAACGATATATCAGAACCAGTCAAGGTCCCCAACTGCTTAAAAGTCGTGTCGTCAGTCGTGGAACTGCCCGACGACACGCGATCTGAATAATTGGCCATCACCCCGAAAATCGTTAATAAGCTAATAATAATACATAATAAGATGGCATCTTTCCAACGCCCCTTAAAGAGTTGCTTAATTTCGGTTTTAAGTTCGGCCCTCGTTTTTTGAATCATTGCGCCACTCCTCCACTACTTGTTTAATTTAGTCCATTTTCCGTGTTTTGTCCCCGTTAGTCAACGGCAAAACCCTAAAAAAGCGCTGGCAAAATGCCAACGCTACGAGTTGAATCATAATAATTGCTTATGCATAATCACAACGGGGGCCCCATCTTCATCATACGGGCCGGCCGTAACTCGATAACCACACAGTTCGTAAAAGCGCTGGGCAGTGAGTTCACCATGAATCTCGCCATGAGTAAAACCACGTTGCGTGGCCCACTCCTCAGCCGCTGTCAATAATTGACGACCCCAACCATGACCGCGATAGGCCTTCCGAGTGCAGACTCGACCAAATCGCATCACGTGGTCAGCTTGTGGTTCTAAGCGTAACGTTGTAATTGGTAAATCAGGCTGTAAATATAGAACAGCGTATTCACGCTGGTCTGTATCCTTGACGTCAAATTCAACGTCAGCACTGATTCCACGCTCTTCAACAAATACAGCCTGACGTAACGCGTAGGCCGCTGCCCGATTGGCTGGTGATGCTGAAAAAATAATTTTCATTTTAGTAGGCCTTATCAATGTCCTTCAACCAGGCTAACGCTAATGACTTGTCACCTAAATGGGCCCCAATCACTGGACCAAAGTACGTGATATCGATCGGCATGTCTGGATAAATTTGTTGTAACTTTTGTTTCCAATCTTCAGCGGCAGCCAAATTATTCCCCTGAACGATAATTGCTCGCAGCGGATAGTCGACTTTTGACTGTGCTTCAGCAAAGAGGTGCTCAACTCGCGCTAAAGCTTTCTTAGTTGAACGAACTTTCTCAAAGGCGACGATTTCATGGCTCTGATCATCAAAAGTCAACAGTGGCTTGATCCGTAACACGCTTCCAATGAAGGCTGACGCATTCGATAACCGACCACCCCGAACCAGATTTTGCAAATCATCCACGATAAAGTATTCGCCCATCGAGGCCCGCAGATCATCTAGGCGTGCCAGGATTTCTTCAACACTGTGACCAGCTTTAGCCATCCGCGCGGCTTCAATTGCCAAATAGCCCATCAGACGGACCGTGATCTGGGAGTCATACGGATAAAGTTTGATATTATCGACCATATCTCGCATGTTCATCAAGCTATTATAAAAACCGGAAATCGTGCTAGCAAGATGAATACTGATGACTGCATCATAACCTTGTTCACCCAAGCGGTTATAGAATGCCACCATTTCCCCCACGGGTGGTTGGGACGTACTTGGGAACGACTTAAATGATTTCATATTTGCGTAAAAGTCGGCCGTTTTAATGTCGACACCTTCTTGATACACTTTTCCATCTATAATAACCGGAATCGGCACGACATGAATATCGTTGTCCGCGACCTCTTGCGGTGTCAAATAGCTCGTGCTGTCAGTAACAACAGCAATCTTCATGACTTACACCTACTTCTCATTTAAATAATAATAAATATCATAGCATAAAACTAAGTTATACTCTACCTTCGACCGTTTGGAAAGTCATGGCTCGAGAATTCGGCTAACTGACTTGTTTAACCGATTGAGCAGAATCCGGAGAAGGTTTTGTTCATCTTGTGGCCATTTGTCAAAAACTTCTGCTTCAAACTGTTGATAATCCGCATTAATCTTGGTCAATGCCGCTGTTCCTGCCGGCGTGACCGTGTAAACAAGTTGGCGGCGGTCACGACCAATCGCTTCCTTACTCAAACGTTCTTTTTTGACTAGGCTAGCCAGTTGCCGACTTAATGTAGATGTATCAAGCTGCATGGCTGTCGCCAATTTTTCTTGCGTATTGGCCCCTGCTGCCAACTGGATCAGCAGTTGCCATTCCGCAACGGTGATTCCTTGGGCCTTAGTAATTTTTTTCAACATGGCAGTTTGCAACTTAGCGGTTTCCGCTAAGGCCGTTAAACTTGACTTCATGACAGTTCATTCCTCTCAACAATAATTCACATTGGTCCATTGTGACTTGATTTACCCCGCCTGATGATTAAAAACGTGCTAATTTTTTAGACGACGAATTTACAATTGAAGTGCAACAAGTAAGAAAAAAATAAAAAAGAACTCATAGCCTGAGTCCTATAAAATGAAGTCACCACA
>NZ_JBMNVY010000044.1:0-12513 GCF_049745435.1 Lactiplantibacillus sp. YT640
GTTACCCTTAAGTAGTCAAATACTTAGAGTAACGTTATTAATCCGGAAACATCGTTGTAATGACGGTGTTTCCGGATTTTTTTGTGTTTTATTTACGACAGAATCAGGTACATCCCGATACGATTCCGGTACAAATTCTGGTACATAATTTTTTGTACCAGAATTTTCACAAACTTTGATGTTCATCGTCTGAATCTCCTAGTAGAGTGGGAGCCATGCCATTAAAGACATTAAGTGCACCACGAACATTTTCCCGAGTGTAACTTTGAGTCATTTGCAAAGATGAGTGGCCTAACCAGTGCATGACATCAGTTGCAACTTGTCCATTGGTGAGTGCCATGGTAGCAAAATAATGCCGGAATATGTGAGGGGTAATATGAATTCCAGCTGCTTCACCCACTTTATTCAAAACCTTATTTGCTTGCTGTACTCCCATTGGCATACCTGTCTTTTCATTTACAAATAAAAAACTTTCATCATTAATGTTTCTATGGGTCTTTGAATAAATATTTTGACTATAGGTGATGGCGTAATGGCAAATATCGAGCATTTCACCACGTACATATATTGTGCGGTAGCTTGAGTTATTCTTTAAGTCACCGCCGTCTGGTTCTGCATTAGTACGCCCCTTCTTAAATTGTATTGCGCAAACTTCTTCGTCATTCCATTGTGAGAATTTAAAAGAACTGAATTGTAGTCCCATAAGCTCTTCACGTCGTTCCCCAAGCGTTAGCAGGGCTAACATGCAGTATTGGTACTTTGACAAGACACTAGGTGCTACGGCCATGAGTTGGTTATACTGGTTTTCAGTGATTGTTTTTGATGACGGTGATTTGCCACCATCAATTGAGATACCACTCAACTTGTTTTTCACAATCACATCATTCCGGGCAGCATCATTCATCAATATTTGCATTACAGAATTGGTTGTAATAATAGTGTTCTTGGCATAACCATCTTTGATCATTTGATCGATAAAATTTTGATAACTTTGCCTAGTGATTTCATTGATTTTCTGATTACCGAAAACAGGCTTTAATTGATTGTTCCAGTAGTTTTTTTTCTGAGTAATGGTAGCTGGTCGCCAGAGTTTCAGGTCGATATTTCGCTTTAGAAGTTTATCAAAGTAAGCTTGAAGCGTAATTGTGTCTGAAATTGATGCGGTGATTTGTCCAGTTCCAAGCGTTACTTCGAATTTTTTTAATTCAATATCAGCATCTCGCCAAGTTATAAAACCAGATTTGCTCCAAGTGCGGTATTTATGGTTAATATCGGTATAAGAGCGGCGAATTCCGTATTTTTTTCCTCGTTTTGTTTCATATTCGTAGATTCCAGGGTGACGTTTTAAAGGTTTCCATTGTCGTGGCATACTCATCAGTCCTCCAATTAGAATTATTTGAACGTATGTTCTTTTGAGCTCAAAATGTATACCCCAATAAAGGGGTACTAAGCGAGTGACGGGAATCGGACCCGCGACTACAGCTTGGAAGGCTGTCGTTTTACCACTAAACTACACTCGCAAAAAACGGTTAGGTAGCTTCCAGATTTGGTATAATACATTTAGATTAGTTCAACGCACCGCATAAAAGGAAGGTGTTAAATGTGCAACTGTTACTCACCAATAATGATATTAAGCTAATTAAGGAAAACTTGCTTTATGTTTTATTGAGCACGTATTCAGGAGATATTGATACTAAGGATTCGGGAGATATTTATAGGTTATTAAAGAAAATAGATGGATATGACCATGAGAATACATTCAAAATAGATTGGAATGATTTTAACACCTGTGACTTATAAATATTCGTCTACTAAATCATTAATTACAGCATCTAATGTCAAAGCATCACTCTTTACCGCTTGTCCATTAGAATGAGCTGACAAATTCCTGAATTTTGCAGCTCCCAATAAGCGCTTTTTAAATGCATCACTAATAATCTTGGCGTTGAATAATTTGTATGCAAAGAATCCAAGTTCAGTTTTGTCTTCTTTAATCTTCAAATTATTGTGTTGGGCGATCAATATACAGACTCGCTCTAATGCAACTCCAAAAACACAGGCTGCTCCTAAATAATATTTTTTATCTATTAGTGCCCGTGCTTCACTATACTGGTATGCAAAAATATCATCATTTACTTTGTTGATTATTTTTGCATCTGAACTTATCAATTCTTTTATGTGAAGGGGATTGATAAAAGAAGAATTAATTCGAAAGTCTGTGTGATATTTTTTATTAATTTGGTCAAGTATGAGGGCGTTTGATTCCTCAATTGGCATTGCCTTTGTGTCTAAAGATACTGCATCAACAACGACTTCAAAGTCAATTCCAATTGAATAATCTCCATTAATAATTGGTTTGTTGTGCAATATGAAATCTTCCCTGTCTTTTATATGTCCATATACTACTAACATTTAATATCTCCAATCTTGCATTTTGCGTTCTAACTTAAATAATCTAAAGGCTCATGTAAATGGACCTTGTTGGGCTCGAACCAACGACCGGACGGTTATGAGCCGTCTGCTCTAACCAACTGAGCTAAAGGTCCAATTAAGTTTTAAATGCGAGCGGCAGGAGTCGAACCTACATCTGAAATTATCTAGTTAGCAATTCAAAGGAGTACTGTTCTACCGTTGAACTACGCTCGCGTGAAAGCCCAGGCAGGGGCTTAGTCAATACTTGGCATTCAAGTTATCTGCGTTCCATTCGGTAGCGACCGAATCAATATTATAGTAGTTACTATCTTTATGGTTGATTTGTTTGAGTGCTGATTGGTCAAAGGAACTCTTTACCAGTGCATCGCCATCCATGTAAAAGGTGATAGCAATGTTTTTGAAATCAGAAAAGCCATAATCATCCTTAATAGCTAGCAGAATATGGTAGGCGTCTTTTTTATAAGCACCTTCATCATAGTAGTCAGAGCTGTCTTTGACATTTATATCAATGCCGGTAGTTACTGGCTTATGGTATTCACCGCTGACTTCTTTTACCTTTACATTAGAAACATGCTGTTTGATGGTATCTTCGATTGCGATGTCGGATATCCCATTTGAAGAACTGGAAAAAGTACTTTCATCTACAGACGATGCATAACGTGATTCAGACTCAGACTCACTTGCCGTTTCTGAAGAATCAGATGTAGAACTTGAATAATCACTATCATCTTCTTTGTTTTCAGATTCCCATTTAGAGAAATCTTCACTTTCCCCGTATGCGTCCAGTGAGTCACTCTCTTTAACATGTATTGTAGTAGTTTTACTTTTTTTACCAGCAAAACTAGCTGTTACATCGTATTTTCCTGTATTAAGGTCACCCTCAAAAAAACGACCATCATCATTAGTTTTAGTTGTTACTTTGTCCCTTTTATTCTTAAAAGTAATAGTTGATCCTGGCGTTGCCTTGCCTCGTATTGTCTCGGCTGGGGTAAATGTAGTTTTGTTAAGTTTAATTTTAGTTGTAGATTGATTTATACAGCCACTAACAAGAAAAGTCAGTGCTAATAAACTGATAGTCACTATAAACTTTCTCATTTCAGTTTCTCCTCCAATGAATCATTTCTTAAATAGTTCTGTGTGATCAGCAATTAAGCAAATGAGAAAAATTCCATAAATTCATCTGGTAACCCGTATGCATTTTTTAGCGCATTGAAGCTATCAGGTAATTCATCGTATTGCTCTTCATATAGCTTCGCCAATTCTTGGCATGCAAAAGCATTGGCCTTGTACTCAGCGCTATTCTTCTGGTAGTCTCCAAGTGTGTACCAAGACACACAGGCCGTGTCCTCAATGCCATGGCATAATTCATGGGCCATAACTGGAAGCCTGGCCGGCGAATCACGAAGACTATCGCTAATTACTATATCTGTGATTCCCAATATTGGAGTACAGACCCCCATATTTGCCCCAATGTCCTCAAAGTGAACTTCGAATCCTAATCTATCTGCAATCGCAAATGGATCATACGTTCCGAAGGATTGTGCAAGTTGTTCTACCTTAAGATACGTGTCGTATCGCATACAAACACCTACTTTTTTCCTTCTTCGCGTATTTTTTTCAAACGATCCCAGTAAATGCCTTCAATAACATTACGGACTTTTTCTTTATCCTCGGGTGCCATACTCATTCCACCATATCCCATAGGCGTATTTGACTGGAGAAGCTTGTCTAAGTCAATGCGATCGGCTTCGGTAGCCCAGTCTGGTGATTTATGATTCTTTTCGCTATTTCCAAGAAGATAGTCAGTGGATACTTCATAATAGCTAGCAAGAAGCCTGAGTAATTCATTGTCGGGTTCGTTACGTTCATTTTCTAAATGTGAATATCGAGCTCTACTGATACCAATTGATTTTGCAACCTCATCTTGTGTTTTGCCTTGCATATTTCGTAGTTCTTTTAAACGATTCCCGATTCCTGAAGATGCCATAGTGCCACCCCCTTTCTTAATAGATATTATATGTATCAGTATAGATACATTGCGTATCGGTTTCAATAAATGATACAAAAAGTTTCCAGAATCACTTGACGATACTTAAAGTATCGTTTATTATAATAGTTGTTGATACGATATGTATCGGATTTGGAGGTGCAAAAATGAAGCGTGAGCGACTTATTGCAGAAAGAAATAGGAATGGTTGGTCTCAAAACAGTGTTGCAAAATTACTTGATATTGCGGAAATAACTGTTAGAAGCATAGAAAATGGATCACGTAACCCTAGTAGCAAATTAATTGCTAAATTTTCATATCTTTTTGAGGTTAAACCAGAAATTTTGTTTCCTGATATTTTTTTGCCAGATAAAGATACCAAACGTATCATATCGGCGAAAGCATACAAATTGACAAAGGAGGCGGCAAAATGAGTGAGAAAGAAGAAACACCAGTTGTAATTATTCATCCAGCAAGCGATCCAGATTTTGATGGAACCATGTTAAATAGCAAATTTTGGGATCGAATTGTGGTTACTACGACAGAAGGCAAAAAAGTAGCAGAGATCAACACTGACGATGCAACCCCTGCTACCGGATATTTAGTTAAAGCATACCCACATAAGGATTAACCCTTAGGGGGATGTGGATCATGACCATGACTATCTTTACGAGAGATTTTACCATCACGGTTATGAATAACTAATTCAGAATGTTGGTTGTTAGAAATACGACGGGCCACTTTTTCCGCTTCACTTTTATTGTTGAAGTTGGCAGTAGCTCGTGAATTGCCAGCACCTTTAACATTCCAACCGCCCTTTCCATCAGGGACGACATGTTGATCAGCCATAAATATCACCTCCTTATGCTCAATTATCGCATAAGGAGTGAATAAAACTATTAACTTTTCAAAGAACGGTGGTTTGTAACTCACTATTTATATTATGGCTCAAGCATGAGTTATAGAAACATGTCTGATATGAAATGTAAGGAGGCAAGAACATGAATAATGATACGAAGTACAGTCGGCGCCAACAACTTGACTACATTATTGATAAACAACCAAACTTAACGGCTCAATTCGTAAACATGACGGCAGTAACTATGCCCGATGAAGATGTTGAAAAGTGGTTTTCAAAAGTGCGCCAACAACAAATAAAAGCAATCAAAGATACTTTAATAGAAATGTAGGTTAGTTATATGTCAGAAACAATTATGAATCGAGCCGCAAATATAGGCGGTAAATTGGTTTATCCAATGAAGGCAAGTAGGGTTTCAACGGTGAGCTTGGCAAGCCGAATGAAATACTCACAACCATTAATTTCAAAGCTACGAAGTGGTAAAGCTAATCTTCAATATGAGCAAGTTGAGTCACTATTAGAAGCGGTACCAAAGCAAAGTGGTCACTTGCTGATCGATATTTTGAACCAGCTATCAAATGGCCTTATTCCGCCTAGCGTGGACGGCAAATACCTTTACTTGACACCTAGCAGTATGGAAGATCGAGTTCTGGAAGAAGCCAAACAGGCCAGCCAAGCACTGATGAATGCCAGTGATGAATTTGGTAGGCCAATTAAAAGCTTAAATGACTTTCACGATCCGGAAGAGGCCTTTAACCAACTGTATGATTTAACAAAATACAGTTTGGCCTTAGAAGTTGTAATTGGAGAACATATTGGCTGGGATACGCCTGAGATTCAAAAACATTGTCGTGATCGTGAAATGTATCTTAAAAAGCACAGATATCAAATAGTTTAAAGAAAACATAGGAAGGAGTGATAGAGATGATGATCTCAACGCAAAATGATGACGCTGAGTTTATTGATGCTGTAGCCGTTGCTGTAGCTGATAGAATCATGCCACAACTGGAAGTGCTGGTGAAGAAGTATTACACACCGGATCAGGGATTAAACCAACAGCAAGCCGCTAGTATGCTTGGATGCAGTGTGGATACATTAAAAGATTTTTATTACTATCAGCCTGGATTTCCGCATTTCAAGAAGGGGACAAAAGATTCATTTTCACAAAAAGCTTTAGAGAATTGGATGTCTGACAACCAAATACGAGCGTAAGGAGGAAATAGCAATGATTGAAGGAGCATTAGTAGGCTGCGTGTTAACTGCATTGTGGTTCAAGCGTCATGAAGTTGCTAGTTGGTTTGGAATTTAGGAGGAAATGATATATGGAAGAAATCGTGAAAAATCACATCAAGTTTCTAAAGCATGTTATCAACAGTGTTTGGATCAGTGATGGCGAATCGCTGACCAAGTTGTACAAGATGTTGGATAAGAGTGAAACAGAATTGAACGAATTACGGGGGCTTGAATAATGGCGAATGAAGTAATTAATCTGCCAGACTACACGGTGGACTATCACCCAGTACCAATCATTATCAATAATCTGGAAGGATTGCAAGCGTCCATTGCGCAATATGTATCGTTAAAGCCTAAATTTGAGTACGAAAAAAGCTGCTCGAGTATCGGAAGTACCCGTGCAGCTAAGACGCTTAATAAATTCATTTTCGAGTTCTATTGTACTCCGAAACAGTCACTAAGACAACGTTTGACACGGAGGTGGACGAAATGAACGGCTACGATAGTTGGTTAATTGACCAAGAAGAAGCTGCGGAAGGCTGGCGTGATGATGAACCCACTCAGGAAGAGTTAATTGAAAGTGGCGTCATTGCTGATGAGGAGGACGATGAGAATGATTAAAGAAGAAACTGCGGGCATGACGCTCGATGAAATGGAAGCCAAGCTTGAGCAGGCTACCCGAGATAAGAAGGCTTTTAAAAAGGCCATGCTAAGACCGCAAATGGAAGTTGATAAGTATCGAAAGGCCATCAAGACGGTAGATGAGCAAATTGACCAACTACAAGAATTACAGCGAATGGCAATGGGTGATCAAGAACAAGTTGATACTGAGTTCTTTCGCTTCAAAATTGGCACCGTTAACCCTAGTACGTCTCGTAACTGGAACCTTGAGCGAGATAAAGATGCAACACCAAAAGAGCTTACAGCGGTCTTTGAGCGTTTTGACGATACCTTAATTAAGACGTCCCGAAGCGTGAATGAGACCGAAATCAAAAATCGGCTAGCAAGTGGCGAGTTCTATGTAACTCCTGATGGAAAGATCATGGACTCAAGCCTTAAGGCGCTGCCGGGGTATTATGGATCGCTCAAAAAGCCCAAAATTTCCGTAAAAGCTAAGGAGGACTAAGGATGAATGAGAAGCTTAATCTGATGCAGAAACTTAATGAGGCTGCTAAGTCAATTGGCGCGGTTCATAAAGACGGTAAGAATAGTTTCCAGAACTATGAATTTCAATCCGAAGGAGCTATCAAAGCTGCGGTTGAGCACGCAATCCAAGGTGTTGGAATTCGAATTATCCCGAATTACGAGATTATCAATCAATATGATAAAGCCAGCAAGAAGGGCGGTTCAAACCACTTTGTTGACGTCATGGGGACGTTCTTAATCACAGACGGTTCAGAGTCACAGACAGGTTCAATGCCCGGAAGTGGCCAAGATAGCGGTGAGAAAGCGATGGCTAAAGCTTGTACGAGTGCTCAGAAGTACTTCTACAAACAGCTGTTTAACATCACTGACCAGGAAGAAGATCCGGATGCAACCGACAGCAATGCAACTGATGGTGAGCCGCTTATTAATAGCCAGCAAAAGGACCGCCTAGACAGACTGTTTGAAGCTCTGGCGGGTGTGACAAACAAGGATAAGGAATTTGTTGCTAAAGCTTATTTCAAGAAGGTTGGCAGCGTTGATAAGCTGACACACAGTAGTGCTAACACGTTAATTGAGTTGGTTACTAATAAATTAGATTCGTACGTTGACAAGGAGGACCAATCAGCATGAGACAAATCACTATTTCGGGAAACTTAGGTAAGGACCCTGAAGTGCGACAAACGCAAAGCGGTATGCAAGTTGCTAACTTTAGTTTAGCAGTAAGACAGAATCGCCCAGATGATCAAGGCAACTATGGCACTGACTGGTTTCGATGTGCGGTCTGGGGTAAGCGGGCTGGAACGATTGAGCGATATTTCCATAAAGGAAATCACGTTCTGGTAACAGGTACGTTTGAAGTTGATGAATACAACGGCCAAACGCAGTTGGGAGTCAACGTTACAGACTTTGACCTGCCAGAACGAATGAGTAATCAGGGCCAGCAGCAACAACCGTCACACAAGCAAGCGACACCAAGTGCTAGTGACCAAATCACTATCAGCAACGACGATCTACCATTTTAATCAAATGACATTCGAATTGGCTTGAATGCAGCAGTGACTGAATCCACCGAATGGGTGAAAGGCCCATTAGTAAAGGAGGGACGAATTTGGATTACTTCAAACAACGACGAGCGTACCGTAATTTTAAGATGTATGAAGCGAGTGTCTCTAACGGCCAAAATAATCTGTATCGCGAGTTACTAGACTATGCGAACGACGAAGGCAAGTTGGACGTTCAGTTTCGCATGAAAAATTCGGCATTACTCAGTCTGACAGGACTATCCGAACCCGGCCTCGATAAAGCACGCAACTCATTAGTACAACTAGGACTAATTAAATATGCTAGAGGCAAGAAAAATGTTAAACCACCTGAATATCGCATTATTAATTTATATAGTAGGTCAGCTGGTTACCCAACCAGTAACCCAACTACAAGTCATAAAAGTAGGCCAACTGGTTTAGATGAAGTAGGTCAACCGGTTGGGCAAGGTGGAGGTCAACCAGTAGAACATAAAGAACTTACTAGTACTGACCCTGACTTGACTGATACTGACTCTTATGATGATGACGCGGGCGTGACGCGCGAGCAGGTCATTAACGACTGGACCAACCTGTGGGGATTTCCAAATGGTATTGCCCGACCTGAGATTGATGAATGGCTGGAAGAGTTCAAGCCTGAGGTGATTGCCTATGCAATTTGGGTTGCTGGAGAACATCAGATTAAATCTAATGCATGTTTGAAATACGTTCGTGCAATTGTTGCGGGTTGGAAGAAACGAAATATTACGACGTTAGAGCAGGCTAAAAAGGCTGCTGCTAATCATGACGACCGCATGAAGAGTGAAAGAAAACCTAGTGGCTATTCAAAGCCACGCCGTAAAGAAGTTACGCCAAAGTGGATGCAAAGCGGTGCTTCTCAGGCGGATTCTAAGCCAAACTCAAGTGATAACCAGCAGGACGATATGAGTGACGAGGCGTTCCTAGCGTTCATGAACAGTCAGGAGGAAGCTAAATGAATTGGGGTAACCAACTAGTCAAATTGGCCGCTAACCATGCCTATGAATCGTCGGCACTGCATTGGACTAAGCAGCGCATGAAGCGGCATTTAAAGGCCGGTGGTAGTGCGCAAGATGAGGTGTGCGCTCATGAGTACAAGCTATTTGCACTCGAGGTTTTAATTATTGAATATCAGCGGGATGGCTTAAATTTTGATTTGACCCAGTGTTGGGGTAAGCCAGCCGAGTATTTTATTGATCTAGAGCAAGCTAGACAAGGATTGCAAACGGAGGTGAGCGCATGAATGAATTGATTAAAATCACTGAAAAAGATGGACGGCAGTTAGTGTCTGCCCGGGATCTACACAAAGGCCTGGAATTAACAACCCGATTTAGTAAATGGGTTGATCAAAACTTTAGCATGTTTGTCGAGGGCATTGATTTCACAAGTGTAACCGGAGTTACGGTTGTAAATAACGGCGCCAAACGTGAGCTTCAAGATTATGCATTAACCGTTAACATGGCGAAAGAGTTGTCCATGATGTCGCAAACGCCGCAAGGGCAAATTTACCGCCGTTATTTTATCACTATTGAAGATAAGTGGAACAGCCCAATGGAGGTTGTCAAACGTGGATATGGGTTTCTGATGAGGGAAAACGAGCAGCTGAAAATGGAGAATGAACAGTTGCAAGGGCCGGCTAGATTAGGCCAAGCAGTTTCGGGCTCAGACGATTCTATCAGCGTTGGCAATTTTGCTAAGGTATTACGCCAGCGCGGTATTAAGACTGGTCAAAACCGCTTGTTCGATTGGTTAAGAACTCATGGCTGCCTAATAGCGATGGGGAAACGTTACAACTCACCGACCCAACGAGCGATGGAGCTGGGAATCATGGAAGTGAGAGAAACCGTGATCACCACTAACCATGGTTCAAAGACACGCTTTACGCCCCTAATTACGGGCAAGGGGCAGCAGTATTTTGCTAATAAATTTTTGAAATCGAAGTCAATGGTCAAAGAGGGGTGAGCGCATGACTGAAACACAGGCGCTAGTAATTAATGCTGACAGACCCGATATCGATCACCCACTAGCAATAGGGCCAGAACCGGAAATGTTTAAGCTCACGCAGCATAACTACAAATCTGGTGAATGGCCGTTTCCGGTTAGACTGGTTAAGCCTGGGACTAAGGTACGCAGTGATGAAGCTTACTTAGCCAGTATGAAACAAGATTCGAAGCAGGGAGAGCGTGAAGATATTAAAGCCATTCGGCAAGCACATAAGCATGGCAAACATTCTCTCAGACAGATATCCGAAAGTACGTCGATTGAGCTTAAGCGGGTAAATGATTTAGTCCACAAATACAGCCTGCCACTGACTAACGGTTACTGGCGTGCTGAGAAGTATAACAATCCTGATGAAGTGATCGCCTATCAAACACTGGCACGATTATGCGAGAAGATTGATGCTCCAGAGTTTTCGATTAGACAGGCCAGTATGTCTAATGGGGTCGTTAATGGCTATTACATTAGCCGGGTGCCGAAAGTATGAGCAAAGTCGTGATTAAGGGCGAACTACCTAGCTTAAATGAGTACATCAAGGCTGAACGGGCCAATCGGTATGCGGCAGCTAACCTAAAGAAGAGGTACACGGCCTTATGTAGTGTATATGCGCGGGCTAGTCGGAATTCCGGAGTCGAATTCAGCTGGCCTTGCAAGCTTAAATTTACGTGGTACACGAAGAACAACCGGAAAGATGCGGATAATATCGCGTTTGCTAAAAAGTTTGTGCTGGACGGCTTTATGAAGGCTGGGCTTTTAGGCAACGACAATCGAAAGCACATCACAGGATTCCAGGACGAATTTGCCGTTGATAAACGAAATCCGCGAGTAGAAATAGATGAAATTACGGAGGACGAAGATGCCTAAGCACACTAAGAAGCGTTCAACGATTAAACGGAAGCACCGGCGCATGAAGGAGCACGCCGAAGCAAACAAAAAGCCAACCAAAGAGGACGGAAAGCAATTATGAAATTAAAGATTGAAAATAACGATTTGACTGTAATAGTTGAAGCAACTCGTGAATTGAGTTTTGAGGAAGTTTTTAAGTCACATCAGTTGGTGACTGGTCGTAATGATGAACTAAATACTGGTCGTGAGGAAAAACATACATTCGTTCCAGAAGACGCAGGCGAAACGACTGAGGGATCTAATACAGAGTCTAAGTTTGACTTCAAGAAACCGACATGGATGCCTAAAGATGGTGATATGGTAAAGGCTGAATTTATGTGTCCACAGTGTGGTTACGATAAAGTGACATATGTTAAGTTTGGCTTTAACCACTGGAGTTGTCCTGGATGTGGAATCAGCTTGTTTCTTGCGTATGCAACAGGTACTCGTGGAGAAAAAGATGCAAATGGATTTTACTATAAAGCTAATCGAGAATTTATTAGTCATGCACCTGAAAACAGTGAAGATGATTTTTCCAAGATGTTTACCCGGTCAGATGATCCAGAGAAGCCAGATGCTTATGACACAATTCCGGACATCAAAAAGTATCTTGATAAGCATGGCATTGATTATTCCCATGCAAAGTTTAAAGGTGACTATGTTGCTTTAATTCCAGATGATTAACCATGATAATCGTCAAGGAGCCAACTAACGAGGAACGCAAGCGGGCTGTTTAAATTATGGGAGTGTAATAGATGAAATTATACGTTGTTGATCGTGATGATAGTGGATATGACATGGTGGATTATGGAATTGTGGGTATTTTTTCTACGACGAATTTACAATTGAAGTGCAACAAATGATCAAAAAGAAGACTCACAGCCTGAGTCCTTGTAAAATATAGTCACCACAAC
>NZ_JBMNVY010000045.1:0-12328 GCF_049745435.1 Lactiplantibacillus sp. YT640
TAAGCTCGCTCATGTTTATCTGGCTACGGTCTACATTGCCTCAATTTGCATCTTACTTAAGTAGTTTTAAGACGGACCCTAGTTAGTTGTTTGATTATTCTAGGGATAACTAGATTCAATGTTGTGAGTTTTAACGAGGCCTTCTGGTACTTTATCTTATTTGTTCGATACATCCCGTTCATTGTATTGATTGAAACCATCATTTTTATCTTTGACCTAGATTGAGCAAACCAGGCCCTAATGAGTTGAATGCTCATTAGGGCCTGGTCTTTTATTATTCTAAAACCTGGTTATGCCGAACTTTTAGCTGGCGTGAGTCTGACATAGGACATTAGTGAGGATGATGGCAACTACGCTAATCTTCGTCGGTAATCGTGCCTAGACCGTATTGATAAAGTAGTTCATCAGTACGATTAAGATCAAAGCGCTGACTAAGTGCGAAGATGACCAGAGCATCCCATTCATCCTTCGCATAAAGGACGGCGTAACCAGTTCGCTTGAGCATCGTGTTAAGCTCGGTCAGGGTCAGTTGAAAACCGAATCCGAGGGCGATGATGCGAGCCCGGTTAGGTCGGCGCTTGCCATCGAAGTACTGGTAACCGATCGAGGGCGTTAGATTAGCGCGCCGAATGACTTGGCTTTTAGTGACGTGTTTGATTTGAATAAGCTCGGCGAGGTATTCCGCCGGATTGGTACGAATAAAACTATTGGCCATATTTGTCATAAATTGGTCGGCCTCACTTGCATGTTTGATTTCGTTAAATAGTTCCTTAGTTGCGCGTTCTACCACGGTTAGTGCCCCCCTAATACTCCTTCTTAATTAGTATTAGTGTACCAGAAACTACTGTAATTTAAAGGTCAAATGCCGATCACTGAAGTAGCTGGGATTGTAGATGAGTTCAACGGACCCATCTGCTTTGGCTTGACCAGTCATGGTACCACTGACAGAGCCACCAGCGGTCAGGTCACCACTATCTAATTGGTTATTTTCATCAATGTTGATCTCATCTAGGCTAGTTTGGTTACCGGCGGCCTTGATTTTAAAGTCAAACGGGTTATAGCTGACTTTATCTCTACCGCTATTTTTCAATGTTACGGTGACCGTATAATATTGATTGCCAGTTTTAGGCTGAACATCATTGAGCGTCGTTGCGGTTTTAACATTATTAACCGTTACTTGCACGTGATCGATGGTGGCTGTCTGCCCGACTTTATAAATCGTATTTGCCGGGGTTTCCTTAGCGGTGGACTTGCTAGCGCTGGTCTTTTTGGTCGTCGCTGCTTGTGAGTTTTTACCGTCTTGTGGAGAATTGACGAGGCTGATGACAAAGAAGATGCCAAGGAGAATCAGGACCCACGCCCACCATTTTTGATACCAAGCTTTCGTTTTTTGCATGAGCTTACCTACTTTCTTAGTGCTAAGCCGCCCGCAATAACAATGAGCAGACCGCTTAGAATCCCGAAGAAGCTGACAAAGACGAAGTTAAGAATCCCACAAAGGATGATCAACCAGCCCATTAAAACGTGATTGCGGTTAATCATGACACTTAAAATAATCGCGAGGACAGAGACAATAATGCAGCCAACGCCAAGATTGCTGACCCCAGCCGATCCGCTGGTTTCTAAAGCACTACCGATGCCGCCGATGGTCATCGCCAGTAAGCCGGCAATGATACCGAAGATACCGCCAATAATTCCTAAAACTAATTCGGCTGTTCGCGAATGGGGTGCGACTGGTGTGACTTCGTTATTCTGATATTTTGACATTGTAATTCCTCCAAAAGTATGGTTATGATAAAAGTTAGTAATTTTGATAAAAAGGGGGGTGTCACGGTGTTACCGATTGTTCAAGCAATGCAATTGTTAAGTACGGCTGGTTATGAACCACTAGGACCATTAGTTGCGCAACGCGAGTTTCCGTTACTGGTTAAGAAGCAACAGGTTGTTTCGGTAGCTAAACTAGTAAATCCTGATAATATTCCTGTTCTACAGCGTTTGAAGCAGCAGCCAATTCCCCGAATGCCCCGGATCGAAGCATTATTAACGGCGGCTGATTGCATTGTAAGTGTTGAGACCTTAATTAATGGTCAAACACTAGCGGATCGATTGGCAACACAAGGACCGTTTTCCCCCGAAATGACGGTGCGCGTCGCACAAGAATTGTTGATAACGCTACAGGCGTTGGGGCAACAACAAATTGTGCATCGGGACCTTAAACTAAGTAACGTGATGTGTTATCGGGATCACTACTATTTGATTGACGTCAACGCAGCGCGACAATATCATGCTGAGCAAGACAGTGATACTCGTTTATTAGGCACGATCGGTTTTGCCGCACCTGAAAACTATGGCTTCGCCCAAACGGATCAACGGAGCGATCTATATTCGTTAGGGGTCGTTCTAAACTGTTTGTTGACTGGTCAAGAGCCGAGCGGGCCGTTAGATACAACGACACTGACACAGGATTCAACATGGGCCCCGATTATTATGAAGGCCACGGCCCTAGACCCACAGCAACGATATCAAAGTGCGACTGCAATGTTAGCAGCGTTACCTGGTCATGAGCATTATCGGCCGCACCGTCAATCAATGATTAAGCGAATACAGGCCCGGCAATGGTGGCCGAAAGTCAAACGACCTTTACAAATCAGTTTGTGGGGCCTCTACATCTTGCTCGTAGTTGCGACCATTGGTGCTGGCTTTGATAACACGACTTGGCCCGCCCGCGTCGATTTTTGGACCGAGGGTTTTATGATTATCGGGGCGCCACTGATTGCGCACTATGCCAATCAGTGGTTAAAACACCATTGGTCGGTATTACGTTGGCACCGATATCGGTGGTGGTTACGAGTAGCAGAAGCCATCTTCATATTTTTGATGTTAGGCCGTAACGGCTAGTGTACGTAGGCTGGTTAACCAATTACTAGTACGATAAATAGCATAACCGTTTAGTTATCAAAAGGCTTATGCAAAATGCATAATTTTCTGACTGCGTTGGCGCGACGACTGAATTCGACTGGGTAAGACTTTACTCAGTCGAATTTTGATTTAGAGGTCAGGAAAGTGGTTGAAAATAATCCTGAAAACTGTTGATGTGTTTTCAGGATTATTTGAGGAGACGATTGTATTTATGGTACAATGCTAGTCGTTGACGTTTGATAATATAAATATATCTAATTAAATATAAGAAAGGAATATTTTGTCGAAATGGATTTAAAGCAAAGCGATGGTTGGCGATACTTAGCTGGGTGGAGCTTCATTCTATTAATGGTGGCGAGTGCCACATTGCAACATGATGCGGAAATCATTTTACCCGAAATCGGTGCTCTGACAGCCGGGACGTGGGTTTATCGTAAGACGGCGTGGACTCGGCAACCCTTAAAGTTATTCTTAGTACCATCTGGAACTGCAATTATTGGCTTCTTAGTCAATCAACTACCTTGGTCGTACGCCCTCAAAGTGCTTGTCGGTCTATTACTGATGCTATTATTATTGAAGGGGTTAAAATCGAATTTGGCGCCAGCCTTTGCTACTGGCTTACTGCCAATTATCATTAATGCAACGCACTGGACCTTTATCGTAGCCATCTTTTTCTGGACTATTTGCCTGATGATTGGGGCTTGGATTCAACGACCGCGATCAATCTCACGGGTAACCGAAGCTTCTGCTAGTCGCTGGCAAATGCTCGGCTTTATCAGCCTAGTTTTTGTCTGGGTGGGTATTGTTTGGCTAGCGGGACAGTCCCAGATGGCCGCAATCCCACCCGTGATCGTCGTTTTCTTTGAAGCGGCTCAACAGTCTGAATATACGGTAACGACCGCACTTAAGCAGTGGCTTGCATTGTCGGCTGCTGCTAGTATTGGGGTCGGCATTCACCTATTGATTGCTTCGTGGCTATTAACGACGGTCATTGCCTTACCACTTGTGTATTTGTGGTTACGGGCGCTTAACTTACAATTGCCAGCAGCGTATGCCTTTCCACTATTAGCCTTAGTGTTACCAGCCAATATGTTTAACAAACTACCGACATCCGCCGGTTTAGCGGCCGCTTTCTTCCTAGGATCGTTACTCATCTACCATCAGATCTTGGGTTGGGTACGCATGGCGGTGACTGAAAGCTAGTTGTCAGTCATTCCTGAAAAATGGTCAAAAAAATACCAACTATTTCGAAATAATCGAGATAGTTGGTATTTTGGCATTTAATTAAGCTTTATTGATTCGGTTATCCGCATACATGTATTTCCGGGTCATTGGTAAGGTTCGTGATGAAGCACCTTTAGTTACGAGGTACTGCATGACGTCAATGTTACCAGACTGGAAGGAAGCGGCACAGGCTTGTAGGTAGAGATCCCACATGCGAGTGAAGCGCACGCCCATCTTTTCTTCGATGGCAGCGCGCTTAGCGTTAAAGTTTTTATCCCAGATTTCAGTCGTCCGTTGGTAATGGCGACGGAGGGTTTCAACGTCAGCGACTTGTAAGCCGGCGTCAACAATGTGTTGTAAGTTTTCGGTCATCCCAGGAACGTAGCCACCTGGGAAAATGTACTTATCTAACCAACCGTTAGTGGCGCCACCTTGTTGCCGGGTGATGCCGTGCAATAAGGCAACGCCGTCAGCTTTAAGATAGTGGTTAACGCGTTCAAAGTACATTGCTAAGTTGTCCTTACCGACGTGTTCGAACATCCCAACACTGGTAATGTAGTCGAAAGTTTCGTCGCCAAGTTCACGGTAATCTTGTAACCGGACTTCAGCAACATCACTGAGGCCTTCATCCTTGATGCGTTGAGCAACTAGGTTATATTGTTCTTGTGATAACGTGACCCCGACGACTTTTAAGCCGTATTCTTTAGCGGCAGTCAACATCAACGTACCCCAACCGCAACCAATGTCTAGTAAGGTCTTGCCAGGTTGTGGGTTGAGCTTTTGAATGATGTGATGAACCTTATGAATCTGGGCTTCTTCTAATGTATCAGTGTCATGTTTGAAGTAAGCACAAGAATAGGTCATGGTTGGATCAAGCCACATCTTGTAGAAGTCGTTACCCACATCGTAATGGCTTTGGATGTCTTGTTGACTCTTCTTTTCAGAGTGAGATTGTTTAGGCATGAACTTCTTGAACTTAGAATTGTTGAAGAAACTTTCTGCCGATTCGTAGGCCGATTCAATTAATTTTTGAATACTGCCATCAATTTCAATTTTGCCATCCATATAAGCTTCACCAAGGGCAATTGAAGCGTTCTTGGTGATTTCACGCATTGGAATGGCTTCTTTAAAAGTCACCGTGACTTCTGGTGTGCCTTCACCATAAGTTTCACTACTTCCATCCCAGTAGTTGACTGTGACGGGCATATTGAATGAGTGGCTTAGAAGGGTGTGGTAAAAGGTTTTTTCTAGCATTGCAATAAGGATCCTTTCTTCGTAAAATACACTAATTATTATACGCTTATGAAAACAGTTTTGTAAGCACAACGAATCGCGACCTGATTCGTAAACATGTTATAATAAATTAATTACAAAATCAGTTGATGGGGGTGTCGTGATGAAAAGATGGATGTGGATCGTGTTTGCAGTAATTATCGCTGTGGGGGTTGGTAGTTATTCATATACGCGGTACCGTCTGCAGGAAGACTCATACACGGCTGAAATGCGAACTGGTGAGCGGGCACTGCAAGCGCGGAATTATACGTTAGCGGAGACGAGTTTTACACATGCGACCAGAACGAAAGCTAGTAGTACTGAGGCGCAACGGTATTTAACCCAGACCCAGACTTATGTGGCTGGTCAAGAAGCATTGGCTGCGCGGAAATTTGACATGGCTAAACGTGACTTTATGACGGTTAAGACGACCAAGCACGGTGCAGTTACGTTAATTAATCAGGCCCAAGAACAACTTGCCTTAATAAAAAAAGTGCAACAAAAACGCAAGACTTATCAACAACAGTATCAGAAAGCTGCTGAGCTGAATAAAGCGAATGAGTTTACGGATTCTAACGTTGTAATTGCTAAGTTATTGCAGGATAAGGCGTTTAAGCAACGTTACTATCAGGATATTCGGAAAAATGTGTTGGATTTACAGAAACAAAATAATGCGTCACTCAAGACATTGACCGGTTCAGCGCCGGTGATCCCGAGTGCGGCACAAGCGGTTACGGGGATGACCGGAAGTCAGCAACAAACGCAACGCACGCCAACCACTAAACAGCAGGCGGCTGCTTCATCATCAACTTCCTCAGCTAACCATTCGATGGGCTCGTCAGCTGCAGCTAACAACAGTTATGGTGACAGTCAAGTGCAGACGACTCGTGCTGAGTTGACCGCGCAAGGGCTCGACGGCAGTAGTTATAGTGATGCCCAAATTCGTGCTATTCTGCAACGAGCAGCGGCGCAACACCTCTCACTGGCGCAAGCTGCCCAAACGATGAATTATAGCTCTGATCAGATTCAGGCAACGCGTGCGGAGCTAGCGCAAGCTGGATTTAATGCTAGCCAGTATACGGATGCCCAAATCGAGGCCATTTTACAACAAGCCAGTTTACAACATATGTCTCTGGCGCAAGCAGCGAGGTCGTTGCAGTAATATAAACAATTTAATAACAGTATGGAAGTCCACTTAACAATCATCGATAAAACACCTACTTTTAGGTGTCAATCGGTGATTTTTTTATAAAAACTGTTATAGAATGTAGGAGTAAGGACGGAAAGTTTTCGTTCTTGATATTTTGGTTCTACGGGGGCGGTCATTTTATATCGGTATTGACCTTTTTTTAACGTTCATATGTCAAAATGGGTATAAAATTGACTATTTTGTGTACTATTTTTGTTTGATGCTATAGAATATTAACAGATTAGGGGGTTAAGGTGCCCGTTGATGATTGAATTAATGGCAGACCAAATTAACATGATTTGGTAAAGTAGTTCGATTGTCAATGGTGGGCATCGAAATTCAGTATGATTATTAATAAACATGTAATGCGCAGTACGAATGAAAAGCAAGTTCTGCAGCAGGTTATTAACGAAGGACCGATTAGCCGGAGCCAGATTTCACGGAACTTGAGTTTGAATAAAGTGACGGTTTCAGATATTTATAATCAGCTACTGCGGACCCAGTTCATCAAGGAAATTGGCTGTGGTGTCAGCACGAAAAACGGCGGTCGTAAACCAGTGATGGCTGAGCTGAACGTGAACTATGGTTTTGTGGCCAGCATTGACATGACAGCTGACGCAGTCAAACTTATGTATTCACGGTTGAATGGTAAAATTTTGCACTTTCAAAGCTTTAAGACGAGCGATATGACGTTGACGGATGTCATTGATTTGATTGAAGATCAATTACGGAACGTTGATGACTATGGTACGATTCATGGTCTGATGGGGGTCGCCATTGCGCTGGATGGGATTATTTATGAGAATAAAATTCTCAAGACACCGATCAAGGGACTAACACACTTTGATCTAGCAAAGTATTTACGTGATAAGCTACGGATTCCGGTTGTTCTGGAAAAGAAAGCTAACTTAACGGCCGTTTTTGAACGTGATTTCCATGACAACGAGATTTTCGATAACGTGGTTTCGGTAGTCGTTCGCGATCAGATTCATGCGGGCATCGTGGCTGATTCGCGACTATATTCTGGTCATGAAGGCGAAGCAGGTGAAGTGGGGACTGCTTTGTTAGAAGATCGGCACGTTGAGGACCACTTGGCATCAGTTAACGATTATGCTTCTGAAAAAGCCTTGTGGGCTCGGTTGAAGGCCATCAAGCATGTTGAACGATTAGATTTAACGACGGTCAAGCATGACTACATCAATCATGATCCGGAAGTGACAAAGGTCTTCGATGACTTTGTTTACTATCTATCTAAAGTGATTGCGAATGTTTCCACGGCGTTCGCGCCGGATGTGGTTGTGTTGAACACGACCGTTCTAGAAATCTTGCCACAACTATTGACTAATGTTCGGGAGAGCACGGCCAAGCTAACTTCGCCAAGCCGGCAAGTTCCAATCATTGCAACCAAGAACGTACAATCGGCGGCCTTGTTGGGTGGCGCCTCAGTTATTATTCACCAAGCACTAGGATTAGAGAGCTTAAAGATGCAGTTCTCATAAGTTATTAAGTGTTTATTTAAACGAACGTGTGAAGTTTATCGTGCGATTAGTGATAAACTTGACACGTTTTTTGTTGATTCACAACGGCCTTTTAATTTTTATTGCTGAGACTTTCCGTTAGAATAGGAGTAAGGGATAGTAGAGGGGTGGATTTTGTGGAATTTTGGTCACAGTTAATACGAAATGTGCGCTGGCGGCGCGCCTGCGTATTGGCGTTGATTGTGTTAACGCTATACTTGGCATCAAGTATGATGAGTATTATTTTATTAACGTTTATTTTTACGTTCTTAGTGACGCGGTTAGTTCGGGCAGTTCGGCGGTGGGTGAAGATTCCACCGACGATCATTGTCCTAGTGGTCTACGCACTAGTCATTCTTGGAATTTACTTTGCTGTATCGATTTATTTACCGCAGTTGATCAAACAAACTTTTTTGACGTTTGAATCAGTCTATCGGTTTTATCAGAACCCATCACATGATACTAACCAAGTGTTGACGTGGGTGACATCGTATTTTCAAGAATCGGATATACTCAAACAATTGAAGGGCGGCATTTCAGTTGTGTTCCAGTATATTACTAATATTGGTAATATGGGACTAACCTTCTTCTTATCATTTATTTTAAGTTTCTTCTTTACGATTGAGGATCATCAGATGCGGGTCTTCACGAAGCGCTTTTTGACTAGTACGTTTGGCTGGTTCTTTCAAGACGTCCATTTCTTTGCCAAAAAGTTTGTGAATAGCTTTGGCGTTGTTTTGGAAGCACAGTTTTTGATTGCGATTGTCAATACGGTGATTACGGTGACCTTCATGGCAATCTTGAAGATGCCTCAACTGATTAGCTTGGGATTAATGATCTTTATTTTAAGTCTGATTCCAGTCGCTGGGGTGATCATTTCAGTCGTACCGCTGAGCTTGATTGCCTATTCGGTTGGTGGGTTGCGCTACGTGGTCTATATGCTCTTAATGATTTTGGTTGTGCACGCCCTAGAAGCCTATGTCTTGAATCCCAAGTTTATGTCGAGTCGCACGGAGCTGCCCATTTTTTATACGTTTGTCGTATTGCTAGTGAGTGAGCGTCTGTTTGGTGTCTGGGGATTGATCGTCGGTGTACCGATTTTTAACTTTATTTTGGACATCATCGGCGTGAAACCGGTTCACCGGCCGCGACCTAACATTAATCTGAAAAAAACGATTACTTTCCACCCGGATTCTGAAAATAAGCGCTGATATTGTTTTGATTTTTCGCTTTTTCAGTGTAAAATAGGGTGAGTAAATAACTTAAGAAAGAGGTCATTAACTGCTATGGCAAAATTAGTATTGATTCGTCACGGTCAAAGTGAATGGAACTTATCTAACCAATTTACTGGTTGGGTTGACGTTGATTTAAGCGAAAAGGGTGTTGAAGAAGCTAAGGCTGCTGGTCAAAAAGTTAAAGAAGCAGGCTTAGAATTCGATTACGCCTTTACTTCAGTTTTGACTCGTGCCATCAAGACTTTGCACTATGTGCTTGAAGAATCCGACCAACTCTGGATTCCAGAAACCAAGACTTGGCGTTTAAACGAACGTCATTATGGTGCATTACAAGGATTGAACAAGAAGGAAACCGCTGAAAAATACGGTGACGACCAAGTTCATATCTGGCGTCGTTCTTATGATGTTTTACCTCCATTATTGAGTGCCGATGATGAAGGTTCAGCCGTTAACGATCGTCGTTACGCTGACTTAGACCCTAACATCGTCCCTGGTGGCGAAAACTTGAAGGTTACCTTGGAACGCGTTATGCCTTTCTGGGAAGACCAAATCGCACCTAAGTTATTAGATGGCAAGAATGTAATCATTGCTGCCCACGGTAACTCATTACGTGCCTTAAGCAAGTACATCGAACAAATCAGTGATGATGATATCATGGACCTTGAAATGGCTACTGGCGAACCAGTTGTCTATGACTTTGATGAAAAGTTAAAGGTTCTTGGTAAGGAAAAGTTAGGCAAATAATTTAATAGTTATTTACTAGTTTTTTGGAGCACTCCGCTGTCTCAGGGGAGTGCTTTTTTGGGCGCTGAGGTCTGATAAGAGTAATTTCTGGAAATAAGACCAGCTCCCAAAACGGCAGAATGAGAATAAAGCAGAGAATTGGAGTTAAAGCTAAATATGAGTGAAAAAGTAGCAGCAGATGAAGTGACACAACGTGAAATGATCCGGATTATTGGTTTGTTCCGCAAGCAAGGTTTCAAGGGGAACTACCTGAGTTTTCAACATGTGGCTGATGAAGGTGCCGCGTACTTCGTGGTCATGGGTGACGAAAACAATGGTAACCAGGGCTTGTTCAAAGCTAACTTATTGACTGGTGACGTGGCGTTCCAGTACATGTTGGATGAGGACCATGTGGTAAGTAAATAGATACCTGATAATTAGTATAAAAGCGTAGTCGTTATTTTCATGATGAAAGAGATAAAGTGCCCCCCCCTGAGTTGAAGTAAATCCAGACTCAGGGGGGGGCACTTTAGTGCCAGCCAGAGATTCTCATCTTTGGATTTTTTAACTCGATCATCTGATTGTACCTACTGTCAACCACTCTTTTTCTGTAAAAATAGTTCTGATAACATGCCGTAAAGGCAGGTACCAAGAATAAAGATGGCCCAAAATATATCGGTAGTGGATTCAAATCCATGACTGTAATGCATCAGGACAGAAATAAAGAGAAGTAAAGAAATCCAGAATCTAAAGCTACGATAAAAATTTTTTTGAATTTAAATTTCATTTTTATTGCCTCCAGAATATTTGACCACATATTAATGCTGATGGAAATATTAGTCCAATCGTTAATGTTTAAAGAGATGGTTAACGAACGAATCTTCACGGTGACAGTTAGTTGTTAAAGATTTCAAACAGCAAAATAAATTTTCTTTGAAGTTAAGTCGCCATTTTTTAATGTTCTTTTATGCTTACTATTTATCAGCACTTCTGGATGATTTGTATCATAATTCCTATTATATAAAGTGAGTCCCCTGAGTTGGAGTAAATCCAGACTCAGGGGGGGTACTATGTTTTCGGCCTAACTGATAGTTACGTGGATGCTGGCAATAAGCCAGCATTCAAAACTTCAAAATAAGAGTAAAAAAAGAATTGGAGTTACAGTTAAATATGAGTGTAAAAGCAGCAGAAGTAACACAACGTGAAATGATTTGAATTATTGGTTTGTTCCGGAAGTAAGGATTTAAAGGTAATTACCTTAGTTTCCAGCACGTCGTTGATGAAGGTGCAACATATTTTGTTGTCATGGGTGACGAGAACAACGGTAATCAAGGGTTATTCAAGGCCAACTTGTTGACTGGTGAAGTGGCGTTTCAGTATATGTTGGACGAGGACCATGTGGTAAGTAAATAGGTTTCAAGTTAAAAGAGGTAATCCAATACTTAGGATTGTCTCTTTTTTTGAAATAATTTTAGGTTCAGCATTTCAGGATGTTACTTTGGTGGAATGAAAGGTGACTTACACAGGGCAGAATGTTCATCTTGGAACCATTTGAACAGAGATTGGCATTCTATAGCCTTATCGTTAGTGCTTTGGCAGCGCAACCTGTTGAATGCCTAATGTGGCAGTTCTCAGGCCTAGTTGCGTAACCCTTAGTTGCGTGAATTTGCCTCTTCTTTTGCGGAATATCTGGCTTTAATTGCTTGTAAGTAATTGGAAGATGATTGAAATTAAGAGTAAAGGATTAGAACAAGTTTGGAGGAGATTCATATGTTGACTTTGAGAGACGTTAATACGTTTATTCAACGTAAGCAGATTATTAAACAAGCTACCTTTACCCTTAATCCGGGAGACATTGTGGGACTGGTCGGTCCAAACGGGGCTGGTAAGACCACAATTATGAAGACTATCTTAGGTCTCACTAAGTTTGATGGCGTCATTTTGGTTGATCACGTTCCGGTTACAGAGGCCAATCATGCTGCGCTTACTAATGTTGGCGCATTAATTGAACATCCCGCTATTTATCCCTTTTTAACGGGACGTCAGAACATGACGCTCTATTCACGGGACCCTCAAGACCTAGAATATTTAGTGAATCTACTGAAGATGTCTGGGTACATTGACACCCTGGCAAAAGAGTACTCATTAGGGATGAAGCAGAAGTTGAGAGCGTAAAATATCTTGTGTAAATGCATAAAAGATTTCTGAATTGTATAGAAATAGGGAATGCCTTCCCTTATGATATTTAG
>NZ_JBMNVY010000046.1:0-11717 GCF_049745435.1 Lactiplantibacillus sp. YT640
AAAAAAAAAGTTTTGCGATTTTTGCTGCCACGTTACTCTTGATCTCGTCTTTTCTAACACTATCAAATGTCAAAGCTGACACTATCTCTCTTGCAGTTACACAAGAAGAAAGTGTAACAGATTTGTTTTCTAAAGCTAATAAATATGTCACTCTCAAAGGAAAGTTTTTCGTTTTAGATAAAACGGCTGAAAATCTTTTTACAAATTCGGAAATAGAAAAAATTAACACACAGATTTCCCAAACTAACAAAATGCTAGATGAAACTTATTCAGCTGAAAACGCAAAAAAAATCGTAGAAGTCAATCATAGCAATAATACCGTTTTAATTGATCCAGATAATCAAGATAATTACCAAAATGTGGAGGCTCTAACTAGAAGTCGATATCATCAAGGTGTCAATAGTGTTTCAGTACACTGGAATTATATTTTGATCAAAATAAAGAAGAGTACGCTTAACAACATTAAAAATGGTTCAATAGGTGCTGCTGGCTATTTAGCCGGTAAATTTAAAAACATATACATTGCAATAGCTGCCTCAGCAATCGTTGGTGTATTATCAGCTAACTCAATAAAGGGTGGTATGTGGTTTAGAGTCCACACCTACGTTTACACTGCATTAGAAGGGTGGGGGTGGCAATGAGAATCAACAAAGCAATGTGGACTATCATCATAGGAATCCCATTATTTGCAGGACTCCTTCAGCTGATATTTCCAGATTACAATGTTAATTGGTATTCAGTATGGACTGTTGAATTTATAGTAATCGTCCTAAATATAGTTGATTTTACATGGAATTTTCTCAAAAGGAAAAAGAATACCAAGTAAAATCTAGGCGCAGTCTTCACAAACTTAGTTGTAATAGTAATATGAAGGAATAGAATGATGATTCATGCTATACCCCAGAAGAAGGAGTACGCGAAACGGCTATTAAGTACTATATGCCAGCTTTTGCACGTCGTGTTTTAAACTAATAAGTTATTGATTGATAATTTTTAGTGAGCTATAATTAGTGAATTCGAAAATTTGGTCAGTCTACCTTTTTCTGGTCATATTTTCAAACTTGGAAAAATATACCTTGTATCTGGATTTAATAATGTCCTTTTAATGAAGGTCTGAATTAAGCTTTCTTTCAAGTTATGAGCGGCAGCCCTGTCAAGCTGATAAGGAAATTTTTCTAAATAGATTTATGAACAGTACGCAACAGCTCAATTCATTTACGAATTGAGCTGTTGTTTTTGTTAAAAGCAATGATATATTGTGAGGCCAGGGTAAACATGTCAAATGGTTAATCGTTTCTACTTCACAGTATTTAAGTTGTGTTCAGCCATTAAATTGACATATGACTTCATTATGAGTGATATAGGCGATATACTAGTACTTACCAAAGACTGTATGGCGTGGTGGCGAATGTCGGCACTTGTTTCGTAGTTTTTAAGCCTGATTATTATTAGATTGACAGTGGTTGATAGTTCATTATAGGCGACCATTGCTTGACAACTGCTTATGAATTGTCAATCAACCGCAATAACACGCACACCACAATAATCCACGTCTTTCTGATCGCCAAACTGCCGCATGACCTCGCCGTGCGTGACGCAGGCGATGCAATCGTAAGATGCGGCATACTTATTCAAAGTTGCCAAAACTCGGGTCTTCATTTCAGCTGCCGATTCGTAAGGGAGGGGACTAGCGGTGGTGCGTTTGCCGGCGTGTTGGCGATAGAGCTTGTAGGCCGTGGCCGCTTGTTCATCGGTATCAGTCCGACTACCCGTGTTATCGGGCAGCCACTCGTGTAATCCAAGGTCGACCTTTAGTGGAATATCATTAAAACGCACGATTTCCAGTGCCGTTTGTAAGGCACGCGTGTAGGGTGACGACAGAATTAATTGGACTTGTGCAAATAACGGCTGCTGGGCGCATTGTTGTGCCAGCATAATACCACGGTCGGTTAAGCCGCCGAGTTCACGGCCGAAACCAGTTAATCCAGCTGTAGTGACCTGTTGGTAAGTTGGTTCGGAGTGACGAATGAGATAGACTTTCATCGATTAGGACTTCCTTCATTGGAATTATAATGATTAATTTCATTATAGGCACCTTTGATCAGAAAAAACGACACTTCATTTTTCGAAGTGTCGTTTTCGTTAGACCTAATGACGCTATGATTGCCGATGTTTACCATAGAACCCGAACGTGACGACGGATAATAACAGTCCTAGGATGACCGCTAATTTGCCAGTCTGTTCGTCGGTTTGTGGTAACTGGGCTGAGTGTTCAGTGACGGGACTCGTTGTTTTGACCAAACTTGCCTGGGCGGCCGCGGGTTTAAGCGCTGGTTTCACGGTCGCTGCTGGTTTTACAGCTACCGCTGGTTGAGTCGGTTTAATACGATCCGGCTGCGTTACGGTCGTTCCTGGTTCGTTAGGCGTCTCGGGTGTGGTTGGCTCAACCGGCTTAGTCGGTTGTTCCGGTTCTTCGGGATCAATAATATCGTCGGTACCAGCCGTGTCAGTTGCTTGGTAGACGTACGTGACGTCCACGTTATCAGCAGTGAAGAGACCCGTGGCATTTTCCGGCTGACCAACGAGTTCATGATCAGTGAACGTCAGGGGCACGGTTTGATAAGTGGTTCCCGTCTTGCCGCTCAGCACGGTTGGTTCGTTTAGTTTAATGCCGTCCTTGGTCACGTAATGCACCGTAACGGTTCCTTGGGTATCTGGAATCGTGGGGGTGTTTTCAGTGTAAACGTAGGTCACAGTCTTCGCGGTAGTTCCGAACGTCCCACTGACGTCACCCTGCACAGCCTTGAAGGTGTAACCATCGATAACCAGCTGTTTAGTCGAGTAGCTGTCACCCAAATAACCACTGAGAACAACGTCAGGATGGATAGACTTACCATGCTCATCCAGATACTTGACAGTGACGGGTAGCCCTGCCGTCCGTTCGTAGACGTAGGTCACAGTCTTCGCAGTAGTCCCAAATGTCCCATTGACATCGCCTTGAACAGTTTTAAAGGTATAACCATCGATAGCGAGTTGTTCGGTCGAGTAGTTGTCACCCAAATAACCGCTGTGAACAACGTCAGGATGAATAGACTTACCATCTTGGTCCTGATACTTGGCAGTGACCGGCTGTCCAGCTGTCCGTTCGTAAATGTAAACGACGCGTTGCGGCTGTGCAGTATAGGTCCCAGTCGTGTTACCCTGTGTCGATTTTACCGTATAGCCGTTAATGTTCAGCGGCGACGTTTCATAGGGCTGTCCTAATTGACCTTGACCGCTTAATACGTTATCGGCGGCTAACTGCTGGCCGTTTTCATCTAAATACTGAACCGTGATGTCACCCGCATCCTCGCGAGTGTAGACGTAGATGACAGTTTGCGCTTGGTCGCTGAATTGCCCAGTAGCGTTCGCTGGCGTTTGAAATAAGCGATAGTTTTCAATCGTCTTGGCGTTCGTCTGGTAGGGGCGACCTAGCTGACCGTTACCGGTTAGGATGTCGTCGGGAGCTAAAGTCGTGCCGTTAGCGTCCTGATACTTCACCGTGATATGGCCAGCATTCGAGCGCGTATACTGGTAAATAACAGTTTGCGTGTCGGTTGAAAAGGTCCCAGTGGCGTTCGCGGGTGTGGCGACTAGGTAAAAGTTAGGAATTGAAATGGCTGCCGTTTGATAGGCTGTTCCTAACTGCTCTTTGCCGTCTAAAAGCTTGTCGGGTGCTAGTGGGTTACCAGCACTATCTTGATACTTAACAACGATCTGGCCAGCATCGCGGCGCACATAGACGTAAATGACCGTCTGTTCCTGGTCTGTGAAAGTGCCCGTGGCGTTTGCCGGCGTTGTCATCAGGGTGTAATTTTCAATGCCTAGTGGTTCAGTCGTATAAGTTTGGCCGAGTGATTGGGAGCCGGAAACTGTCTTATCGGGCTTTAATTGGTGTCCCTGCTTGTCTTGATATTTCACCGTAATGTTACCGGCGTCTAAGCGGACATAGACAAACGTGATGCTTTGCGGATCAGTCGTGAAAACGCCAGCCGCATTGCCGATAGTTTGCTGTAATTTAAAATGGTCAAAGGTTGGCGCATCTAAATTGTAGGCGTTACCGAGATTGTGTTTTCCAGGTAGAATTTGCGGTTCGTAGACTAAGTTGCCATTAGTATCGACCATGTGAATCGTAATGTCGCTGGCGTCCTTACGAGTATAGTAATAAGTGACGGTCTGGGCATCCGCCGTGAAGACACCACTGGCATTGCCGACAATGTTCGTAAAGTCATAATTTGGTAGCTCGTCATCAATGCGCTGAGTCGTGTAAGGCTGACCGACGATTCCGTTTAAGGTGAGGTCAGTGGTGACTAAGGATTCACCGGTAAGCGCGTCGACGTATTTGACCGTGATGGGCGCAGCAGTGGCAGCTAAGACATACGGGCGGACAACGACAAAGTTGTTACCGTCAGAAGCGGCGGTCATGAAATAATAATCGTCCATGGGAATAACCGTGGTACCGTTAAAGGTCGGACCTGTTAGTCCGGGTTGCTGGGGCTTCATATTCGTGTAGTAGATATGACCGTTGCTGTCGTAATTACCACCGCCCGCACCGTTAAAGTACCAGCGAACGTAAAGCTGACCGTTTTTGTAGAAAACAGTTTCACCGACGCCATTATTGGGCTTCAGTTGAACCTTAGAGCCATCTGGCAAATAGCAATCAATCGCCAGCGTCGCAATATTATTATCTGCACTAATATAGGCGGGTGGTAAGGTGATAAATTGGTTACTGAATGTGCCTTTCAGATTTTTAAATCCTTTAAGTGGCGAAAAATCTGAAATGTGGTTATAGGCGGCATCGACCTCCGTTAAATTCTTTAAGTTTGCGAGCGGTGAAATGTCCATGATCCGGTTTTGCTGAATATTGACCACTTGGAGTTTTTGTAAGTTGGCTAATGGTGAAATATCAGTGACATCACTATAGTAACTGCCAGACGGTGCGTTCAAGTTGTTGTTGAGCCAGACTGTCGTAAGGTTAGTGGCATATTGCAGTCTTTCTAATGAGTAGGAAGTCTTGCCGTCGATATAAGTGTCCTTGCCATAGTAGGTGGTCAGTAGTAGCATATCTGCCTTAGTGATGTCTGCAGCTGAGTTCCAGGTACGATCTGGGTTCTGTTTGCGCAGTTGACTGAGTACCTCTTGTTGCAATAACGTGTTCGGCATCCAATCGTTAATATTTTCTGACGCGGTGCGGCTAATGGCACGGACGACTGGTTGGTTAGTTTTCAAAACCAGCTTTTCCTGGTTTACATTGGTAACAATTTTATCATCGGTTGACGCTGAGCTAGTCGCTGACTGAGTATTCACCTCGGTGGTAGTGGAGTTGGACGACGCGGGTACGGCTTGCTGGCTTGGTTGCTTGGAAGCTTGATTATCGGTTGTCGTTGCTTTAGCTTGACTATCAGTCGCTGATTCAGTGTTTGATTCGGTAGTTGGTTCAGTAGTTGATGCGGAGGCTGTTTGAGCTGGTGCGGTTTGAGTTGGGTGCTTAATATCTGTGGTCGGTGTTGATTCTGACGTGGTAGTTGCTTGAGATTGTGATGCTGGATTTGCTGATTGTTGTTGTGGGTTGGTGTTCACTGACGACGAGTGCTCAGAGGGACTTCCGGTTGATGTGGTGGGTGACGTGGCTGCGACTGCTGACTGGTCGGATTTTATCGTGGATACTGATGTAGAAGTATCCGCTTTCAAATTGACCTGAGTAGCGTTAACTTGAGTATTCGTATTCAACTGACTGTTGGTCGGTTCGTTGGTTGTGGTCGTGACTGTATCGTCGGCAGCCGCCGCCTGACTGGCAATCGTTAACGTTGTCAGTATCATGGCGGTTGCGCTCGTGATTACCCATCGCGATTGGTGACGTTTATTCTGATTATTAACATTGTTTGGTTTCAAAGATCCCCACTCCTTCAATATACTTATATAATGTCGTTGACAATTTAAGGGTAACATTGTCATTGCCGTTAGTCTAATAAATGATAATTTAATTATTGGGAGCTAATTGTATCTGTCAATGTCAGCTGGCTGCATAATAGTTGACGTAAGCATAAGATTGATTATAATTTAAATGGTAATAATTACTATTTATCAGGAGGCACCCATGATGGAAAAACAAGATTTAGCAAGTGCGCGCAGGCGTCTACGGGGGACCAACTTAAAATCGCGGAAACGCGCATTGAAGATTTTACATGATGCCCGACGTAACGCCAGTAAAGCCAAATAGTATCAGCGAACGTTAGCCAATTTGGCTAACGTTTTTTGTTAGCTGTGCGGTATGATTAAGATACAGGAATGAGCGGAGGACATGTGGATGGAAACAACTTTGGTGATTATTCGGGGAAATTCTGGGAGTGGCAAGACGACGCTAGCGCAGGCGTTGCAACGACGCGTGGGCCATCATACGTTGCTAGTGTCCCAAGATGTCGTTCGTCGCGACATGCTGATGAGTCATGATTACCCGGGAAATATTTCAATTGGTCTGATTGAACAAATTGCGTGTTATGGGCTGGGACGTGTGCCTGTAGTCATTGTGGAAGGCATCTTAGCACGTGATCGGTATGGAAAAATGTTGGCGCGGCTTAGTCAGTCGTTTCCACGCGTCCTTACTTATTATTTTGAAGTGAGCTTTGCCACGACCTTGGCGCGTCATCAAAAGCGTCATCGTGATTTTGGTGTGGAAGACATGCGTCGGTGGTGGCTTCCACATGATACGTTGGGCGTTGCTAACGAAGTCTTAATTGGCGAGCAACAAGATTTAACCACGGAAGTTCAACAAATTATGACTACCATACATGATTGTGACTAAACAACCATGAGTTGATTGGTTTGATCGTGGTTGAGGATTAAGCTGAAATCATAAAGGGGGGCGAGCCAATGTTACTCGCAGCATTATTGAAAACGCGTCGCTGTCAGTATGGATTGACACAGGCACAATTAGCGTCCAAGTTATTTGTTACGACTCAGGCGGTGTCTAAGTGGGAACGCGGAAAGGCGATTCCGTCAATCGATAATTTACTGGCACTGTCGGATCTGTATAATCTATCCTTGGATGAATTAGTGCGTGGTAGTGCTTTCTTTCCAAAGCCATATATTGTTGGTCGACGACTAAGCTTTGGTCGACTTCTGGGTCTCGGATTATTTTGGCTATTTGTTTGTCTATTGTTTACTGGTTTTGGTTATCAGCCGTGGTGGCTCTTTTTATCACTTTATATTGTTGGATTGATTGTGGTCGTTCCAGTGGGAATCAATAGTTACTGGGTGATTCAGCCTGCTACCATTGAGTTGCATACGTATGCTGCATCGACATTGACTAAGTTTCGCCAAATTGTGTTCAATTGTCCACAGCGCCTACTAATCTACTATACGGATCTGCAGCGGGTTACCATCAGTTATCGGTGTCGCAAACGATTTTCACCATTTGATTTCAATCCGGATTATTTTCGATTGATTTTAAAGACCAATGCTCAAACTTATCAGCTAGAATGTGCGTTGAAGGCCAGTGACTATTTACCGCAATTTGTTAGTTATTTGCAACGACAAGGTGTGACGGTTGATGATCCTCAACAAGTTGTGGAATTGTTAGTTTCAGGAAAGTCGTTGTATCAGCATTTTCATACCGAGACTTGATCTTGAGCGGTTGCAACCAACCGTTGCGGTAGCGCTTAAGTGTGTTGCAATGAATTGGTGCACTCAATAGTCTAGTATTGTAATAGAGGAGCGGGTAGGATGAAAATTGTGATTGGCAGTAAAATAAAAGAGCAACGACAACAGCATGAATGGTCCCAGAAGACGGTGGCGGAGCGGTTACACGTCTCACGGCAAACTATTTCCAAGTGGGAATTAGGAAAAAGTTATCCAGATTTAGAGTTATTGGTAGCACTGAGCAAACTATTTGCTGTCTCAACGGATGAGTTATTAGGTTTGAGCAGAAGACCTGTTCAGCGACCATGGTGGCAGTTGTTATTGCGTAAAAGGAGTCGAACAGATATGACGGTGAAATGGTACAGCGGGGGGCAGGATCGGGCACGTGTTGCTGTGGGCATAATTAGTGATTTAGTTGCTAATCTAAATACCACGAATGAGCAACCGTTACGACAGCTGCTGGCAACTTATTATCAGGAACTATTGGAACAACGAACTGGTTCAGTACTGGGAGTATTCGACAGAATGAATTTAGACATCTCCAAATGTCTGCGGCAGCAACAAATCAAACTATCGCCAGAAAATGAGCAACTAATGCAACAGTTGATGGGGTTGAACATGATTCACTATCGTTGATGGATTTTGAAAGTAAAACGCAAACTGTCAAGCATCTAGCTTAATAGATGCTGACAGTTTGCGTTTTATGTTAAAAATCAATCGCAGGATTAAAGGTTTGACAAGCTTGTTCGACTAGATAAGCAATCGGCTTAGCTAGCACGTGACTTGGTAAGTAGGCAATACTAAAATCAAGGCTGAGCTCGCTTGTTGGTAATTTGAACGCATTGATAGGGTACTTGGCTGGTTCAGTGGCTAGTTTTGCCAACATTGCAGTGGCTAGAACAATGCTACCAAGTCCTTGAAGTGTCAAGCTTAGTGCAAAGCGAGAGTTATCGACTTCAATGAGTGGAATCGTTTGGATGCCTTTATCGGCAAAGTAATGGTCAACCAGTTCTTGAAAGCGAGCTTCACCGACTGCGCGGATGACAGGCTCACCAGTCATTCTTGTAAGAATGGTGGGGGTGAACGGTCGCCAAAATTGATTGGACTGATATATTCCGGCTGTTTTTGGAATGACTAAAGACAAAGAAATTGTCTGCAAAGGGATGGTTTTGACGTTAGTTTGATGAATTGTTTTGCCAATAAAAAAGTCTAGCTGATGACTAGCTAGCAACGTTTCTGCTTTTGATGTTGTGATTTCTAGTATTTTAGTGCGAATGTTCGGAAAACGTTGATAAAAAGCAGGTAGTGTTTGACTAAACCAAGCATTAGCCATCGGTGGTGTAATCCCAATCGTCATACTTTGATACTTATTTTGACTGATTTCTTTAAGCTCAGTGTTCATTCGCTGATGGAGACGAGCGTCACTTTGCAAATAAGTCAGTAATCTTTCTCCAGCATAAGTTAATTCAAGTGGATGATGGCCGCGGTCGATTAAGGGGGTCCCAAAATGAGTTTCCGCACTTTTAATTGTGCGGCTAATGTACGGCTGACTGATGAATAAACTTTGTGCAGCTTTCGTCATACTATTGTGCTGTTGAATAGCTTCTAAAAATACTAACAATTTATTTTCCATAAAATCGCCACCTTCAATGCTTAATCTTATTAAAATCAAGTATAACCCATTACTCATTTGTAATAATAGATAATCAGATTGTTATTTCTATAAAAATGAAAGCGGTTATATAATACAGATGTAGTTAAAAAATGATTCTATTTGTGATTTAAATATCAATTTCAATTGTGCTTTAGAATACGTTAAATGGATTCTGAAAGGGTGATCAGCATGCTCAAAAAAATGAATCAGGTTAAATGGGATTATCAATATGATACGGTAGTTATTGGCTTTGGTGGTGCCGGGGCGACAGCAGCGCGGTTTGCGGCGGATGCACATGCGAAGGTGTTGCTCACGGATGCAGCGCCGAATGGTCATGAAGGAGGCAATACCCGTTATTCTGCCCAACTCTTAGGAACGGTAGATAGTTTTGATGAGGGTAAAAAATATTATCAAAACTTAACGGCACCCATGCAATTAGACGATAGTATGGTTGATACTTTCGTAGCGGGCATGGCGAATATGCGCGACTATGTTCAAAAGTATCTCAATGTTGAACCGGTGAGTGTCAAAAATGATTTTACAGCTGCTGATTCTCCAATTTCATTAGACAGTGCAGTTCATGAGTTTCCTGAATTTGATGGAGTCCAATCCTATGACTTTACAACCGTCCATCATGGCATTTTTGATGCAGCTTTGTGGAAAATTCTTCGACAAAAAGTGTTAGATCGGCAGCAACAGATTGATGTCTGGCTTAGTGCTCCGGCACAACATCTGATTCAAGATCCCACTACGAATACAATTATCGGTGTCCAAATCGAACGTCAGCATCGTTTAGTTAATGTTCGAGCTACCAATGGCGTAGTCCTAGCTTGTGGTGGTTTTGAAAATAATCAACAAGCCATCCAGGACTACCTTGGTGCTGAGCACTTGGCACCATTAGGCACGCTGTTTAATAAGGGTGCTGGTATTAAGATGGCCCAAGAAGTTGGCGCGGACTTTTGGCACATGCAAAATTATGAATCACTCGGATTTTTACATGGTCTTTCGATTGCCGTACCACAAGGTGAACGTGGTCGCTTGATTTTAGGCTGGCCGGAAGTTAACCATGGTAGCGTTATTACGGTGGCTGATGACGGTAGTCGGTATTTTGATGAGAGTGAAGCCAACCGGCACGGTCACATTTATGATCATGGAATGTGGCGAGTACCGCGGACAAATGTCCATCCATACCTGGTTTTTGATGAAACTCAGTATCGACAGATGTTAGCAAGTCAATATACGCCGATTAATAATCTCACCGATTTAGTTGTGAAGGCCACTACTCTAAACGACTTAGCACGAGTTATGGAAGTTGATGGTACGGTACTTACCAAGACCGTTCATGATTTCAATTATTTTGTCGAGTCTGGTACTGACTACGCGTTTAATCGGCAGGTTGATACGATGCGGGCATTTGATGGTGGGCCATATTATGCGCTTAAGTTAACAAACAACGTACTTAATACCCAAGGGGGACCACGTCGTAATGACCGGGCAGAAATTTTAGATGCAAATCAGCAACCTATACCGCACTTGTATGGTGCAGGTGAGTTGGGCGGTATTTGTGCAAATCAGTATCAAGGTGGTGGTAATTTAGCTGAATGCCTGATTTTTGGAAAAATCGCTGGTGAAAATGCAGCTAAACCTAAGGAAGAAACGACACAATTAGTCGATGAAAAAGCAGTGGCTAAGCCGGATGCGAATACTAGTGCTTCGGTGCATCAGACTGGTGCCAATGATTTGCTAGCTGAAGCATCACCGGACATCACAGTTGGTGAACACCAATACTTAGGGCGCTCAAATGATGGCATTGGTGGGCAAGTTGTGGTTCGTATCACGTATGTTGACCAACAATTAACTCATGTTGAAGTAGTTGAACAACATGAGACTGGTGAAGTTGGTGGTCAGGCAGTTGCCGAATTGCCGGCAAAAATGGTGGCTGCTAACACTTATGATGTGGATGCAGTTTCCGGCGCTTCTGTATCGAGCCGTGCCATCAAGGCCGCAGTCAAGGACGCGCTATCCCAGGCCAAACAGACCGTGTCAAATGATTAACCACTGATCGCACAACCCACGAATCACCTAGTGCTTTTAGTATCTTTTAGTGCGTAATACCGGTAAACTAGAATTAACAAATTCAATCAATGGAGGCCGCTCATGCGTATTACAAAAACGAGTTTGATCCTCAGCAGTTTATCATTGGTACTCAACACGTTGTCATTGATTATGGCAATTCGCAAGTATCGGTTACAAAATCACTAATCATTAGAAATTCAAAAACACCGCTGTGACTAACGAACGCGGGACTGCTCCGAGTCAAGTAGACAGTTCAAATAATTAAAATAGCTATGCAGTTTTTAGAATGGCATGATTCCGAAATTCTTTC